>DSDT01000021.1 GCA_011048615.1 Chloroflexota bacterium | reverse complement strand
GGCCCCGGGCCTATGTCCCCTCCACCACCCTCCTCATTCCCATGCCCGTCCAGCCCGTGCCGGTGGCCGCCGACGCCATCAACATCGTCGTTCTGGGCAGCGATCAGCGGGAGGACTGGACCGAATGGCACACCGACGTCGTCCAGATCGTCTCCATCCAACGGGAGAGCAAGACCGTCTCGGTCATCTCCATCCCCCGCGATCTCTACGTCTACATTCCGGGGTTCTGGATGAGCCGCATCAACTTTGCCGATTTCTACGGCGACGCCTACGAGCACGAGGGCGGCGGACCGGCACTGCTGCGCGACACCTTGCTCTACAACCTGGGTATCCGCATAGACTATTACGCGCGCACCGACTTTGATGGCTTGATCGGCATCGTGGACACCGTGGGCGGGGTGGACATTCCAGTCCACTGCCGCCTCAGCGACCACTGGCCCTATCCGGACGAGAACGGGAACTATCCCATCCTCACGATGGAGCCGGGCATGCACCATATGGACGGTGAGACCGCCCTCTGGTACGCCCGCTCGCGGCTCACCACCAGCGTCTTTTCCCGCGAGCGCCGCCAGCAGCAGGTGCTCCAGGCCCTGTGGCGCAAGGGGCGGGATGTCGGCATACTCACCCGGGTGCCCGAGTTGTGGAAACAGAGCCAGGATGTGGTCAAGACCGACCTAACACTCCCCGAACTTGTTGATCTGGCCCGCATCGCCCTGACACTGGACGAACAGAACGTGCGCTTTTACAACATCGCCACCGGCGCCGTCATCCCGTGGACGACCCCTTACGGCGGAGCCGTCTTCCTGCCCGTCTGGGAGAACGTCCAGCCCATCCTGGCCGAGGCGATGGCCCCCCCACCCCAGGCCCGCCTGAACCGCGTGTACAGGTCCGTCGAGGTGTGGAACGGCACCCCAAACCCCGGCTGGGCCTGGCTGGCCGCCGACCGGCTATACCGGATCGGGTTCCCGACCACGGTCGGCCAGGCGGAACGGCACGACTATGCCAAGACCGAGTTGATCATCTTTGACAGCCGCGTCAAGGGCAGCGGGGCCGATTACCTCCAACAGACCTTTGGCCTCTCGGACAGCCAGGTGATCCACCAGCCCGATCCCAGCGCCGAACACGGCTTCCGCCTGATCCTGGGCGCGGACTATCAGACCTGTCCCTACCCATAGCTCCGCCGCCACCGGTGCACTCCGACCCACAGTCCAAAGCTGTGGGTCTTTATTTGTGCAAGGGCAAGCGTTGAGTTATAATCTGAGTCAACCACAATCTGGAGGAACCATATGCCCCAATATCAACGCCCCACCGGCACGTTAGACATATTACCGGAGGAACAACCCTATTGGTATCACGTCCGCAGCCGGGCCCGCCACCTGGCAGAACTGGCCGGCTTCGAGCGCATGGACGTGCCCATCTTTGAGACGACCGAGGTCTTTGCCCGCGGGGTCGGAGCCGGGACCGACATCGTGGACAAGGAAATGTACTCCTTCGAGGACAAAGGGGGCAGCCCCATCACACTACGGCCCGAATTCACCGCCGGCATCGTGCGCGCCTACATCGAAAATGGGATGCACGTCCGGTCCCAGCCGGTCAAGCTCTACACCTTTGGGCCCATCTTCCGCTACGAGCGCCCCCAGGCTGGTCGGTACCGCCAGCACACCCAGTTCAACGTGGAAATCCTCGGCGAGCAGGACCCCATCGCCGACCTGGAGGTGATGCTGCTGGCCTGGGACCTGTACGCCGACCTGGGCTTTCGTGACCTGGCCTTCCAGTTGAACTCGACCGGCTGTCCCCAGTGCAAGCCCCAGTACGTATCCCTGCTCAAGGCCTACTATGACGAGCGGTATGCCCAGGCCTGCGACGACTGCCACCGCCGGCTGGAACGGAGCCCCCTGCGGGTGCTCGACTGCAAATCGAAACAGTGCCAGCCCATCATCGCCGCCGCGCCCCACATCGCCGATCACCTGTGCCCCGAGTGTGAGGCCCATTTCGCCGCCCTGCGCCAGTACCTGGAGCTGCTGGAACGCCGCTACACCATCAACCACCTCCTGGTGCGAGGGTTGGACTATTACACCAAGACCGTCTTTGAAGTGTGGGCCGCCGGGATCGGCGCCCAGTCCGCCGTCTGCGGCGGTGGACGCTACGACGGACTGGCCGAATTGCTGGGCGGGCCTCCGACCCCCGGCGTCGGGTTTGGCTCCGGGATGGAACGGATCATCCTGGTGATGCAAGAGCTAGACGTCGAGGCGCCCCCTATCCCATCCCCAGCCGTCTTCCTGGTCCACCTGGGCGCGCCAGCCAAGCGGAAAGCCCTAGAGCTAACCTACGCCCTGCGCACCGAGGACGTGAGCGCCTGGATCTCACATGGCGACCGGGGGTTGAGAAGCCAGCTCCGCGAAGCCGGTAAACGAGCCGCCCACTACGCCGTCATCCTGGGGGAGAACGAACTCGCCTCCGGTGTAGCAAGCGTGCGCGATATGGAGGCCGGAGAACAAGTTGACGTTCAACTCTCCGATCTGGTGACCTGGTTGAAGGAGCACGTGCGAGGCCGCCTCTCTGTTCCCAACACATCTCGATGAATACCAAGACTATCGGTATCCTGTATAATCCCCGCGTCTCCCACGCCCTGCCTCTGGCCGAGCGGATCGCGGCCTGGGTAGAACAGCGCGCCGGACAGACCCAGACCAGCGCCACCAACGACCTGCCCGCCGGCCTCGATTGGCAAGAGATCGGGCTGGCCGTTACCCTGGGCGGAGACGGCTCCATTCTGCACGCCGCCCGGGCCGCCGCTCCTTATGGCACCCCCATCCTGGGAGTGAACCTGGGCCGGGTGGGATTCCTCACCGAGGCTGAACCGACGACCTGGCAGGCGGTCCTGTCCCGCATCCTCGACGGTGATTATTGGATCGAGGAGCGGATGATGCTCCAGACCACCGCACAGCGGGACGGCCAAGAGCTGGGGCAAGCCGAGGCGTTGAACGACATCGTCATCGGGCGGGGGGCGCGAGCCCAGGTCGTCCACCTGCACACTGCCGTTGACAGCGGCGCCCTGGCGACCTACATCGCCGATGGCCTCATCATCGCCACGCCGACCGGAAGCACCGCCTACGCCCTGGCGGCCGGCGGCCCCATCCTGCCTCCCCAACTGCGCAACATCCTGTTGGTGCCGGTCGCCCCCCACCTGAGTATGGAACGCCCCATCGTCCTCTCCGAGGGAGTCACCGTGCATATCACCGTCGGCGGCGGACGGCCAGCGGTCCTGACGGTAGACGGAGAGGTGCTCGTCGAACTGGAGAGCGGAGACCAGGTGACCGTGGCCGCCGGACCCCACGTCGCCCGCTTCGCCCGCGTCCAGTCACCGACCTATTTTTACAAGACGTTGGTGGCGCGCCTGGTGCCCCGCAACGCCGCCGACCGGTAGACCGGAGAAGATGGTATGAACGAACCGTTATACTGCGCCAACCACCCCGCCACCGAGACCTACCTGCGCTGTAACAAGTGCGGAAAGCCCATCTGCCCCAAATGCGCCGTACAGACGCCGGTGGGCTATCGCTGCCGGGACTGTATCAACGCCCAGCAGCAGGTCTTTTACACCGGCTTTCAGCCCATCTATTACGTGATTGCCACCGCCGTCGCCCTGCCCCTCTCTCTGATCGCGGGCTGGATCGTCCCCAACCTGGGTTGGTACGCCATCATCCTGGGTCCCCTGACCGGTGCGGGCATCGCCGAGGCAGCCTGGTGGGCCATCCAGCGCCGCCGCGGACCATACACCTGGCTGATCGTGTGTGGCTGCATCGCCGCCGGATTGTTGCTCAGGCTCCTCCTCTCGCTGCTCCCCTCCCTCATCATCATCGCCGGGGCGCCCCAGATGTCACTGGGACGGTACGCTGTGAACTGGACGATGGGGTTGATCTGGCACGCTGTCTATCTCTTCACGGCCGTCGGCGCGGCGTATGCCCGGCTGCGACCCGGCCGGCGGGTGTAAGGAGGCGGTATGCTGGTCGAACTGCACATCCGCGATTTTGCCATCATTGACGACCTGCAACTGACCTTTGCGCCGGGCTTTTCCGTCCTTACCGGCGAGACCGGCGCGGGCAAGTCCATCATCGTGGACGGGATGGATTTGGTGCTGGGCGGCCGGGCCGACAGCGCTCTGGTGCGGGCCGGCGCCGACCGGGCGCTGGTCGAGGCCACGTTCCGCCTGTCTCCCATTCAACGGGCGGCGATTGAACCCCTGCTG
Source organism: Chloroflexota bacterium (assembly GCA_011048615.1). Taxonomy (GTDB): domain Bacteria; phylum Chloroflexota; class Anaerolineae; order B4-G1; family B4-G1; genus DSDT01. Next base: position 14,418 of record DSDT01000021.1, on the reverse strand, counting down.
GCCCAAGAGGAACTGGAGGGAGACACGCCCGACCTGCTGCTCCTGGGACGTGAGGTACGAAGCAATGGCCGCAGCGTCGCCCGCGTCAACGGGCGGGCCGTCACGGTGACGATCCTGCGCCAGGTGGCCGAGAACCTGGTCGACATCCACGGCCAGAGCGAGCACCTGTCGCTGCTGCGAGTCCGGGAGCACGTCAACCTGTTGGACCGCTACACCGAGCTCGGTCCGTTACGCACTCGGGTGGCCGAGCTGGCGGCCCGGGTGCGCGCCACCCGCCGGGAGCTGGACGACCTGATACGGAGCGAGCAGGAACTGGCCCATCGCGCCGATCTGCTGCAGTTCCAAATCGCCGAGATAGAGGCCGCGGCCCTGGAACCCGAGGAAGAAGACGCGCTGCTGGAAGAGCGAGTGCGGCTGGCCAATGCCGAACAACTGACCGAGCTGGCCGGCGAGGCCCTAGCGGCCCTGGAGGAGGATGAAGGCCGGTCACCGGCCGTGATGGACCTGCTGGGCGTCACACTCCGCGCGCTGGAAGGATTGGCCCGCATCGACTCGACCCTGGAACCTCAGGTCCAGATGGCCGAAAGCGCTACGTACCAGATCGAAGAACTGTGCCGCATCCTCCGCGAATACCAGGAGCAGATCGAATACAACCCGCAGCGGCTGCAAACCGTCGAAGAGCGGCTGGTGCTGATCCGCCGTTTGCAGCGCAAGTACGGCTCGACCATCCCCGATGTGCTGGCCTACGCCGAGCAGGCCGCCCTCGAACTGAACAGCATCACGCACAGCGAGGAACGCATCACCCAGTTGCAGGAAGAAGAGAAGCAACTGCTAACACAGCTGGGGCAATTGGCCGTCGAGTTGTCCCAACAGCGGCGCGAGGCGGCCCGCCAATTGGCCGCCGGCGTCGAGACCGAGCTGGCGGACCTGCGGATGGAGGGAGCGCGATTCGGCGTCCAGTTCGAGTGGCGCGAGGACCCCACCGGCGCGCCCGTGGATGCCCTCGCCCCCGATCTCTGGACCTGCGTGTCGAGCGTGGACCTGGGACAACCCGATGCCTCCCCCTCCCCGCCCGGCCCCTCCCGCCGGATCGCCTTTGACGCCACCGGCATAGACCACGTCGAGTTCTTGATCGCTCCCAACCCGGGTGAACCGTTGAAACCCCTGGTCAAGATCGCTTCCGGCGGTGAGACCTCCCGGCTGATGCTGGCCCTCAAAACCGTCCTCTCCCGCGCCGACGAGACCCCCACCCTGGTCTTTGACGAGATCGACCAGGGCATCGGCGGGCGTGTGGGGGGGACCGTGGGAGCCAAGCTGTGGGGACTGGCAGCCGAGACGCAGCCGGAGAACTTGCGCCACCAAGTGCTGTGCGTCACCCACTTGCCGCAATTGGCCGGTTTCGGGGACGCGCACTTTCACGTCGAAAAACAGGTGGAGCAGACGATTTCGGGCCAGCGCACGGTGACGCGAGTGCGGCGACTGGCCGGGGATGCGCAGGTGAAAGAATTGGCCCACATGATGGGCGGCAACAGTGAGGCCGCCCGGCGCAGCGCGGAAGAGATTCTGGAACAGGTGGCCCAATACAAGGCTCGAGCCTATGAATAGCTTGACCACGATCACCCTGACCATCGTATGATTCCCCAATACCTCGCCCTGACCAACTTTATGTGCTACCGCCAGGCGACGTTGGACCTGACCGGCATCCACATCGCGTGCCTGGCGGGGGAGAACGGCACGGGCAAATCGGCGCTGCTCGACGCCATCACGTGGGCGGTATGGGGCCAGTCCCGGGCCCGGCGCGACGACGAATTGATCTACCTGGGCGAGGAGGAAATGACGGTTGAGTTCGTCTTTGAGCTGGGAGAGCAGAGCTATCGCATCCTGCGCCAGCGTAAAGCTGGCAAACGGGGCAGCACCCTGCTCGACTTGCAGGCTCAGGAACCCTCAGAAGAGGGACGATGGCGCTCCATCACCGAGAGCGGCATCCGGGCCACCCAGGAGAAAATCGAGCGCGTGCTGCGGCTCGACTATGAGACGTTCATTAACTCGGCTTTTCTGCGCCAGGGCCGGGCCGACGAGTTCACCATCAAAACCGCCGCCGAACGGAAGCGGGTGCTGAGCGACATCCTGGGGCTCGACCGCTGGACCCGTTACGAGGAACGGGCTAAGGAAACACTGCGGGCTATAAAGAACGAGGCCCAGGTGATCGAACTGCGGTTGCAAGAGATCGAGGGCGAGTTGGCCCGGAGGTCCGAGTACGAGGAGGCGCTCCGGGAGGCCCAGGCCGCTGTCGTCGAGCTGGGAGCGGTCCTGGAAAAGGCCCAGGCCGCCTACCAACAGATCGAAACAGCGCGCACGGAACTGGGGCACGCCAAAACACAAATTGCCGACGCCGCAGCGCGCATCGCCCAGACGGAGCAGGATCTGGCGACCCTCGCCCAGGAACGGAGAGACCGGGAGAAGAGGCTGGCCGAATACAAGCAGTTGCTGGCTCAGACGGACGAGATCAACGCCGGGTACGCCGCCTACCAGCAGGCCGTCGAGCGGGAGCGAGAGCTGGGCGCCAAGCTGCGCCAATCGGTGGAACTCGACCAGCAGCGCGCGGCTCTGGAAGCGCAGATTTCGGAGGCCCGTCACCGCCTCCAGGCAGGGGCGGAGATCATCCTACAACGCCAGGCCGAGTTGGAGAGCCGCATACCCGACCAGGCACTCTTGTCGGAACACGATCAGGTGGAAGCGCAGTTAGCCCACCTGGCCCAGTTGTCCGCGAGTCGCGAGGCCGCGCGGGACGACCTGACCCGCATCGCCCGGGAACAGGCCGCCCTGCGCGCCCGCAACGACGCCCTCAAGATCGAGATGGAAGAGATCAAGGAGAAAATCACCCAGTTGGAACAGGCCGGCGCCGAGTGTCCCCTCTGCCGGCGCCCGCTCACCACCGAGCACCGCCTGGAGCTGCTGGACCAATTTCAGGCGGATGGTCAGGACCGGGGGGACGCCTATCGCGCCCATCAGGCTGCCGTCAGCCAGATGAGTGAGCGGGCTCAGGCGCTGGAGCAACAAATCGCCCACGCCGACGCCCTGCTGCGCGATCTGCCGGCCCTGCAAAGACAGGCCGCCGCGCTCTCGGAACGCCTGGCTCAGGGTCAGCAGGCAGCGCAGGAACTGGAGACGCTACGGGCAGAACTCGACGCGGTGGAGCGTCGTCTGACGGCCGAGGAGTATGCGCTGCAAGCGCAAACCCAGCTCGCCCAGGTGCTGCACCAGGCAGAGGAACTGGGCTACGACGCGGTCACCCACGAAGCCGCGCAGCGCGCCGTGGCCGAGGGACAGGTTTTTGCCGAGCGGCACGCCCAGTTGAGCGTTGCGCAGGCCAGGATGGAGGAGGAACAGGCCACCCTCCAGCGGCTCGCCGAGACCGAGCAGCGGCTGCAGGCGCAGCGGGAGGCCGAGCGCACCCGTCAGGCCGACTGGGAGGGCCAGGCCCAAGAATTGGAAGAACGCCTGCAAGACGCCCCCCAGGTCGAGACGGAACTGCAGCGCGTGCGCGGGGAGGAGGCCGCCGCCCGCCAACGGCTGGGAGCCGCCCAGCAGCGGCTGGAGGCGTGCAAGGGATTGGAACGCCAGCAGGCGGACAAAACCCGGCGGCGGGACGAATTGGCCGCCGAGCAATCTCTCCACGAGGAACTGCGGACCGCCTTCGGCGTCAAGGGAGTGCCAGCCATGGTCATCGAGGCGGCTGTGCCAGAGATCGAAGCCGAGGCCAACCAGCTTTTAGCCCGTATGACCGGCGGTCGGATGCACGTGCGCTTCGATACCCAACGGGAGACGCTATCCGGCGAGGTGCGGGAGGCCCTGGAAATCCACATCGCCGACGAGTTAGGAACCCGCGAGTATTCCCTCTACTCGGGCGGCGAGGCCTTCCGGGTCAACTTTGCCATCCGCATCGCCCTCTCCAAGCTCCTGGCCCGCCGAGCGGGAGCCCAGTTGCAGACCCTGGTGATTGACGAGGGGTTTGGCACTCAAGACGCTCAGGGCCGTCAGCGGCTGGTCGAGGCGATCAATGCCATCCAGGATGATTTTACCCGCGTGCTGGTCATCACCCATATAGACGAATTGAAGGACAGTTTCCCGGCCCGCATCCAGGTGACCAAGACCGCGACAGGTTCAACGGTGGAGATAATCTGACGAGGGGGCCCCAACCCTGGGATCACCAGGCCTGGCGTTCCAATTTCCTCTGCCGCAGCTTGGCGCGCCTGGTTTCCCACGCCGTGCGATAGTCGTCTATCTGGCGAGAGAGCGCCATCCAGTCCTCCACCAGGAAGACGAATCCCGCCGCGTCCGGCAGCAGCACGTAGGGGCTGAACCACAACCGCAGCCAGAACTTGGTGATCGGATATTTCGATATCTGCATCACCAACGCTGTTTTCCCCCAATAGGGGCCCAGCCAGTTTCGGCGAGCGGCTTTTTCCTTGGCCGGGTCAAAGATATCGGCAAAAGAACCAGGCTTCACTTCCTTCACCCGGCTGTACGAGATGATGAGGGGAAAGGTGGGGGATTGAATGCGAATGTGATCGTGCCGGCACTGGACCCATGCCCGCCGCCGGGAGAGGTAAGCCAAAAGCAGAATAGCCACCGCCGCAACAGCCGGCACCAGGGCCAGAGCGCGATACAAATCATTGGTGATCAAAAGATGCGGCGCTGACCACCACAACGCTATCGAGGCAGGCACAATCAGGATGAGAGGCAGGGCCCACCGTCTCCACATCTGTTCATAGATCAAGAGACGAAAACGCTTTCCGTGCGGGCGTTTCCTGCGTCGCTTCTTCTTAACCACTGGTACCCCACCCTCCAGCGAATGATCCAAGGCAGCTGTTCATCCAGGTCTCGACGGTTTCTCCGCGATACTCGGTGAAACTCGGCGTAACAGCCTATGCGCAGTTACGAGCAAAGACTCTCGTTCAGCACCGGCAGTAGTTAGTATACCACCTGCCAGATAGATGGGCAAATGCAACAACTCGAATGTCTCGGCCCGGGCTGTTCCAGGTTCGCAGAGAAAAAGCCAGGTCGAGTTGCGCCCGTAACCGTCTAACGAAGCTACGCCTCAAACCGACGAGGTTGGAACTCGCCGCAGAGCGCGCTGAGAAAAACACGAGAAAACTCTGCGTTCTCTGTGGGCTCTGCGGTAAAATCTTGCCTCATCCGTAAAGAATTGTAGCCCTCAAAGAGTTCAGCCTGATTTTGTGGCAAAAGTGCGTCGCACCTGAACGCTTACTCTTGTGCATTGGCACCATCCTCGGCCCTATCTGGCAACTGTGAGGGGCAGGACGAACAGAGCCGCCGTAATAGCACCGATCATGACCGTCAAACCCCAGGCCAGCGCGTTCTGCACACGACCGTTGGTCCACTCGCCCATCACGCGCCGGTCGTTCGCCAGTTTTAGCGTCAGCACCAGGAGCACTGGCAGCAGGATTGCATTCAGCGACTGCGACAGCCACATGATGGGGAATAGGGGGATCTTGGGGATCAACACCACCAGTGCGCTGAGCGCAATGATGGCCGCATAGAGACCATAAAAGACCGGCGCCTCCCGCGGCCTGTGATCCAGCCCTCGCTCCCAGCCAAAGGCCTCGCAAATGGCATACGTGGTGGAGAGGGGCAGAACCGAGGCGGCCAGGAGTGAGGCCCCCAGCAACCCCGTCGAGAAGAGATAGCGCGCTCCGGCCCCGGCCAGCGGCTCCAACGCCTGCGCCGCCTGCTCCGCCGTCTCCACAGCCATCCCGTGCGCGTACAGCGTCACCGCGGTGCAGATGACGATAAAAGCGGAGACGACATTGCCCCACGTGGCCCCCGCCATCACATCCAATCGGGTGTAGCGATAGTCCTTCAACTCCACCCCCTTGTCGGCCACGGAGGCCTGCATATAGACGATGCCCCAGGGCGTGATGGTCGTGCCGATGGTGGCCAGGACGGCCAGAATGTATTGGGAATCGCTCTGGAAAGATGGGGTGACGGCCTGTCGCAAGATCTCCCCCCACGGTGGAGCCAGAATGAAGGCCGAGACCACATAGCTCAGCGCCGAGAGGCACAGCACCAGCAGCACTTTCTCGACGTGGGTGTAGCTGCCGCGCAGCACGACAAAGCCCACCAGCAGCGCCGCCAGCGGGACGGCGACGTAGCGGCTGATGCCGAACAGTTCGGCGGCGGCAGCGATGCCGGCGAACTGGGCCACCGTCGTGCCCAGGTTGGCCAGGAGCAGGCAGAGCATGGCAAAGGTGGTCACGCGCACGCCGAAACGCTCGCGCACCAGATCGGCCGTGCCCTTGCCGGTCACGGCTCCCATGCGGGCCGCCATCTCTTGCACGATCACTTCGCCCAGGGTCACTGCCACCAGCAGCCAGAGAAAGCTATAGCCATAGGTCGAGCCGGCCATCGAATAGGTAGCGATACCGGGCGCATCGTTGTCGGCGCTGGCCGTGATCAGGCCGGGACCAAAAATAGTCAGAAAGAACCACAGCCGCCGCAGCGCGGCTCCAGCACGGTGCTTGAACAACGTTTTGAGCGTCATCGCGGGGCTCCTTTCCGGTCAGTACAAGCGCGGCAGCCGTTTCTTCCACGCCGTAGGCAGCACTATATCAATAGCATCGTCCACAGTGACAATGCCCAGCATCCTGCCCATCTCGGCATCAACCACCGGCACAGCCAGCAGGTCATACTTGGCCACCAGGTAGGCTACGTCCTCCTGAGGGGTGAGGGGTTCCACGGTCGGCGGCTCATCGTCGGCCTCTTCCTCCAAAGAACGGTCCGGCGGGGCCATGACCAGGTCGCGCAGGCTGACCATGCCGTGCAGATGTTGCTCTTCGTCGAGGATGTAGACATAGGGCATAGCCTCGTCATCTTGGGCATCGGGCGACCTGCGCAAATAGTCCAGCGCCTCGGCGGCGCGCAGCCCGACGGGCACCCAGGCGAACTCGGTGGTCATGATGCCGCCGGCCGAATCCTCGGGGTAGCCCAGGAGAATCTGCACATCCTCGGCGTCCTCATCCTCCATCAGCTCCAGGAGTCGGGCGCTGGTCTCGGCCGGCAAGTCGGCCAGCAGGTCAGCCGCCTCGTCCGGCCCCATCTCCTCCAGGATATCGGCGGCCCGTTCCGGGGATAACTGGGAGAGCGCGGCCACCTGGACCTCGGGCGGGCTTTCTTCCAGCGCGTCGGCCAGTGTCTCGTCGTCCAACTGGGTCAGCAGGGCCCGGCCGGTCCTGCGGTCCAGATCGTTCATGATCGCAGCGATATCAGCTGGCGGCAGTTGGCTGATCTTGTCACGCGAGATGCGCAGGCGCAGGGGGTCCTCGTGTTGCAAGGGGGCGACGTCTTCCCATGGAATGACATGCTCTGGCAAACAGCGGCGCAAGAGCCTGGCGATGGTGACGGCAGGACGCTCCACGCCCAACCGCCGCAGCAATCCCCGCCCCCCCACATCCACGCCAGTGAGACAGAAGCGATCCTTCAGCCGGGCGAACTGCAGGTCGTTGACCCGCACGACACGCCGCCCTTCAGTGTCCACGATCTGGCGATCCATAACCCGTGCGCCCAGCGGCAGCTCGTTTTCGACCGGCGTGTAGGTTTCTATATCTTCCTTGGGGACTTTGAGCACGATGCTGGGAAAAAGCTCGCTGATCTGCCCAGCGGGGATGAAACGCGTCGGCGCGCCATGGTCTTTCAACGCCAACGCCACGACGGTGGGAAACGGCTGTTCCAGGTTTCCCACCAGGATGTCAGCACACCGTCCCACGGGACGGCTCCAGGCATCCCAGATTTTCTGACCTTGAAGCTGGCTCAGGTAGAGCATGGGATCCTCCTTACGGTGTATATGTCAATGAGACGCCGCCGTCCAGGCGCAAAAAAGGGGCCGCAGAACGAACTGCGGCCCCTGGCGGCTCACTACACCTCAGGAGGAAGGGGCATCAGTTCGCTCCACTGGACTCCTTGTGGGATGTGTAACGTTTGAATGGATCTGCAGCGTCCTGTTCTGTTTCGCTAGTTTCTCTGGATTGCTCAGACATTCGATAATCTCGCGCCAACACAGGCGAATCCCGACCAGTCCGTGAGTTTCTTCGAGCTGTAAGCCTAAAGCTGGCAGGCTGGGGCTATTATACGTCCAACCCGGCACAAGTCAAGCATTCAATCAATAGGGAGGCTCTCGTCGTCGCGCTGACCAGGTTTCATCTACCCGATCGAAACGCTTCCAGGATGGCGCGCGGCGGAAAGGTGATCGCCTGCGGTCGGGTCAGAACCCCATCGCGCGCAAGAGCCAGAAGGCAGCCAGGCCGCCCAAAATCGTCCACAACACATTATGGGTGCGCCAGGCGACGACCGCTCCAACGAGCACCGACCAGGCCGGAAGCCCAACCTCCACGTGACCGTGGGGCGCCAGCGCCGCCGGCGCGACGAGGGCAGCCAGCACAGCCGGTGGAATGTATCGCAGCCAGCGCCGCAGTGCCGGAGAGAGGTCACTGCGGCCGAGAGTGGCTATCATTGTGTAGCGGGTCAGATAGGTCACCAAAGCCATGCCCGCCATAGTCAAGAGATTCCTCACCTCTTTGCTCTCCCTTCCAACAGCAAGCCTAGCCCGCTGCCCAGCAGGCCCGCAGCCACGATATACCATTTGCCCGGCAGCAGACATGCGCCCAACAGCGCCAAACCACCAGCGGACAAGGCCACGATCACGCTGATGCGGTCTTGCAGAAAAGATGTCAACAGCCCCAAAAAAGCCAGCGGAAAGATCAGATCGAGTCCATAACGGTCAGGGCTGGGGATAGCTGTACCTAGCAGCGCGCCCAGAAAACCGCTGACCGGCCAGATCAGATAGATACCAACGTTGGCGCCCAAAAAGTACCAGTGACTGCCCCGACCTCGTTCGTACTCGGCAATAGCCAGAGCATAAGACTCGTCCGACATCCAGAGGGCCAGCAGCGCCTGCCACGGCTTGGGCAGCCCGTGTATGTAAGGTGCCACCGAGGCGCCCATCAGCAGGTGACGCAGGTTGATGATCAGGGTGGTCAAGATGATGTTTATAGCGCTGCTGGTCTCCCACATCCCCAAGGCGACGAACTGGGCCGAACCGGCGTGCACGATGAGCGACATAGCCCACGCTTCCCAGGGGCTAAATCCAACCTGCCGGGCCATCACGCCATAGAGCAGGCCAAAGACGACCACTCCCGGTATCAGCGGCGCCGTGGCGACCAGTCCCCGTCCAAAGTCTCGTCGCATTGAACGAGCGTTAGAACCGCACGCTTCCTTCGGCCACCAGCACCACCTGCCCGCCTACCCGCACGGCGGTGATCTCCTCGGCCCTGCTATCCACCTCGACGTACAGCGTGCTGGGCCGGTTGATCTCTGCGCCCTGCTCGCTGACGATCGAGGTCGTCGGCTCGGTGACCGGTATCGCGCGATGGCGAACCAAGTAGGCCCCCAACGCCCCGTTGGCACTGCCGGTGGCCGGGTCCTCGGGCACCCCCAGCAGCGGGGCGAACATGCGCACGTGGACGGTGGATTCGGGTCGCTCCGTCTCGAGGGTAAAGACCATCACGCACTCGGTGTCGCCGGCGCGGCAGGCCCGGTTGAGCGCAGCGACGTCGATTTGAGCGGCGTCCAGTCGTTGGACCTCGGCCAGGGAGCGGACCGGCGCCATCATCTGTGGCACACCCGTGGACACGACGTGCACCGGCAGCCCGGTCTCGATGATGGCCGCAGGCGCCAATCCCAAACCGGCCGCCAGGGCGGTCACATCCTCCAACACGGCGTGGAACGTGAGGCGATCCTGGGTCATCACCACCCGCTCCACCCGCCCACCGACGACGTGCAGGTCAGCGGGCAGCACTCCCACCCCCAGCTCGAAGCACACCTGCGTGACCGGCTCGCGCAAATCCACGCGCCCCAGATGGGCCAGAGCCCAGTGGGTGCCGACCACCGGATGCCCGGCGAAGGGCAGTTCCTTGGCCGGGGTAAAGATGCGGACCTTGAAATCGGCCCGTGACGCCTGCGGGGGGAACACGTCGGGGTCCCTCTGACGACAGGCCAGCACGTTCGCCCGCGTGCGCAGGGGGCGACGGCTCCCTGCGCCTCTCAGTTGCTCCCACCAGGCGCCGAAAGCAGCGCCGTCTACCTCCCGGACGGCGTCCACATCCGCCTCGCGCATCAGCCGGATCGTCGTAATCATCCCTCAGCCTCCAACACGGTGGTGCGGCGGACGCCCAGGGTGACTGCCAGTTCTCGCTCCGGCGGCAGGCGTGCGCCAGCCGACAAGTCGCCGGACGGGACGAGGTCACAGGTCTGATCCCGGATTTGGTGGCAGATCGGCACATCGCTTTCTCGGTTCAGATTCAGCGACATGGATGGGTCTCCTTCACCGGTGGATGGTTGCAATACAATCGTATCACGACTATGATGGGCTGTCAACAGCGAATGGGCAGTTCGTTGACCATCCAATGAATAAGGAAACGGCAGACTAGACGTGACGGTCGTCGGCGCATGACCCGGCGTCTCTATGCCCGCTTGCCTGCTGACGGCGGAGGGTGACGTTCCGACGTCTGATCGGACCTTGACAGTCATCCGCTATCCCATCTCCCTGACGGTGGGGCGAGGTGGATCCGGCTGAGCCTAGCCACCCTGGGGCAGTATCGTCTTCAATGTCCGAGGTGGCGGCAATTTTCCTGCAGGCTCATTTGCCTCAAATTCCAAAGTAGAGTAAAATCATAAAGCCGGCCCAGTTTAACGCGGATTATGCGGCGGATGCTCGCCGCATGAATCCTATTCGTTTCCGCAGCACGGAGAGATCTGGCAGAGGAGGACGGTCAAGAGGCACTGGCTATGAGCCAACCGGCGGAAATACGGCGCTCCATCGCATCCAATGGCGTACCTGTGACAAAGGCTCGTGTACTGAGAAGACTGGGAAAATAAGCTGAGCTTGCACCTGACGAGCCATCGGATGGAGGGTAAGCGGCCGCGATTTGGCAAAGTTTGGTTCAAGAAATTTCAGGAGCAAATCCGGCTGACAGGCGAAGCAAATCGTTCGGCGACCAATAAGATGATAGATATGAAAACCGTACGTGTTGAGGTCAATGACCTGATGCAACAGGGCTACGTATACTTCTTGACTGAGCCGATTGGCAAGAACTCGGCAAATTTTCGTCCCGAGCTGACCCCAAAAGAGATGCTCGAGCTTGGCGTCTTCGGCGGGAAATATATGACGGACTGCACGGCAGAATTCCCGACCGACTGGTTCACCAACGCCAAGCTCAGTCCCGAACGCCATGATCCGGCATTGAACTACTTTGGCGTGAGCGCATCCCAGCCACTGTCTTACTGGCTAGAGCAGGGATGGATCTACTACGAAGACCCGCGCGGTTGGTTTCAGTGGTACTGCCGCTATTACATGGGGCGGCGTTGTCCGGACGACGACCGTCAGATTAGACGCTGGCGCGCGTTTCAGCGACATGTCGCACAGGTAAAGAAGAACTGCCTCCAGGGCGACCGGAATTGCCGACCCAGGCAGCGCCAGGCCTTGCTCCAGTGGGCATATGATTCCAGACACATTTAACGGACTCGCCGAACAAAGGGGCGAAGCGGAGCGCCGATCGCACGGCTTTCGAAATCCGAGTTTTTTGGCGGCGGCCCGATTATCGCCAGCGTTGGCGCGGCAACCGCAAGCAGTGGATTCTCACACTGAAGCGGGACAGATTGACGATCTTTGATCACCAGGTAGGGGCAGAAGATCGCTATGCAAATTCACCACCTCAACTGTGGAACGATGCACGCGTTTGGGTTTCCCCGCGACGACAATAGCGGAGGATTCAAGCAGGGACTGGTGTGATCCATTGTTTGCTTGTTGATACCAGTGACGGGTGTGTTCATCGAGCGGGGTGACCAATACCACCACCCTCTCCGGTACGCAGGTGTTGACGACCAGCGCGCGGGCGCTCGTCTACCGGATGCAGGTCTTTCCACCGCTTGTTCTGAGGGATTAGGAGCACAGTCAAGCCGCATCTCGGGAGCAACCCGATGAGCGATCCGTTATAGCTGATTCACCGCTGCCGCTCGCTGCACTGTCCTGGGCCGACCTGGAGCGAAACCCCGTGATGCGGCAGGCGTGGGAGGATGAGAGGAAAGGTTAATCGAAATGAACAGAGATGGAATCACCAGTCAGTTTGACCCCCTGTCCCGCGAGCAAATCCTGGCGCTCCGTCCAGGCACGTGGGACGATTTCCAGCTTTTGGGCGTGATGCAGTATTTTGAGAGGAAAAGTCAGCGTGTCGCTTTCCCCGTCACTGTGCCGTGCAATCGGAGAGGAAGCGATGTTCAACTTTGAGGACGACTAGGAGTGGGGGCTGTGGGACGGTCAATGCCAGGCCTGTGAGGGGTATGGCCGGGTGAATGACCTCGGCCTGTGCGAGATCTGCGCGGACAAGTTGGATCGAGACCTGATCCGCCAGCGGGCGTGGGAGTACTCGGTGGAGACCTGGTGCTTACCCGTCCATCCCCGATCTGGTTGGCTTTGCCCAGGCCGCCGCCCTTCCTGCCCTGGCCCTGACCGACAGGGATGCCCTCATCCGGCGCTGGAGCCGATCCTGCGGGAGACGTACGGGGTAATCCTGTATCAGGAGCAAGGCTGCGCATCGCCCACGAGGTGGCGGGGTTCTCATTGGGCGAGGCGAACCTCTTGAGGCGGGCGATTGGATCGGAGAACAAGCTGGTGGTGAACCCCGGATCGGTGAGGGCGGGGAACAACAGAGACCTGCGGGCGCAGTATGCCCTGTTGACGAGGGAGAGCGGGCGCGTAACGATCACCCTCCGGGCAGTGGCCTACGATTTGGGCCGGGCCAGCTTCTTCCCCCACCGGGTACAGGCGTCATCTGAGCCTTCTCAGGTAGAAGCGGTGATTTCTGTATTCTGTCTCGACGAGTCGATCCTGTGCCACCAATTGACGGACTACTGTCCAGTCCACATTGGCCCGCGCCAGAAACTCGTCCACCGCATCCTCCCGCATAGGATGCACCGCGGTGATGCTCAGTAGATCCTGCTCGACGTCGCCCGTAAACGCAAACGCATTCCCCTCGTACCCGATCAGATACTCCACGTGGCCCACGCTCTCGCTCAGCACTTGGTAAGCCCGGTTGATCACCGGCTCCTGAGGCGGTCGCGCCCAGGGCTCGGCTGGCGGCCTGATGGGGATAGCCAGGTACGCTCGATCGGGCCGCAGGCGCGCCAGAAAGTCGGCCACTTGGCGAATGTCATCTTCGCCATCGTTGACGCCGTTGACGAGCATCGTCTCCGTCATCAACGCACCGTCATAGTGCCTTGCAAAGTCGAGCATCCCCTCTTGAATAGATGCCAGGTTGAGTTTCCCATGAGGCCGATTGACGCGGCGCCAAGTATCTTCCGATGCAGCATCAACTTTCAGAGAAACCCAGTCCGCCTGTCCCAGCTCCTCTCTTACGTCTTGGTGCCAGATCAGCGAAGCATTAGAGATCACAGCTGTTTTGATCTCCAACGCTCCCAGCAGTGCCATCTCACAGCCTATGTTCGCATCTAGCGTGGGCTCCCCGTCCGGGACGAAGGCGAGATAGTCAATCGTCTCTCCCTTCTCCCGGGCGCCAGCCACCTTGTGCTGAACGCTCTCCAAGATATCTCCCGGTGGATAGTGTAACCAAAATTTCGCAAAAATGATCGAACCTGAAGCACTTTAACAAAATCGTCAAGTGTAGTAACCTTAAAGGTAGGGAGGTTACTATGATATTCAGCTTGTTCACCAATTGGCGCACATTCTTGTTCGTTGGCCTGCTTGTTCTGGTGGTCGTCGGTGGCTTTTTGCCCCGAACTGGGCATCTCTTGACAGCTAGTTGGTGGCTTAACCATCAAAGCGAGAAAACGACCAGTTGGCAAATCGTCCGGCGCACCATCCGTGTTCCCCAATGGTGGTTTCGTATTCACCAGGCATATCGCTGGGCACGAACTGGTCTGGGCCTGGGCATCTGGTTGTTCCTGTTGTGGCACGTGCTGACCCACCCCCCACTGCCATGGACTCGATTGTGCTTGCTCTCCGTCTCGTATGTGATGGTCAGGGAAATCCGCTGCGTGCTGTCTGATTGGATCGAGATCGAGCCGATGTACCCTTCGGCAACTAAGGGTTTGGAAAGCGAGATTGAGGTAACGATAGATCTGGAACCAATCCTGGCCGACCTGGGGGACTTGTCCCCAGCCAATAAGTCCACGACGCTGTCGCGGCAAGAGCGGACTGCACGAATAGCAGCAATTCCCGTTATGGAGTTCGTAGTAGCGACTTTAGTCGCTGTTTGCGCAATAGAAGCGACTAAAGTCGCCACTACGAACGTCAAATGTGTGACGGCGATGCTAAAACGGGAATTG
>DSDT01000312.1 GCA_011048615.1 Chloroflexota bacterium | reverse complement strand
TGATGCTCAAACAGGCAGTTTGACAGCTAGTTCGGCGCCAAAAGCGCCGACAGAGGCCGTTTTTTGTGCGTAAATCAAATGACGCACTTACCCCGCCACAGAGGGGCTAAAAATCATTTATTATTTTAGGCTTGAATTCGTGTTAATTCGTGAAATTCGTGGCCAAAGAAAAAGTGTCCGGTAGTGAAAGTATACGGGGGAAACCGAGGGTTGTCAATACACAGGGGCCATTGCTTGGCAATTTGGCTACTTGGGGTAAAATGAAAGGGACACGCCAAATGACGAGTTCGTAAAGAATGTGCAACCGAGCGTCAAGATGCACGTAGTAATGAACAGTCAAGCGAACAATCGGGTAACTGCCTAAAGGTACGACGCACCCGATTAGTTACACCATCGGGAGGATTGCTATGGATTATAGACGCAGATCGAACCTGGCAGGAGGCATCGTGCTGATTTTGCTCGGTGTGGCGTTCCTGGCCTTCCAGCTCGTGCCGGGGATGCGGTACTGGTTTTCCTGGCCCTGGATCATTATCAGCGGGGGAGTGCTCTTGTTACTTATCGGCCTGCTGACGGCCGTCCCCGCCTTGGCGATACCGGCCTGTATTGTGAGCGGTATCGGGGGCTTGTTGTACTGGCAGAATGCCACCGGGAACTGGGAGAGCTGGTCCTACGCCTGGGCCTTGATCCCCGGTTTCGTCGGGGTAGGGATTCTGCTCTCCGGTCTGTTCGGCGGGAACGCGCGCCAGGCGCTCCGTGACGGCGGCGGATTGATTTTGACCAGCCTGGTGCTGTTCGTCGTTTTCGCGTCGCTGCTCGGCGGGGTCAACCTGTTGGGTCCCTATTGGCCGGTGCTCTTGATCCTTTTGGGGCTGTGGAGCCTCGTCCGCCCCCTGTTTCGGGCCCGCTAATCTGTGGAATCATGAGGAGGAGTCACTATGAAACGTCTCGAGATACGCGTCGTCGGCGGGGTGCTGTTGATTCTCTTTGGAGTGCTGGCTTTGCTGCAGAGCCTGGGCATTCTGGAGGGCGCGCTCACACTGCTGTGGGGGCTGCTCTTTGGCGCTGGCGGGGTGCTGTTCCTGTACACCTTTCTCTCCGACCGCACCAATTGGTGGGCTATCATTCCCGGGTTCGTGATGCTCAGTATCGGCGTGCTGCTCGGCCTCGAGTTCGTCGCCCCCGACCTCGGCGGCAACTGGGGCGGCCCCCTGGTTGTAGGCGGCATCAGCCTGGCCTTTTGGATCATTTACTTTACCCGGCGGGATCAATGGTGGGCCGTCATCCCCGCCGGAGTGATGCTCACCATCACCCTGGTCATCGCCCTGTCCAATCTCTGGGAGGGTTTCGACGCGGGTGGAATCTTTCTCCTGGGGCTGGGCGCGACCTTTGGCCTGCTCGCTCTTCTGCCCACCCCCGATGGCCGGATGACGTGGGCCTCTATCCCAGCCGCCGTGCTTTCGGTCGTTGGATTGATCGTCACGGCCTCTATCGAGATCGTCCATTACATCTGGCCGATCAGTCTGATACTGGCAGGCCTCCACCTGGTCTATCGGGTGCTCAAGCCGCGCCCCTAACAAGGCGCGACGCACTCGTACCGTTTCAAAAAATCGGGGTAGGTCGGAATGACATTCCGACCTACTTCACCTCAGGTTATTGAAAAGATACCTGTCCTCTCTCTCTGAGAATCCGGCGTCTCGACGGCTAAATCTGAAGCACCTCCCTGATCTGCTCCAGCGCCCAATCCAGCTCCTCCTGAGTAATGACCAACGGCGGAGCCAGGCGAATGACCGTCTCGTGGGTATCCTTGGCCAGCACTCCCCGCTCCTGCAGAGCCTCGCAGAATCGGCGCGCCCCGCCGGCCTCTGGCTTGAGCACGACGCCCACGAACAGTCCTTTGCCCCGGCAAGTGGCGACGTGGGGACTGCGAATCTCTCGCAGCCGGTCCAGCAAATACTCGCCCAGTTCAACGGAACGTTCGCACAGCTCCTCCTCCACGATGACCCGGAGAGCCTCCCGGGCCACGGCGCAGGCCAGCGGATTCCCCCCAAAGGTCGAGCCGTGGTCGCCGGGTTGAAAGACACCCAGCACCTCTTGCGAGCCTAACACGGCCGAGACAGGGTAGAGGCCGCCAGAGAGAGCCTTGCCCAACGTCACCACGTCGGGCCGCACTCCCTCGTGCTCACAAGCCAGCAGCGTGCCGGTGCGTCCCAGGCCGGTCTGGATCTCGTCGGCGATCATCAGTATGTTGTGCTCGGTGCAGATCTCGCGCACGCGCCGGACGTATCCCTCCGGCGGCACGACGACGCCCCCCTCCCCCTGGATCGGCTCGACGAGAAAGCCGACGGTGTTGGGCGTGATGGCCCGTTCCACTGCCCCCATATCACCGTAGGGAATCAGCTTGAAGCCGGGCGTGAAGGGCCCAAAACCGTCTCGATACTGCTCTTCCGGTGAAAAGCTGACAATCGTGATGGTGCGCCCGTGGAAATTGCCGGCACAGGCGATAATCTCGGCCTGGTCATCTGCCACCCCCTTGACCGTATACCCCCACTTGCGAGCCGCCTTGAGGGCCGTCTCCACCGCCTCGGCGCCCGAATTCATCGGCAGCATCATCTCGTAGCCAATCAACTCGCACAGCTCTTGCGCCAACAACGGCAACTGATCGTTGCGAAACGCCCGCGAGGTCAAGGTCAACCGGGGAGCCTGCTCGACCAAAGCCTGCACGATACGCGGATGGCAGTGGCCCTGGTTGACGGCCGAGTAGGCCGAGAGACAATCCAGGTACTTGTTTCCCTCCACGTCCCAGACCCAGGGTCCTTCCCCCCGTGTGATGACAACGTCCAGCGGCTTGTAGTTATGGGCATTGTACTGCTCTTCCAGCGTGATGTAATCTTGCGTGCTCAACATATCCATTCACTCCTCCTTTATTCAATCACAGACGTGCGCACCGGCACTCACATAGTACCACATCATGCCATCCCCTTCAACCCTACACATGTCATCTGGTCAGCAGTCATTGGTCATTTCCACTTGCTGATTGTCCATTGGTCATGTATAATTCGAGCTATGAACGAGTTCGTTCACCTCCACGTGCACAGCGAATACTCACTCCTAGACGGTCTCAGCCATTGCAAAGAACTGGCCGAACGGGCCGTCGAATTGGGTATGCCTGCGCTGGCTCTCACCGACCACGGCGCCATGTACGGCGCGATCCAGTTCTACAAAGCGTGCCACGCGGCCGGCATCAAGCCCATCATCGGCATGGAGGCCTACGTCGCCCCCCGCAGCCGTCAGGATCGAGACGCCCAGGCCGACCGCAAGGCGCATCACCTGGTGCTGCTGGCCCAGAACAATGTCGGGTATCACAACCTGATGCGACTGGCCACCATCGCCCAACTGGAGGGGTTCTACTACAAGCCCCGCATTGATAAAGACGTTCTGACCGAGTACGCCGATGGGCTGATCGTCCTTTCTGGGTGCGGCTCTTCCGAGGTCTCTCGCCTGCTCCAGGCCGGCCAGGAAGAGCAAGCCCGCCGCGTCATCCGGTGGTACCGCGACTGCTTTCCGGGCCGTTACTATCTCGAGATTCAGGAACATCACATCCCCGAATTGGCGACCGTCAATCGCCAACTGATCGCCCTGGCGCGGGAACTCGACCTACCCCTGGTCACGACCAACGATGTACATTACACCTACCCGGAGGACGCCCACGCCCACGACGTGCTGCTGTGCATCCAGACCGGCAAGACGATCAACGAGCCGAACCGCATGCGGATGGACGGCGAGAGCTACTACCTGAAGAGCGGTGAGGAGATGGCCGCTCTCTTTCCCGAAGCACCACAAGCTTTGACCAACAGCCTGCGCATCGCCGAGATGTGCGAGGTCGAGTTGGAATTTGGCAACTACCACCTCCCCATTTTCGATGTGCCCGGGGGATTCGACCCGCAGAGCTACCTGCGCCACCTATGCGAGACGGGGTTGCGCAAAAAATACCCCTCCATCACCCCCCAGATTCAAGCCCGCCTCGACTATGAGCTGGACATCATCCATCAGATGGGATTCGATACCTACTTTCTAATCGTCTGGGACCTATGCCGCTTTTCCAAGGAGCAAAACATCTGGTGGAACGTGCGCGGATCGGGGGCCAGTTCCATCGTGGCCTACAGTCTCGACATTACGAACCTGGAGCCGTTGCAGCACGGTCTGATCTTTGAGCGCTTCCTCAACCTGGGCCGGGTGACGATGCCGGACATCGACCTGGATTATCCCGACGATCAACGCGGCGAGCTGATCCGCTACACCATCGAAAAGTACGGCCAGGAACAGGTAGCCCAGATCATTACCTTTGGCACCATGGGGGCCAAGGCCGCGATTCGTGACGTGGGGCGGGCCCTCGATTACCCCCTCACAGAGGTGGACCGCATCGCCCGTCTGGTGCCCAGCGGCCCCAAGGTCAAGCTAAATCACTCGATCCAGAACGTCTCCGAGCTGAGGGAGGCTTACGAGACGGAAGAGCACATCCGGCGGCTGCTCGACACTGCCCTCAGCGTGGAGGGCAACATCCGCCACGCCAGCACCCACGCCGCCGGCGTCATCGTGTCCGATGTGCCGTTGGTCAACTATGCGCCGCTGAATCGTCCCACCCGGGGCGGCGACGGAGACGCCGATGAGATTGGCGTCGTCACCCAGTACACAATGGAAGAACTGGACGAACTGGGCCTGCTCAAGATCGACTTTTTGGGCCTCGCCACGCTCACGGTGATGCGCCGCGCCAGTGAGCTGATTCAACAGCGGCACGGCGTCACATTCGATCTGCTCAATATCCCCACCGACGACCCCGCCATCTATGAACTGCTCTCGCGCGGCAACGTGATGGGCATCTTTCAGGTGGAAGGGCAGGGAATGCGGCGCGTGTTGATGAAGATGCAGCCCACCGAGTTCGACCACATCATCGCCACCATCAGCCTCTTCCGTCCTGGGCCGATGGAGTACATTGACGATTACATAGACCGTATGCACGGGCGCAAGCCCGTCGAGTACCGTCATCCCAGCCTGGAGCCGATCCTGAGGGAGACGTATGGCATCATCGTCTACCAGGAGCAGATCATCCGCATCCTGACGGACATTGCCGGGTACACCGCTGGCGACGCCGACCTGGTCCGGCGGGCGGTTGGGAAGAAGAAAAAGGCGGCACTGATCAAGCACCGGGCCTCTTTCGTCGAGGGCAGCGTCCGGCACGGTCACCTGCCGAAACAGGTGGCCGAGGCGATCTTTGACGACATCGAATACTTTGCCCGCTACGGTTTCAACAAGAGCCACGCCGCCGACTATGCCGTCCTCACCTGCCAGACCGCTTTTCTCAAGGCCACGTATCCGGTCGAATATATGGCGGCGCTGCTAAGCGTCGAGCGGAACGATACCGAAAAGGTCGGGCTGCTCATCGCCGAGTGTCACCGTATGGGCATCCAGGTGCTGCCCTGCGACATAAACTGTTCCGGCCTCGACTTTACCATCGAGCATGAACACGAGAGCGACGGATCGCCGGTGATCCGATTCGGGCTAGGAGCGGTCAAGAACGTGGGCGAGGGTCCCATCGAGATCATTTTGAAGGCCCGCCAAGCCAGCGGCCCATTTCGCGACCTGGACGATTTTTGCCGCCGGGTGGACATGCGGCAGGTCAACCGGCGGGCCCTGGAGAGCCTGATCAAGGTGGGGGCGCTGCGCCCCTTTGGCACACGATCCCAACTGCTCCCCATCGTGGACCGCATCGTCGGCCTGAGCGCCAGCTTGCACCGGGCCAGGGACGTGGGCCAGATGAGCCTGTTCGGCGAGGCGACCGGCGTGCGGCTGACGGCCGAGGAGATGTTGCTGCCCTCCCTCTCCAAGATTCCCGAAGTGCCACAAAAAGAGATCCTGGCCTGGGAAAAAGAGTTGGTCGGCGTCTACATCTCCGAGCACCCCCTGAGCCAGGCGATGAAACGATTGCAGGACGTTATCTCAGCCTACGCTGGCGCTCTGAACGCGGACTTGAACGGTCAGCAGATCACTGTGCTGGGAATGGTGCAGCGAGTGCGCCGCCACACGACGAAAAAGGGGAACGACATGGCGTTCGTGACTCTGGAGGACCTGCAGGGCACGTGTGACGTCGTCGTTTTTCCCCGCCTGTGGGAACAGACCAAGAGCCTGTGGCAACCGGAGCGCATCCTGGTCGTGAACGGCAAGGTGGATGTCGGGCGGAGGGACACGCCAAGCCTGCTGTGCGATTGGGTCAAGCCCCCCGACGAGGTCGTCATCCCCACTCAGGCGACGCCCGAGCGCGCCTCCGTATCGCCACCGCCCTCCATCCGCCCGTCCTCGGAAGGCCCGATCAGGCCCACCCATCGCACCCCATCCCACACCATCCGTGTGACGCTGACCCGCACTGGCGAGCAGACCCGGGATGTGCAGACGCTGCGCGATATTCACGGCCTGTTGACGGGACAGCCTGGTCCAGACCACTTTACCATCTATCTGGTCGGCGGCGCGAGCAAGCCGGTCGAATTGGCCTTTCCCAACAATACGACCAGGTACAGCCCCGAGTTGAAGCAAAAACTGGCCGCCATCGTCGGGGCAGATGGTATTCACGTGGTCGAGGAGGCCACACCGTGAGGGAGAGAGGACCGGCGCGGGTACAGGCTGCCCTGGAGGCCGCCGGGGCCGACGTCGAGGTCATCACACTGGCAGACAGCGCCCGGACAGCACAACTGGCCGCTGATGGCCTCGGCACACCGTTGGGCAGCATCGTCAAATCCCTGCTCTTCCTGGCCGATGGTCAGCCAGTCCTGGTGTTGGTCGCCGGGGATCGGCGGGCCGACCCGATCAAGTTGAAAGTGCTGCTGAACGCGAGACGGGTGATGATCGCCGACGCCGAGCAAGTGCGGGAAGAGACCGGGTTCAGCATCGGGGGCGTGCCGCCCATCGGGCACGTTCAGCCCCTGCCGACCTGGATAGACGCGTCTCTGGGCCGCTTCGAGACGGTCTACGCGGCGGCCGGACACCCCAGGTCTGTGTTCCCGATCCGCTTTGATACATTGGTGCACGTCACTGGCGGTCACGTTGCTGACCTGACAGACACCCCAGCGACATCCACGACCGAAACCAACGAGACGATATAACATATCAGCGATCAAGGAGGAGGACAACTATGACACGTATAGCTGTGTTAACCAGCGGGGGGGATAATCCTGGCCTCAATCCCTGCATCCGGGCCGTAGTACGCACAGGGCTTCACCTGGGACTGGAAGTGATGGGCGTCCGCCGGGGGTACGCCGGGCTGGTGGACGGTGAGATCGAGAGGATGGACGCCCGTTCGGTCGGTGGGATCATCGGGCGCGGCGGCACGATCCTCGGCACGGCACGTTGCCCCGAGTTTCGCGAGGTCAAAGGGCGGAGGGAAGCCCTGCGCAGTCTGAACCGGTCGGGCATAGATGGCCTGGTCGTCATCGGCGGCAACGGATCGTTGACCGGCGCACTGGAGCTATCTCGAATGGGCTTTCCCGTCGTCGGCATCCCCAGCACCATAGATAACGATGTCAACGGCACCGACATTTCCATCGGCGTGGACACCGCGCTCAATACCATCCTGGACGCCATAGACAAGATCAAGGACACCGCCTCCTCCCACAACCGCGCATTCCTGATCGAGACAATGGGGCGCAACTCGGGATATCTGGCGGTAGCGAGCGGCATCGCCGGCGGAGCCGAACTGGCGCTGTGTCCGGAGGAGGAGACGTCGTTCGACAAGATCGTCGAGGTCGTCGAGGATGCCTACATCCGGGGCAAAGCTCACTGCATCATCGTCGTCGCCGAGGGGTGGCAGCCGGGGACCCAGGAACTGGCGGCCTTCCTCCGCGAGCGACAGGAGACGCTCGGGTTTTCCGTCCGCGTCACCCAGCTGGGACACGTGCAGCGAGGGGGATCGGCCAGCGCCTTTGACCGCGTTCTGGCCACTCGATTGGGCGCGGCGGCGGTGCGAGAACTGGTAGCAGGAAACGGCGGGAACATGATCGGGTGGGTCAAAAGCACGCTCAAACTGACCCCCCTGGAAGAGGCAGTGTCCTTTGATAAGGAACTCAGCCCTGATCTGCTAGAGCTGGCGGACATTATGGAAAAGTAGAGCTAAGGTAGCTAGATGACCATAGGCTCTCGGTACAGCCCAAAGACATCGCGGAAAACATCCATCATCTCTTGCAGGGTTGCATAGGCCCGCACAGCGTCGAGGAGGTACGGCATCGTGTTCTCGGTGCCCTGAGCTGCGACACGCAACCGGTCGAGAGCCTGCCCCACCGCCCCATTGTCCCGCTCCGCCCGCACCCGATCCAGCCGGTTGATCTGCCGTTTGTACCCCTGAGGGTCCATTTTCAACAGCGGCACTCGCAGCGGCTCATCGGCGGCATACTCGTTCACCCCGACGACAATGCGCCGGCGCTGGTCTATTTCGCGTTGGTAGCGGTAGGCCGCGTCGGCGATCTCTTGCTGGAAGAATCCCCTCTCGATGGCCGGGATGACCCCGCCCAGCGCCTCGATGCGCTCGAAATACTCGTAGGCTTGCCGTTCGATCCGGTCGGTGAGAGCCTCGATAGCGTAGGCGCCGCCCAGCGGGTCCACGCTGTTGGTGACACCCGACTCGTGGGCGATGATCTGCTGGGTGCGCAGCGCAATGGTAACGGCATGCTCACTGGGCAAAGCCAGCGCCTCATCCAGGCTGTTGGTGTGCAGGGACTGGGTGCCGCCCAGCACCGCCGCCAGTGCTTGAATCGCCACCCGTACCACGTTGATCTCGGGCTGCTGGGCTGTGAGCGAGCAGCCGGCCGTCTGAGTGTGAAAGCGCATCCACCACGAGCGCGAGTCCTGCGCGCCAAAGGTCTCCCGCATCTCGCGCGCCCAGATGCGCCGGGCGGCTCGAAACTTGGCGATCTCTTCCATAAAGTCGTTGTGACAGTTGAAGAAAAAGGAGAGCCGAGGCGCAAAAGCGTCCACGTCCAGTCCACGCTCCAACGCCCAACGCGTATACTCCATCCCATCGGCCAGTGTAAAGGCTAACTCCTGCGCCGCCGTCGAGCCGGCCTCGCGGATGTGATACCCCGAGATGGAGACAGTGTTCCACTTGGGCAGGTGCTCGGCGCCGAACTGGATGGTATCGGTGACCAAACGCATCGAGGGATGCGGCGGAAAGATGTATTCTTTTTGCGCGATGTACTCTTTGAGGATGTCGTTCTGAATCGTGCCGCCCAGTTGGCGCATCGGCACGCCCTGTTTCTCTGCCGCCACGATGTACATAGCCCAGACCATCGCCGCCGGCGAGTTGATGGTCATCGAGGTGGTCACCTTGTCCAGCGGAATACCGTCAAAGAGTATTTCCATATCTCGCAGCGAGGAGACGGCGACGCCGCACTTGCCGAACTCGCCCTCGGCCTCGGGCGCATCGGTGTCGTATCCCATCAGGGTGGGCATGTCGAACGCCACCGAAAGCCCGGTCTGACCCTGCTCCAGCAGGTATTTGAACCGGGCGTTCGTCTCCTCGGCGGTGCCGAACCCGGCGAACATGCGCATCGTCCACAGCCGACCCCGGTGCATCGTAGGATGAACTCCCCGCGTGAAGGGGTACTCGCCAGGAAAACCCAAGCCTTCCAGGTAGCCATCTTTGACGTCCAGCGGGGTGTACAACCGCTCCACCGGATCACCAGACGTGGTGATAAACTCGTCGTACCGCTCCGGGTGCTTGTCGAGAGTCTCTTTCAGAGTGGTCTGGTCCCACCGTTGGCGAGCCTGTCGCAGAGCTTGCAGATCATCGTTCATCAGTCATCTCCTTATGATGTGTCTCATCTGCTCAAATTATACCCTGACTCTACTGAAAGAACCAGGATAAGCGTCTAACAAAGCTTCGCCTCAAACCGACGAGGTTGAAACTCACCGCCCCCGCCAGAGCACTCCCCCTGAACGCTTTGTGGGCGGTCATTCCGTCCCTACCCCGCCAAATACCCGCTCCGGGAGGTTCAGCAGCCATTGGGCAAACTCGCGGGCCTCACCGGTCGGCTCCGTGACAGTCGCGACGCGCAACGGGCGGGAGATGGGATATTCTCCATTCGTGATCGCCTCCCCCGTGGGCAGCACCCCCTCCACTGGGAGCACCCGCACGCGACTGACCGCCGAGTCGGAGAGATGGAGCGTCGAGACGTATCCGATGGCTCCCGGGGTGCGGGCAACGTACTCGACGACCGCCTCGCCAGAGGGCATCACCACCGCGTTGTGCGTAGTCCGGTGGAAGCCGAGCACCGCCCGCTCGAACGCAGCGCGGGTGCCGGATCCGCTCTCGCGCGTGACGACCACCAGCACCACGCCACCCCACTCCTGGATGCGACCCCGGAATACATCCTGTAGGTGGGCCAACCCGGTCTCGGAAAACGTCACGCCCGGGTGAGCGATGACGGCGATCCCATCGTGGGCAAAGGTCGCCGCCCAGAGCGGCTCTTCGTACGTCATCTCCCAGGTCCAGGACAGCAGGGCTACGTCCACCTCCCCGGCCCGCAGCATCCGCTCCGCCACCGAGGTGTCAAAGACTTGCACCTGAATCGTGACCCAGGGGCGGGCCTCGGCGTACGCAGTGACCAGCCTCTCGACCAGCGGCGCGCAGGAATCGGCCACGACCAGGCTCAGCGTGACCGGCTCCCGGGTGACGGCGATGGGCTGAGAGGTGCAGGCCGCCAGGCAGCACAGCAGGCAGATCACATAGATCAGAAAGCAGCGAGGAGGAGCCATAAGTCAATTATACCGCGCATCAGAGGGGCCAACAAGTCACCACGCGGGGATTCCCTCGAATTAGCGTATCCAGGCCACCACCAAGCAGAACAAGCTGAGAGTGACACAATACACAGCAAAGGGATACAGCCGCCGCTGCTGCAGATAGCGCAGTAAAAAATGAATGCACCCCAAACCCACGACAGCCGCGCCCACGAACCCCACCACCAGGCTGGGAATCTGCACACTCAATCCCCCCACCTGAGCCAGATCAACGACTTTTAGCAATCCGGCCCCCAGAATGATGGGAGTCGCCAGAAGAAAGCTGAACCGGGCCGCCGATTCCCGCTGCACTCCTCGCACCAACCCCATGGCGATGGTCACGCCGGAGCGGGAGATGCCGGGAAAGATCGCCAGCGCTTGAGCCAGTCCGACCGACAACGCGTCGAGCCCCCCCAGCGCGTCGAGATCGCGCCGTTGCGCCCCCCAGCGCTCACTGGCAGTCAGTATGGCAGCGGTGGTCATCAGGAAGCCGGCCGCTGCCACCGGGCGAGCGAACATTCCCTCGAAGAAATCCTCCAGCAGGTAGCCGATCAGGGCGGCTGGCACAGTGCCGATCACGATCAGCCAGGCCAACCGCGCATCCAGCTCCAGCTCCACCGCTGATCCGTCCGGCCTGAACAGCGCCCGCACGTACTGCGGCAGCGCCGGCAGGGAACGCAGCCCCGCCCCGACCAGCGTCACCCAGTCGCGCCAAAAGTAGGCCACCACCGCCACCGCCGTGCCCCAGTGGACGACGGCATCAAAGGCTAGACCGGATGCGGACCAGCCCAGCAGCCAGGGCACCAGGACCAGGTGGCCCGAACTGCTGACCGGCAGGAACTCGGTGGCTCCCTGGAGAATGCCGAGAAAAAGTGCTTGCCACGTATTCATCAATTCACCTCAATTCTGTTTCACATCCCACGGTTGCAAGTTCAATCGCTTCAGGATCGCCGCCCGCTCGACGGGAGTGGCCAGGCGCACACGCCCGCGCTCGGTGACGGTCGGCGCGGCGGCGACGGCGGCGACGTGCTCCCCGCGCAGCGTCAAACGCAGCACCACCCCCCAGCGGCAGTCCACCGGGTAGAGTTGGTCGAAGAGGAAATTGCCCAGGCTGTACGCGACCAGCGCCCCGTCCACCCATTCGACCGGTTGGAGGACGTGGGGGCCGTGGCCGACGATCACGTCGGCGCCGGCGGCGACCAGCGTCCGGGCCAGCATGCGCTGGCGTGGCCCGGGGGCGGCCTGGTATTCTCCACCCCAGTGAATCGAGACGAGCACCGCACCGCCCTCTTCTGCCGCCCGTTCGACTTGTTGCACGGCCACCGGTAGATCGAGGGGCGCGACACTGTCGTCCAGGGCGAGCAGCCAGCCGCCGGGGAACTCGAGGGCCTGATAGGCCCCCAGCCCGACGATGCCCGCCCGATCCAGCATGGCGATGGTCTGGGCCAACCCCGCTTCGCCCGCGTCCAGCGCGTGGTTGTTCGCCAGGGAGACGACGTCGAAACCGACCGCGCACAGCGCCGCGACGGCCTCGGCGGGCGCTCTCAGGTCATACGCGCCCTGGGACGGTTCAGCCGGGCGTTCCCTCTCTGCCGTCAGGGGGGATTCCAGGTTCGCAAAGGCCCAATCCGCCCCGGCGAGCCAGGGCTGGACCCTGGCCAAGGCGCTCTCCCAGTCTCCATCCAACGCCTGCGCCACGCCTCGCCCCAGCATCACGTCTCCCACCAGGGCCCAGGTGATGGGCGGCGGGTCCGCTCCATCCAGCGCGATGGAGGCCGGCTCCCCAGGAGACGAGAACAGCAGAACGGAGAGGCAGAATGAGAGGGAGAGAGAACGGAGCCAACGTCGCCTCTCCCTCCTGGTGGGATCAGTCACTCACAAACGCTCCCGTCCACTCCGGCCGGGGCGGCGCTGCGCCAGCGTCCAACATGGCCCGCCACTCCTCGTCGGTCAGGCGGCCCTCGCTGATGCCGCGCGGGAACTCGTAGTAGGAAAAGATGCCGCCCTTGGCGATGTGCAGCCCGCCGGCGCCGTTCGGGACCGTGACGTAAATCTCAAAGATGCGCCCCACTCCCTCTTCCAACACCTGGTCCCCCCCCGTGGCGACGTCGGCCACCACAGCAGCTTGCTCCGGCTCCTCGAAGAAAGGCCTTCCTTCCCCATCCTGGTCGGCAGCAGCCAGCGTGATCGCCTCCAGCTCACCGCCGTAATACTTGATCCGCTCGTAATCCTCGTTGGTCAGCGGCTCGCCGTTCAACTCCCGCTCGGCAACGTCCAGCAGAAAGACCAGCAGGCTGTCCAACCGCATCAGGTTGGCGCGGGTGTTGTCTGTCAGGAGGTTCCGGCTCGCCAAGCCATCCCGAGTCATCCGGGTGAGGGCCAGCAGACGGGCGTAGGCCTCCGGGTTCGGCTCGACCCAGCCCCGGGGCGGTTCCGGCGGCGGGCCGCCGCCCATCTCGGCCATGCTCTGCTTGGCATAGAGGATGGTATCGTGCTTCAGCTCCGTCCAGGATCCCAGGGCGGTGTGCAGGTCCTTGCGCGCCCAGGCCTGGGTTCGCATAAAGGCCGGATATTCGGCTCCCTTGGGCTCTAGCAGGGGATGGAAAGAGTAGAGCCAGGTCCAATAGAGATTCTGCGTCCAGGAATCCATCTCCAGGGCGCCAATCTCGCCCTGCAGCTTGGTCATCTGCTCCGGATAGTGCAGGTAGGCCGTCTCGCCGGTCTCATCGAGGATGGCATAGGCCTCCTGGGAACCGAGGGCGGCCATCACGTCCAACCCCTTGGGCAACCAGCGTTCGTTGCCCGGCGTACCGACCTCGCGCCAGGTCAGTTCGTCAAAGATGTAGGCGTCGAGCACGAACCGCTGCCCCATGAAGCGAAAGCCCTGGGTCACCTGTTCCTTGTCCTCCCAAATGTAGACCCACATCGAGTTGACCTGCGGCGGCGGCAGATACCGGGCCGCCTCGACAAAGGCGTCGAACTGGGACTCGTCGGCGATAGCCGAGACCGGCGCGTCGGGCCCAAAGACCGCGTCCCACAGCGCGCCGTACTCGTGAAAGCCCAAGTCGTCCGACTTGCCGACGATAAAGACAGTCGGATCATAGACCCGCGCCCACACGTCGGCCGCTGGCTGGCCGTCCACATCAGTCTGCCGCAGAATGTAGGTGATGAGCAGCGCCATGCGGGTCTCGTTCGTTTGTTGCAACCGCATGTTGATACGACCGTACCACATCATGGTGCGGAAATAACGCTCCAACTGCTCGCTGCGGGTATAGTGACCACGGGGGACGTATTGAGAATAGTCCTCGCACATACAGGGCTGGTCCATACATTCGGGCGGAGGGAGTGGATCGCAGGGGTCGCAGCCGGACGGGCAGTCCTGGTTAAATAGGGGACTGCCGCCCATACCGGCGTGGGCCTGAATCAGGGCCAGTTCGGCGCTCACCAGGTCGGCGGCCTCCGGCGGCGGGACGGCTCCCGGGGCGATCAATCCATTCGCCACGCCGAAATAGGCCACCACGCGCCGCGCAGCATCCTCCAACTCGGTGTCCTGCTGCGCGGCATAGATCGCCTGGGCCGACTGGAGGCAGGCTGCAGTCAGCGCGCGGATATCCGGCTCAAAGTGCTCCCGTTCCAAGTCCCGCAGCATCTTGTCGAAAATCAGGTGGTAGACGTGATAGACCGAGTCCGTGGTGACAAAGACGGGAATTTCCTCGTAGCGAACTTGATCATAGAGATAAAAGAATTCGAGCCACTCGGCGGGCGTGGCGACAAAGCCGTTCTGGGAGAGGAGCCGGGCCTGCCGGTCGCTGAACGCGAACCAATCGTAATTGCTCAGGCTCCCCAGGTCGACCGGCAGGGTGTGCCCCTCGTAGGCAGGGGGCAGCTTGGCCAAAATCTCGGGGTATGCAGCAAAGCCCGGGCCCCGCACATTGGGGGGCGGAGTCGGTGAAATGCCCTCCGGCGGCGTGGTGGGGCTTGTCTCGGGCGTTTCGGGGGCGGGGGTTGGATCTTCCGGCGGAACGGTCGGGCCCGGAGGAGATGGCGATGAGGGCGGTGTCGGCGCGTTGCAGGCCAACATAGCGCCGATCAAAACGAGCACGAGCAGTGCTATACTTTTGACGTGTGATTTGCTACGCATCGAATGACCTCCTATTCAGGTTGTATCTCGATAGACGCGACCAGCCGGGTCTCGGCCCCCCTCTCGCTAACGGGCGGTCACGTCCAGTATGCCGTCGCCGTCTACGTCGGTCAAGCGCAGGGCAGAAAAGAGACCCTCAGGCGAGCGCCACGCCATTATAAAGCCAAATCCGTTCCAGCGCCAGACGTCCACGTGACTGGCCAGGCCATTGCGTCCGGCGGCGTAATCCCCCTCCAAGATCACGACCTCGTTCCGACCATCCCCGTCCACGTCGCCCACGGCCAACGCCAGAATCGGGACAGGCAGCGCCGATCCGGCCCAGATTTCGCGCCCATCGCGGGGATCGAGCAGGATGAGGTGACAACTGTCCCCATCCGCGTCGTGGAGGCCGACGATGGGACTGGGGACCGGGACCCAGCGTTGAATCGGCCAATCCTGCCAGGGACGCCAGACGATCAACACCCATTCTGGCGCGCCATCCCCGGTCACGTCGGCCAGGACACAATCCGTGATCTGCCAGGGGTCGGGGGACGGCGCGGCACAGGCGGGAGAGGGAGGGAGAGGCGGCACGAAGGGAATGGGCCGCGCGACGAACGCGCCATCGTGGAACGAGTAGGCCTGCCAGGGGGTCTGGGCGGCCGAGCGCGGCGTCAGCACGAGAGCCGCGCTGAGCAGCATCAGCCCCAAACAGCGCCCGGCCTTCATCCTCCTCTCACAGCCCGTCGTTCGCCGCTCGCCAAAACGCCTCCCGGTAGGCCTGGAACCGTCCCGCCAGGATCGCGGCCCTCATCTCACGGGCCATCGTGAGCAGCAGGTGCAGGTTGTGAATACTGAGCAGTTGGTAGGCCAGGATCTCTTTCGCCTTGATCAGGTGGCGGATGTAGGCGCGGCTAAAGTGGGTGCAGGCGTAACAGGTGCATCCCGGTTCGATGGGCGCGGGGTCCTCGGCGAACGGCGCATTGCGCAGCACCAACCGTCCGACGCGGGTCAGCGCCGTGCCGGTGCGGGCCATGCGGGTTGGGAGCACACAGTCGAACATGTCAACACCTCGCGCCACCCCCTCGACCAGGTCCTCCGGCGTACCAACGCCCATCAGGTAGCGCGGCTGGTCGGGCGGCAGGAGAGGGTCCACTACCTCCAACATGCCGTACGTCTCGGCCTTGCTCTCGCCGACGCTCAACCCGCCGATGGCATAGCCATCGAAGCCCAGATCAGTGAGAAAGCGCGCTGACTGTTCCCGCAGATCGGGGTAGACCGCTCCCTGGAGGATGCCAAAGAGGGCCTGGTCGGAGCGGGACTGGGCGGCCCGGCAGCGCTCAGCCCAGGCGTGAGTACGGGCCAGCGCCCGGACGTTGTAGGGGTAATCGGAGGGATCGGCGCACTCGTCTAGGCAGACGATGATGTCGGCGCCCAGGTTCTCCTGGATGGCGATGGCGCGCTCCGGCGTAAAGCGGTGCTCGGATCCATCCAGGTGGGAGCGAAAGGTGACGCCGTCCTCGTCTATGCGGCGTTGATCGGCCAGGCTAAAGACCTGGAACCCGCCCGAGTCGGTCAGAATGGGGCCATCCCAGGCCATAAAGTGGTGCAGCCCCCCCAGCCGGGCGATCAACTCGTCGCCGGGGCGCAGGTAGAGGTGGTATGTGTTCGCCAGGACGACCGTCGCCCCCAAATCGTGCAGGGCGCGTGGGGAGACGGCCTTGACGGAGGCCTGGGTGCCGACGGGCATAAAGACCGGCGTCTCCACCGGGCCATGCGGCGTGTGATACGTGCCGGCCCGGGCGCGCCCATCCGCTGCCTCCAGCACGAAGCGAAACCCTCTCGCAGACGCCTTGGCCATCAGCGGATCACCACCGTCACGCCGAATACGTCGGCAAAGAAGCGGGACTTTTTACGCCCGGCCCAGCGCTCGAGATCGTTTCCCTCCGGCGGATACAATGTGAAAATAACCGTGTCTCCATAGATGTGGCAATCTATATCCTCCACCGCGTCCCCGTGTCCCCGGTCCAGGCCGTCGGCAAAGCGCAGAATGGCCGCCAACTTGGTCACCATCTCCCGGTCGTCGGGGTCGAGGGCGACGAACCCCGCGTGACCGAGCTGGGGGCGCGCGCTGCGGTGGTAGCGGGCGATGTTGGCGACGATGAGCTTTTCCCGCTCCGTCAGCGCTGGCAAGTCCGCCTCCTGGATCATGCGAAACGCGTGCTTGTGATGATCCTCGTAATCGTACCAATACCCAATGTCGTGCAGGATGGCCGCATAACGCAGCCAGGTGCGGCTCTCGTCGTCCAGGCCGTGTAGATCGGCCGTCAGATCAAAGATCAGCAGGGCCAGGCGGGCGTCCTGGTGCGCATGGTCCACTTCGTAATCATACCGCTCGGCCAGAGCCATGATTTGCTCCAGGGCCTCGTTATCGTAATTTACATCGTCAAACACATGGGGCATATTTCTCTCCATCAAACCCAGAACTGCCGCTTACTCCCATTATTGCTCAGGTGCGACGCACCTCCCCATTATTATCACTTTTGGGGATGTGTCAAGCGAACGAATGTGAGCGCGCCGACAAAAGTTGCGTTATATGATAGATAGGGTTAGAATGGAATCTATGTGCAATAGGGAAGAAACCCAAGCGACGCGCCCTCGATGGTCCGCCATCATAGTCCTGGCATTGGTGGTACTGAGCACCCTCGTGGGGGCCATCCTGGTCAACGGCGATCCCGTCGCCGTTTTCCTCCTGCCGACCCGCATGCCCACCATCCCGCTCCCCACGTCCACACCAGTCCCCACCGCGACGCCGGCTTCCGTCGCGGACCTGGTGACCGCTACCTCTTCCTCTACTCCTACCCCAGAGCCGACTGCCGAACCGACCCTCACGCCCACCACCACACCCACCAAAATCCCCATTCCCACCGCCCTTCCCACCGATACCCCGACCCGAACTCCCACCAAGATGGCCACGCCGCTCCCAACGTTGACCTCGCCCCCCGTTACCTCGCCGACCACCGCGGCCTTTGCCACTCCCCGGCCCCTCGGTTCGACTCCCACGCTGACCGGCGCCCTACCCATTCCCACAGCGGTCTCCCCGGTAGAAGCCGTCCCGGACGTCATCAACATCGTCCTGCTGGGCAGCGACCGCCGCCCCGACTGGGAGGAGTGGCACACCGACGTGGTCCAGCTCGTCTCCATCCAACCCATGATCCCGGCGGTGACGGTGCTCTCCATCCCGCGCGATCTCTACGTCTACATCCCCGGCTTTTGGATGAGCCGCATCAACTTTGCCGACATGTACGGCGACATGTACGGCGTTGAAGGGGGTGGATTCGCCCTGCTCCAACAGACCATGCTCTACAACCTGGGTATCCCGGTAGACCATTACGTGCGCACTGATTTCGACGGCCTGATCGGGATCGTGGACGGCATCGGCGGCATAGATGTGCCTGTCCACTGCCGCCTGTACGACCACTGGCCCTATCCCGACGAGAATGGCGAGTACCCCATCAAGGTATTGGAACCGGGATTGCATCACATGGACGGGGAGACCGCCCTGTGGTACGCCCGTTCGCGTATGACCAGCTCCACCTTTGCCCGCGAGCGCCGGCAGCAGCAGGTGCTCCAGGCCATCTGGCGGCAGGCCCGCACCCTCGAGCTCTTGCCCCAGGTCCCGCAATTGTGGGACCAGTTCCGGAGCATGATCGTCACCGATATGACGTTCGGTGACGTGGCGACGCTGGTCGGGATCGCTTTCCGGCTCGAAGAGCAGAACGTGCGCTTTCGCAACATCGGCTACCAACAGATCATCCCGTGGGTGACGCCGCGCGGCG
>DSDT01000031.1 GCA_011048615.1 Chloroflexota bacterium | reverse complement strand
TCTTAGCTTGACAGTGGTACATTCTACCTTTGGCGGCCTAGTTCCCGGGCAAGGCCCGCCGGAGCACCAAGTGCCCCGGCTACAGAGCTTTCGCCCCGTGAACGGGGCTCCCAAGCCCGATGAATCGGGCGCTGCTCCGTAGCCCGGCGAAAGTCGCCGGGCGTTTGCGCCACAAGCGTGGTTTTGCGCTAATGTGACATTGTCAAATTAGACAGGAATGTGATATAATCCCCCTCACAATTTGAATTCTGAGCATTCAATTAAGGAGGACTAGTATGCAAGTTACCACAGATCAATTCAAGCGCTGCAATTTGGTCACAGTCACCGGCCGTATTGATAGCAACACCACACCTCAACTGTTCAAGGTCTTTGACTCGATCATCGCAGAGAACCGCTTCAAAATCGTGTTCGATATGGGCGGGGTAGAATTCATCTCTAGCGCTGGCTTGCGGGTGTTGATCAACACACAAAAAACGTGCAAACGGTGGAACCGAGGAGAACTGGTCCTGGCCAACGTAACTCAAAAAATCTACCAAGTCATGGACTTGGCTGGGTTCATCTCCATGTTCAAGTTCTATGATTCGGTCGTCGAGGCAGTGGGCAACTTTTAGTACCAGCCCTCCTCAATACACCACATCCTGCAGGACATGGTCATACGGTAGAGCCGCCTTGGGTACCGTTCGTCGGCTGGCTGATTGCCAGATAGAGTACTGGAGCGGCTTTTTTGTCCACATCCCCTCGCCATCAGATGGGGCATGCTTGCTTTGCTTATGAAGATCTCATACACTCGCATATTTCCGGGCCGCTTTGACAGTCTAGCTCACATCGCCGAGTTCGTCATCCAAGCGGCCGAGTGTGCCGGTCTGGACGACCGCGAGACCTATGCGCTACAACTGGCTGTGGACGAAGCCTGCAGCAACATCATCCAACATGCCTACGGCGGTGAGGATCAAGGTGAGATCGAATGCACCTATCACATCACCGACACAGGGCTGACCGTCATGCTGCGCGATTATGGCCGTCCTTTCGACCCCTCCGCCATCCCCGACCCAGAGATGCCCACCGATCTGGACACGTGCACGGGTGGAGGGTTAGGTCTCTACTTTATGCGCCAACTGATGGACGAGGTCCACTTTGAATTTACGCCGGACTCGGGAAACATCCTGACGATGACCAAGCGCAAGGAAACCGATTGAGCGAGGTAACTGCGCGTGGCTAATCCCTCAACTTACCGCACGATATTGAACCTGAGCGCCCGGTTGATGGCCCAACCGACGGTCGTCGCCCAAACAAACCTCGTCATGGAGACGGTTTCCAGCCTGGTCACGGGCCACGCCACCCTATGGCTGAATGACACCCTCCATTGGCCATCCCAGACAGAGCCGCCGCCTTCCACATCCCCCTCTGATTTGATCCATCGCTCCATAACGAGCGGCGAAATCTGCCTTCATCCACCGGGCCAGGCCCCTGGCGCCGTCGCAATCCCCCTGCACATCCAAGACACACTGCTGGGCGTCCTGGAGGTTCGCCGCCCCGAAGGCCCTCCGTTCAGCAGCGCCGAGATCGAACTCCTCGACACCCTGGGCATCCAAACCGCCTCCGCCCTACAAGCCACCCGGCAGGTGACCATCGAGCGCTGGCACATCGAACAACTCTCACTGGTACGTCAGGTCAGCGCCCAGATCACCGGAGTCCTGAGCCTGGAGGACCTCAACCACCGCGTCACAAACCTGATCCTCCAGACATTCGACTATTACAACGTGGCCCTCTTTATCCTGGAACCGGGCCGGGATTTTCTGCGTATGGACGGCAGCGCGAGCCGGTCCGAAGTGGTTCAGCCGACCAGAGACCAGGCGGCGCCCAACCTCCGAGTCCGGCTGGGACAGGGCATCGTCGGGCAGGCCGCCCAGACGGGCACGGAAATCGTCGCCAACGACGTCAGCAGTGAACCCCGCTACCACTATGTCTCCTTACTGCCCGAGACCCGGTCCGAGGCTGCCCTGCCGCTCAAAATCGAGAACCAGGTCCTGGGAGTGCTGGATGTGCAGAGCGACCAGGTGAACGCCTTCGACGAGACCAATCTGCTCGTCCTGCGGGCCCTGGCCGATAACGTGGCGATGGCCGTGGAACACGCCCGCCTCTACAGCGACATCCGCCGCCGGGCCGATCAGTTGGCCGCCGTCGCCGAAGTGAGCCGCGCCGTCACATCCATCCTCGACCTGGATATTCTGCTGGAAGAGGTCGTCAGCCTCATCCACACCAAGTTCGACTATCCCTACGTCTATCTCTTTACCATAGACCCGGCCCGTGGAGAAATCATCTATCGGGCCGGCACCGGGCCAGCAACTCCGGCCCTGGAGGTGGAGGGCCTGATCTGCACCCTCGACCAGACCAAAGGCATCGTGCCCTGGACCGCATGCCACGGCGAGACGGTGCTCAACAACAACGTGATCCACGATCCTCGCTACCGCCCCACGAGCCTGCCCCCCACCGACATCCAATCCGAACTGGCTGTGCCCCTCAAGTTCGGCGACAAAGTGATGGGGGTCCTGGACGTGCGGAGTGACCGGCCCAACGCCTTTGGCGACGAGGACCGCTTTCTGCTCGAAGCACTGGCCGACAACATCGCCACCGCCATTCGCAACGCCAACCTCTACAACTCTGAAAGATGGCGTCGTCAAGTCGCCGAGAGCCTGCAACAAGTCGCCGGCCTGCTCACCGCGGACGTGGACCTCGATCAGGAATTGGACGCCATCCTGATCGAACTGGAGCTCACCCTCCCCTGTGACGTCGCGGCGATTTGGCTGCTGCGAGACGGCAATCTGTGTCTATCCGCCATACGTGGGCAGGCCAGCCAGATGTGCACCGGCGATTTGACGCCCCAGGGCGAATCCTGGTTGTACCAGGCGCTGGATGCCGATCAGCCCATCATCCGGACTTCCCAGTCGCCTCCAGAGCCCCTGGGGATCTTTCTCGGCTTCCCTCCCGACTACTCGGCCATCGCTGCGCCGCTGCGCATTGGTGACCAAAACCTGGGGTTGCTCACCCTGATACACCACACGGCAGGCCGATATGGCGCCGAATCACGTACGATTACGTCCGCTTTCGCCAGCCACGCCGCCGTCGCCATCGAAAATACTCGCCTCTACCAGGAGGCCCAGGAACTGGCCCAGATTTCGACGGTGATGCTCCAGGTCACCGAGGCCACCCGTTCCGCATCCACCCTCGACGAACTGCTAGCGACCATCGTTCACCTCGTGCCCACGCTGGTCAACATAGACCGGTGTGCGATCCTGTTGTGGGATGACTCGACCGCCGTTTTCGTGCCAGCCGCCGCGTACGGTCTCACTCCAGCACAGCAAGAGGTCTTTCGACGGTGGACCATCACGCCGGGCACCGAACCAGCGCTCGACGACCTGCGCGCCAACAAATCCCTCGCCTTTATCTATGATGTAGCAACCGACTCTCGCCTATCAGACCTGGTGGTATGGGATCTGGGCTTTGAATCCTTGCTGCTGCTCCCCTTGCTCGCCCAGGGCGACGTGTTGGGCGCCATGTTGATTGACTGTCCCATGGATTGGCTCAAATTGGACCATCGAGGCACTCCCATCCACGACGACCGCCTGATCATCATCAAAGGCATCGTACTCCAGGCCGCCGCCGCCGTCGAAAACACCCGCTTGCGCGAGATGCAGCAGGAAGAGGCCTACGTCTCGGCTGCTCTACTACAGGTTGCCCAGGCCGTGGCTAACTTGAATCGCTTGGACGACATCCTGAACACCATCGTCCGCATCACCCCCATCCTGGTCGGTGGTGACGTGTGTGTCATCTTTACGTGGGACAACGAACAGTCCGCGTTTCGCGCCATGGCGAATTTTGGCATTCCCCGCGAGATGGAGGCCCTGCTTTTCGACCGTCCATATACCCCCGCCGACTTTCCCCTGCTCGAAACCGTCCGCCAGAGCGGCCAACGCGCCATCCACGCCCACACCGCTTTATCCAACGACGGCGCCATACCCCCCGAAATCGTCGCCGGCCTGCCGACGGGGGATTTTTTACTGCTGGCGCTTCCTCTGGCGGTAAAAGGCGACGCGCTGGGCGTGATGCTGCTAGAAGAAGCCAACTCTCCCCAACCCGTGAGCGAGAAACGCCTAGAGATCATCACCGGCATCGCTCACCAGGCCGCACTTGCCATCCAGAGCGACATGCTCCAACAAGAGACGGCCGAGCGAGAACGACTGGAGCGGGAGTTGCAGCTGGCTCACAACATCCAGCAGACCTTTATGCCTGCCCAGCCCCCTCACCTGCCTGGGTGGGAGATCGCTTTCGTCTGGCGGGCAGCCCGCCAGGTGGCGGGTGACTTTTACGATTTCTTCGAGTTACCCAACCACAAGCTGGGAATGGTCATCGCCGACGTGGCCGACAAGGGGATGCCCGCCGCCCTATTCATGGCCCTCACGCGCACTCTGATGCGGGCCGCAGCCCTGGAAGAATCATCGCCGGCCGCCGCCATCGCCCGTGTCAACGACCTCCTGGTCCCCGACGCCCACGCCGGTATGTTTGTCACTGCCATCTACAACGTCCTGTCTCTGAAGACCGGCCGGTTGATCTATGCCAACGCCGGGCATAACCTGCCGCTGCTTTTCCGCGCCCACACCCACGAGATCGAATCGCTGCTCAAGGGCGGCATGGCCCTGGGGGTGCTCGAAGGGACCCGCGTCCAAGAACACGAGGTGCAACTAGAACCCGGCGATTACGTGATCTTTTACACCGATGGCATCACCGAGGCCCTGGCCCTAACGAATGAGGAATACGGCCTGGATCGCCTGCATGCCACCATCCAGGCCATCAACGGCGGCCCTGCCCAGGCGATGCTGGATGCCATAGACGACTCGGTCGCCACCTTCATCGGCGAAAACTCGCCCTCCGACGACCGTACTCTGATGATCCTCCACCGAAAAGCGAAAAGAGTAGGGTATGAACGGCAAAAGACAGCGTGATAAAAAGTGGTGGTGGATTGTCGGGCTGGCAGCCGGCGCGCTGACCGTCGGCCTCCTGGCCTGGCTCCGCCGCCGCACCCATCGGCGGACGATCCAGCGCCGGTTCTGGAACCCGGTCTATGACCGGCTGGCCCACTGGTACGACGGCGTGGACTGGTTCACCGGCAACACCACCCACCGCTGGCGGAGATCAGCCCTGCGCTATCTCCCCCCGGCCGGCAGCCGCGTGTTAGAAATCGGCTTTGGCAGCGGCAAGCTGCACACCGAGATGGCGCGCCAGCACCGGATGGCCGGGTTAGACCTGGCCCCTGGCATGGTCCACCTGACCCGCCGCCGCCTGGCAGCCCGCGGACTCTCCTCACGTCTGGCCGTGGGCAGCGTCTACGCTCTGCCCTGGCCGGCGGAGAGCTTTGACGCCGTCGTCTCTACCTTTGCCTTCAGCACCTTTCCCGACGCCGAGGCCGCCTTGGACGAGATGGTGCGGGTCACCCGTCCCGGCGGCCGGGTGATCATTGTGGACGCTGGCGAGGCCTCCGATGGCAACCGCGTGGCCCACCTCCTGGCCCGCCTGTGGGAACTGATGGGCGACTATATGCGGGACGAGGTCCCATTGATGGAGGCGCGTGGGCTGGCGGTGGAGCGAGAGGAGTACGGCCCGTGGAACGCGGTGCACACCGTCGTAGGCGCCAAACAGATCGGAATTGCCCCCCGCCACCATTCAAGTATCATATCCAAATGATGGACTGGATGGACTGACAGAACAACAGATCCATTGCCCGTGCCAGCAGCGACCAGCCCGGAGAGACAGGCCGATGAGTCATAAACGTTCCTTATCATCCGCCCCCGGCAAAGTGATCCTCTTTGGCGAGCACGCCGTCGTCTACGGCCGGCCGGCCATCGCCGCGCCGGTGACGCAGGTGCAGGCCAGCGCTGCCGTCACGCCAGCCGCGCCAGGCAGCGGCCTCCTTATCGCCGCCCCAGACTTGGGCCGTCAGGTCACCCTGTCCACCGCCCCGCCCGATGACCCGCTGGCGGCCGCCACACGACTGACCCTGGCCCACCTCTCGGCTCCGGAGCCGGATGGAATTCTCACCATCCACTCTACCATCCCCATCGCCAGCGGCCTGGGCAGTGGGGCCGCCGTTTCTACCGCCCTCGTCCGCGCCCTGGGCAGCTTGTTGGGCCGCAAACTGCCGGCCGATTCGGTCAGCGAGATCGTCTTCGAGGTCGAGAAAATTCACCACGGCACCCCCAGCGGCATTGACAACACCGTCATCGCCTTCGAGCAACCCATCTACTTTGTGCGCGAGCGCCCCGTCCAACGGCTCCGGGTGGCGGCCCCCTTCACCCTGGTCATCGCTGACACCGGCATCCGCAGCCCCACGAAAAAAATCGTCGCCCACGTGCGCCGGGCCTGGAAGCGCGAACCCGCCCATTACGACGCCCTGTTCGACCAGATCGGCGACGTCACCGACGAGGCACGGCGCGCCATCGAGGCCGGGCAAACCTCGGCGCTCGGCCCCCTGATGGACGAAAATCACGAACTGCTGATCGAGATGGGAGTCTCCTCCCCCATCCTGGATGAACTGGTCGAGGCCGCCCGCTTTGCCGGAGCCCTGGGAGCGAAACTTTCGGGCGCGGGGCAGGGAGGCGCCGTCATCGCCCTGGTGGAAGAGACGGCAGACCTCGACCTGGCCGAAATAATCGGCGCGTTGACAGAGGCAGGGGCCAGGTGGACGATCTGCACCCAGGTTGACAGCCCATACCATGCCAGCTGACCAGAAAACCAGAGAGTTGCAGCCCCCCGGCCGTCCGCCGGACTTTTTCATCAAGCTCGGCGGCGCCCTCATCACCGACAAGACCCAACCCTACACCGCCCGGCACGAGACCATCGCCCGGCTGGCCCGCGAGGTGCGACAGGCCCTCGCCGCCGCCCCCGAATTGAGACTGCTCATCGGGCACGGGTCTGGCTCCTTCGGCCACTGGGCGGCCCACCCCTACGGCACACGCGCGGGCGTGACGACCCCCGCCCAATGGCGCGGCTACGCCCAGGTGGCCGCCGCTGCTGCCCGGCTCAACCGCATCGTCACCGACGCCTTCCTCCAGGCCAACGTCCCAGTCCTGAGCCTCCAGCCTTCTGCATCGGCTCGCTGCCACGACGGCGCCCTCCAACACCTGGACATCCATCCGATACGCGCCGCCCTGAGCCACGGCCTGACCCCGCTGGTCTATGGCGACGTCGCTCTGGATGACGTCCGCGGCGGCGCCATCATCTCCACCGAGGACATCTTTGTCTACCTGACCGACCACCTCCACCCCGCCCACATCCTCCTGTTGAGCGAGGTAGAAGGAGTACTCGCTGCCAATGGTCTCGTCATTCCCCGCATCACGGGGGCAGACCTGCCCACGCTGCAAGAGACCCTGTCCGGGAGCGCCGGGGTAGACGTCACCGGCGGCATGGAGGACAAGGTCCAGCGAATGGTCCACCTGGCACAGCGTCATCCCGGCATCTGTGTGCACATTCTCACCGGAACGATCCCTGGACTGCTGACCCGCGTTCTGCTGGACACCACAAACGTCCCCGGCACGCGCATCGAACGAGATTGACACAACCGCTTCACTCGGTTATAATCCCCCACGTTTGCAAACCCCTGAATGAGAGGGAGAAAAACTAGATGGGTAAATCACAAAACTGGCAGTTGATCATCATCGTCGTCATCGCCCTGGTCGCCATGTTCGTGGACTTGGACATCGAGCACCCTGCCTGGGCCAAAAACCTGCTCTTTTGGCAACCGGCCAATCAACGGGACATCGCTCTACGTCTGGGGCTGGACCTGCAGGGGGGGCTCCAGGTTCTGCTGGCCGCCGACCCCCAGGAGGGTCAAGAGCTAGATGCAGCAGCGATGGAGACGGCTCGTCGCATCGTGGAAAACCGCGTCAATGCCCTGGGATTGACCGAACCGATCGTGCAGGCTCAGGGCGAGCGGCGCATCATCGTCGAGTTGCCCGGCATCCAAAACCCGGAGCAGGCCGTGGAGACGATCAAGGGCACCGCCCTGCTCGAATTTGTCGACGCTGGCAACATCCCCCTGCCGCCTGGCACTGTCATCACGACCACCCTGGGCGGCCCCACCCTCGCCTCACCCGCAGCAGAGCTGACCGCCCCCACCGATACCACCACTTGGACAGAACCCACCCCAGAGCCGACGAGGGAGTCTGTCATCGCGCCGCAGATGGAACCGATCACCGTTCCTCCCGAAGCATCCCCCCCTATGCCAGAGAATCCCGTCGAGCGGAACGAGATGTACACCGCTCCCCCAGAGATGCAGATCGAAACCACCGAGACCTACGTCGCCAACATCTCGACGGCCAAGGGAGAGATCGTCGTCCAACTGAATGCCAGCGCCGCGCCGCAGACGGTCAACAACTTTATCTTTCTATCAGAGCGGGGGTTCTACGACGGGCTGACCTTTCACCGCGTCGAACCCGGTTTCGTCATCCAGGGCGGCGACCCCCTCGGTATGGGGAGCGGCGGCCCTGGCTACACCGTCCCGGCCGAAATCGGACTGCCCCACACCCTCGGCGCCATCGCCATGGCCCGCCGCGGTGATGACGTAAATCCCGAACGAGCCTCCAGCGGCAGCCAGTTCTACATCGCGCTGGATACCCTGACCCAACTGGACGGCGCCTACACCGTCTTTGGCCAGGTCGTGGAGGGGATGGACGTCGTCCAGTCTATCGCCATCGGCGACGTGATCGAGACAGTCACCATATCCACCGCCGATGCCCCTATCACCCCCACCGTGCCGACCCCCTCTCCATCCTCTCCAGCGATTGCCCCCAAAATTTACGAGACGGTCCTCACCGGCGCCGACCTGAAGAACGTGGGACTGGACACCGACCAACGAGGGGCATACGTCATTCCCATCGAATTCAACCCCGACGCCGCCCAGGTCTTTGCCGACTATACCAGTACCCACGTGGGCCAGTACCTCTGCATTCTCCTGGACAAGACAGTCGTCTCCTGCCCCGTGATCCAGGACGTCATTCCCACCGGTCAGGCCTCCATCTCGGGCAATTTCACCTTCGAGACCGCGCGTCAACTGGCCCTCCAACTGCGCTACGGCGCACTCCCCATCCCCATGAAAGTGGAGAGCTTTAACCGCATCGGCGCGACGCTGGGCACCGAATCGGTGGAGAAATCCATCCGGGCTGGCGTGATCGGCCTCGTCACCGTGCTGGTCTTTATGCTGGTCTACTATCGGCTGCCGGGCGGCCTGGCCGACATTGCCCTCGTCATCTATGTGCTCATCAACATCGCGCTCTACAAACTCGTGCCCATCACCCTGACCCTGCCTGGTATCGCCGGATTCATCCTCTCGGCCGGTATGGCCGTGGACGCCAACATCCTGATCTTTGAGCGCATGAAAGAGGAACTGCGGAACGGGCGCAAGCTGGCCACCGCCATCGAAATCGGTTTCAGCCGTGCATGGCCCTCCATCCGCGATGGACAACTCTCGACCCTCATCATCTGCGCCATTCTCTTTTTCTTTGGCACCAACTTTGGAGCCAGCATCGTCAAAGGGTTTGCCATCACCCTGGCTATCGGTACCGTTGTCAACATCTTTACAGCAGTATTCGCCACCCGCACTTTTGTGAGCCAGGTCACCATGTCGGCCGACCAGTGGCTGGCCGAACGCGAGTGGTTGTTGGGGGTGTAGCATGTACAATATCGTCGAAAAACGGCGCTGGTATTTCATCCTCTCGGCCATCCTGGTCGGGCTGAGCGTCGTCGCTATGGTCATCTCGACCACCCAGTTCGGTCAGCCCCTGCGGCTGGGCATTGACTTTACCGGCGGGGCCATTTTCGTGATCCAGTTCGACCAGGTGGCCGACGAGGACGACGTCCGCGCCGCCTTTGTCGAATATGGGCTGGAGAGCGCCATCGTACAACCCCTGGGCACGCCGGAGGAACGGACCTGGCAAGTACGAACCCGCGAAGTAGCAGCCACCGAAGTCGCCGAGCTGTTGGACGCCCTGGAAGAACAAATAGGCCGCATAGATCGGGACAGCCTGACCTTTGACACCGTCGAGCCGGCCGTCGGCGGTGAGGTGGCCCGCGCGGCCGGCTGGGCGATCCTGGTCGCTGCGCTGGTCATCGTCGCCTTTATGTGGTTCTCCTTCCGCCGCGTGCCGAACGCCTTCCGCTACGGCGTGTGCACCA
The DNA here is from genome assembly GCA_011048615.1 of Chloroflexota bacterium. Taxonomy (GTDB): domain Bacteria; phylum Chloroflexota; class Anaerolineae; order B4-G1; family B4-G1; genus DSDT01. The sequence goes on along the minus strand of DSDT01000031.1, from coordinate 8,561 downwards.
TCATCGGCATGGCATACAACCTCTTGATCGCCCTGGGGTTCTACGCGCTGATGGGCGTCATCGCGGGCTGGGAGGTGGATGCCCTTTTCCTCACCGCCATCCTGACTGTGATCGGCTTTTCTGTGCAGGATGTGATCGTCGTCTTTGACCGCATCCGCGAGAACATCCCCCGCCACAGGACGGAGCCGTACGAGACGGTGGTCAACCGCTCCATCCTGGAGACCCTCCACCGCTCCCTGGCCACCCAGCTGAATGCCATGTTCGTCATGGTCGCCATCCTCCTATTTGGCGGCACGACCATCAAACCTTTCATCGCCACAATGCTGGTGGGCATGGTCAGCGAGACCTACTCGGCCATCTTTATTGCCGTGCCGTTGCTCGTGGTCTGGGAGAAGGCGGCCGCCCGGCGGGCGGGCGCCCAGGCAGCGGCCTAGTCCGCCCCACCGAATCATAGCCATGCCTCGAAACCCGTTCCCGGCGCCAGCAAGTTCGAAGCCAGATGCCGATGGGCTTCACAGGTGGCGACGACAGAGCTATGCAGGCCATCCCGCCCAGGGGCGGCCAGCCCCACGGCAGTCTCAACTTGCGGATAGCTTACAACGCCCCTTTCTGGCCTCATACAGCAGGTAAAAAGGCCATCATGACCCGTATGCGCGCATTACTGTTGGAGCAGGACCTCAGATTAGTAGACGATTACCCCATCCCCGAGCCTGCACCGGGCGAAGCCCTCATCCGCGTGCACCTGACCGGTATTTGCAACACCGACATGGAGATGGTGCGCGGGTACATGGGCTTTCGCGGCATTCCAGGCCACGAGTTCGTCGGCGTGGTGGAGCGAGCACCGGGCGCGCCGGAATGGGAAGGCCGCCGCGTCGTCGGGGAGATCAACGCCGCCTGCGGGACGTGCCGCACCTGCCGGGCCGGCCGTCCCACCCACTGTCCCCATCGCACCACGCTGGGCATCGAAGGCCGGGACGGGGCGTTCGCCCACTACCTGACCCTGCCCATCCCCAATCTCTATCCGGTGCCCGACCCGCTCTCCGACGAGGTCGCCGTCTTTACCGAACCCCTGGCCGCGGCATGCGAGATTCTGCAGCAAGTACACATCCGTCCTACCCAGCGCGTCATCGTACTGGGCGATGGCAAGCTGGGGCTGCTGTGCGCCCAGGTGTTGGCCCTGACCGGCTGCGACCTGACCGCCGTGGGACACCACCGGGCAAAGCTCGACATCCTGGCCCGGCAGGGCATCCCCACCGCACTGGAAGAGACCGGGGTCGAAGCCGGGGCCGATGTCGTCGTCGAGACGACCGGTCATGCAGGGGGATACGCGGCAGCCCGGCGGCTGGTCCGGCCGCGCGGCGCCATCCTGCTCAAATCCACCTACCACAGCCCCATCGAGGCTGACCTGACAGCCGTCGTGGTGGACGAAGTCCAGTTGGTCGGCTCCCGCTGCGGACCATTCGCGCCGGCGCTGCGGCTGCTGGCGCGCGGCCTGGTAGACGTGATGTCGCTGATCCAGGCCTGCTACCCCCTCGCCGAGGGGCTGGTCGCTTTCGAGAGAGCGGCCCAGAAAGGCGCTCTCAAAGTCCTGATTGATTGCACCTAACCCTTATCGGTACGCAGACTAGACCAGCGACCGGGTTCAGCGATAGTAGGGCGCCTCCCACTGGTCGAGCTGCGCCGACGAGGCGTTCTCCAACCACCAGCCGACGTCTGTCTGCACAGTGGTCCACTCGACGTCCCACAAGGTCACGACGATGCGCCCGTTCACGTTGTCATAGGCCAGCACCTGGGCGGCCACGGTCGCGATTCCGCCGTTGCGAGCCAGCTCGTGTACCACCCCCACCTCCACCGCCACAGTGGTGGCAAAGCCGGCGGCCCACGTCTCGTACGCTTGAGCCGACCGGGCGCCGCCGCTCAACAGACCGAAGGCTCCCGGTATATCCCGATCGTCCACCGCCAGGTAGAAAGAGATGACCACCCGCTCCGGCGTGTCGGTGGGATAAACGTGCGGACGGTTCAGGTAGAACCAGTCATACCGCTCCCAGGTCCAGCCATAGTTGGCCCCATCCCAGGTGTGGACCGCCTCCCACACCAACCCGCCACCAGCGTCGTAGCGCACCGCGATCTCGTCGGCCAGATCCCCATCCGTGTTCTCCAGCCGGATGCCGGCGTCCCCCTCGAACCCGCCCAGCAGCGTGTAGGCGCTCCCGTCCCAGGCAAAGATGTGCAGCAGGACGGTGCTGGTCTCAGCGTGACCCCACACCAGCACCTCGGTCCGACCGTCGGCGTTGGTATCCCGTACGTCCAGCTCGCAGGTGGGATACACTCCCAGGCCAAAATCCTTTTTCCCCGCCTCCTGCGGCAGGGCCTGCAAATCGTGCCACACGTCCCCATCGAGCACAAAGGCCCGCAGCCGGGGCGGTTCCCCAGGTCCCATGGCCAATCCCACCCACTCTGGCACTCCGTCGTCGTCGGTGTCCTCCCACCGCAAACAGAGCGGCTCGATCCCTGCAATGGCCAACCGGTTCTGCATCCTGGAGATGGCGGCGCTGACGGTGGCCGGATCGAGGGTCGGTGCAGGCGGCGGCGGCGCGATGGTGAGCGTGGGCGCCGGCGTGGATGACGGGGTCGGGAACGGCGTCGCCGAGGGCACGGGCGTCGGGAGCAACGTGGGAACAGCGGTGTACGTGGGCACCGAGATCGGCCCACAGGCAGCCAGGAGAGTCCCCCACAGGACGACCAGGATCAGACGCCAGAACGAGGATGCTTTTCTCAAAACAGTTCTCCGGTCTCTATGGCAACCCCGTCAAGTCCATCTCGCGGGGGTATTCGACGACGAAATCAAAGCGCACCGTCCGCTCCTCATCCGGCGCTAACACCAATTCCCATGCCAATAGATTCAGTTCCGATTGCTCCGTCGGCTTGGGGTCGGCCGACTCCAACCGCACCTTGATGTCCTCATGGCGCGGCACCGGGAACTGGTCCTGAAGGGTGACCGTCACCTCGGTAGGCAGCAGGTTTTCCAGCTCGATCTCGTAGCCGTACCGCAGGCGGCGGCGGTCGCCGAGCAGCTTTTTGTCCACCTCCCGGCGCTTTAGCTCCCGCTCGACCTGCACCCGGTCATCGGTCCCCAGGTACAACTCCACCTCGCCGTTGGGAGCCGTCAACTCTAGTTCGGTCGCGCCGATGAACTCGTCCCCGGCAAAGAGATTGGCGACGCCGGGCAGCAACGTGTAGGGGCTGTCGTTGGTCACTCTGGCGCGCCGATACGCCTCCTCGATCAGCTTGGGGGCCGTCACGTAATCCAACTTGGGCGCCAGGTCGAACCGGGCGACAGTCACTTTATGAGGCGCGCCGTCGGCCGGAACGGAGACGACGCCGGACACCCGATAGGTCACCGCCGCGCCGGAAGCGTCCACAGCGACCATCGCTGTCTCCGCCTCCGCGACGACCGGCCCACTCTCTGGCGCCGCTCTCGCGGCAAAATCGGCCATGTCCAGGTCGGGAGGGGCCGGGGCCGCCATTCCGAGGGCCATCATTTGCGGCGCGCGGGCAAAGATCGGCGCGATGTACCACGGCTCCAGCTGCGGCAGAGTCTCGGTCAGCGCCGGCCGGGCGGTGGATAGGGTGAGGGTCACGTCCGACCAATCCTCCCCCGTCTGTTGGGTGACTTGGGCGATGTAGGTAATCTCTAAAGCGGCGGACGGCGAGTCCGCCGACTGCTCCATCAGCCGCAGATCGTAGAGCGGCTTCCAGCCAGCGCCAGACACGACGTAGGTCAGCTCGACGGATAGGTCGCCGGGTTGGGTCACCTCCACCTCGACGATGCCGGTGTACCGTTCTCGTCCCCGCGAGCCGCGCAGTTGCTCCAATTCTCCGCGCAGTTTTTTCAGGTCGCGCTCCAGCGCCCGACGCCGAACGGCCAGATCGAGCGCCAATCCGTCGAGCGTTTCGGTCCGCTCTCGCAGGCTGTCCAACAAGTTCATCTGAGTTTGGGCATCTATCCGCCCATAGGCCAGCCCGCGGGCGTACAGCTCGGTCTGGCCGCCCAAACTGCTCAACGTAGCTCGTTCCTGTTGCAGCCACTCGGCGCGGGCGTCCAGGCTGCGAACCTCGTCCTCCAGGCCCTCGATGCGGTCCTCCAACTCGCGCACTCGCTCGACTGGCGTCTCGACGTAGAACTCGCGCCGCACGTCCACGCCCAACAGCCGCGCCCGAGCCGTGCCCCGCGCGGCCGCCCGGACGGACGCGGCATCCAGCTTCAAGGGCAGTTCCCGCACCTCCAGGCGATGGCTGCCCGGGTTCAGGGAAATCGAGCCGCTCCGGGTGATCCGCGCCCGGTCGGGGTACACCACCACAGTACTGACAGTCATTTCTAGTTCGGTCATCAATACACCTCCATCACCATCCAACCTGATTGCGGGGCTCCCCGCGCAAACCGCTGCCCCAGGGCCACCCGGGCCTCGTCGGTGGAGACGAACCGCCGGCCGTCCCTTTGTCAGTCACCCTGCTGATGTTGCAGGTACAACGGGCAGCCCCCGCCACAGATAGCCAGGTCCGGGCAGGCGCGACACTTGTCCGACACGTATCGGCGCTCGCGCAGGCTCAGGGCCAACTCGTGGTTCCAGATACTCTCCCAGGAATCCCTCAGGATGTAGCCCAATGGCTCATAGTAGCTCTGGCAGGGGATGACTGCCCCATCCGGCTCGACGCACATATTGTAGAGCGCCGCCGTGCAGGCCTTGACCCCCAGCTCCAATTGCAAGGGGGAAAAAGCACAATACTGGGTCGGAGTGTACCAGATCAGGCGCAAGTTTTGGGCGTCGGCTGCCTCCCGCACCCGCACCAGGATCGGCTCCAGCTCCCCCTCTCGAAATCCGGTCCCCACAGTCGCGCCTCGACCGGCATAGATGAGACTGTTGCAAGCAAAAGTGGGCACCCCCAGCGAAGCGATGAAGGCGACCGTCTCTGTGATGCCCGGCACGTTCTCGCGAGTCAACGTGGTGTTGGTCGTCGTGTAGAGCCTGGCTGCCACCCCGTTGCGCACGCCCTGCACCGTCTCCTGCCACGCCCCGGTCGCGCCCACCATGCCGTCGTGCACGGCCTCGGCGTGGGATTCCAGCGTGATCTGCACGTGATCCAGCCCAGCCTCGACCAACGCGCGCACCAATCCCGCATCCGACAGCCGGCGTCCATTGGTCAACAGCCCGGTCACCAGGCCCAACCCCTCGGCATACGCCACCAGCTCGACCAGGTCATCCCGCAGGGTCGCCTCCCCACCGGTAAAACAGACGTGGGGGATGGACGCCTCCCACACCCGATCCAGGACCGCCCGCCAGGCAGACGTGTCCATCTCGGGATAATCGGTCGACCGGGCCACGTAACAGTGCGGGCAGGCGTTATCACACTGGTAGGTCAGCGCCAGGTCCATACGGTACGGCGCGGTGAGGGAGACGGAAAAGGGGTCTACCCGCTCCAACTCCAAGTCATGGATCGGACAGACCGTTCCATCGGCCTGGATCAGTGCGTCCAACTGGGCCTGCATCTGGCGCAGGTCGGCGCGGGCGGTTTGGGGGTCCACCCGGTACCGGCGCTGCATCCCGCGCACGGCCTCTTCCTCCGGGATACGCTCCAAAACGAGGTGCGCGTACTCGGCCGCGGTCTGATTCAAGTGGAGCACCCGCGAGGCATTGATCACCAGGAGGCCCCGCCCGTCTGGCTCCACCCGCAGGTGGACGCGCGCCCGTCCCCCGACTCCGTCTCGCCGCTCGTAGGCATACAGGCCGGAGGATAGAGATCGCGCCTGCGCCCGCGGACCAGCTATGGAATCGCGCAAGCGGGCCCAAAAAGGGATCAAGCTACCGGCCGCCTCCCGCGCAGGCACAGGCACATCCCGCACAGGCACAGGCACAAGCGCATCCACCGCCCCCGCCGCCAGAGCCGCGCCCCCCGCTCGACGTCTTGGGCGGGGGGTTGGTGACCTGGGTCACGCCGCCGGTAAAATCGGTCACGTTGCGGACGATGCGCCCGGCGGTGTTTTCGACCCCGCCCACGATGGAGGCCGCGAAGGCCGCGCCCGGCAGCGTCGGCAGTCCGCCCGTCCCAGTCGAAGATGACCCCTTGCCGGCACCAGCTGTTCCCACCGCCGCCTGTCTCGTCCAGGGCTGGTAGTGGCCCCACCACATCGGCACATAGACCGGGCCGGTGCGAAAGACGCGCTTGGTGCGATCGTCGAAATCATCGTCCAGCATAGTCCACTCGAGACCTTCGTCGAAGCGCTGACTGCGCACCTCCGGCGTCTGCGCCTCCTCCACCTGTCCCCATGCCCGCCGCACGATGTCACGATAGTAGGCGACCGACTCCTTACGGCTGAATCCCTTCATCTTGGCGTTGACCGCCTTGATCAGGCCCGTTATGGCCGAGCGCAACTTGCTCTCGCTGAGTGTATTGTCCGCCTTTACCGCCTGGAGAAACTTTTCCTCGTAGGAATGCAGGCCCTGGGGCAGGGGATCACTGACCTGGACCTTGAGCGGCCGGTCGTCCAGCACCGTGATGGCGCCCTTTTTCACCAGGCTAAAGAGGATCATGGTCAGCACCTTGTCCAGGGGCGTCTCCAGGAGAATGGCCGCCTCCACCGCCGTCAGGCCGCGCTTGATCCCCACACCCTCGACCTTCATCGTGGGGGGCAAATACTGCATCTTGCGGCGGCGCTGCGACCAGATAGAGATCGACACGATGCCCATCAGCAGGACCGTAAAACAAGTACCTGGATTACAGGTCAAGGTCTTGACGGCCCCCCAGATCTTGGACAGCAGCGAGGGCGGCTTTTGGATCGCGCTCTCGTTGACGTAACGGCGCGGAAACGAGGCCCCAAAGGTGTACTGCCGGTCCGGCCTGGCGGCCGTATTTCGCCACGTGTACATCACCCGGTTCTCCGCATCGAAGCCGGTGTCCGGCTGATCCTGGGGCCAGCCGGAGGGACTGCGGTGCCAGCGGGGTTCGTCGGCCTGCACCCCCACCGGAAGGTGGAAGCGGACCACCATGTCGGTCGTGCCGTGGACGTACTGGCTGCCAAACCAGGTGGGGGAGAACTGGGTGCTGGCGTACTCGGGGTCGTCGCTGTCCTCGTACACCATGCCCCCCACCCAACCCACCACCACGTGGACAGTGGCCGTCTCGCCGGAGCGGATCGTCGAGTTCCCCAACCAGACCGCTACCCCGTGCTCCCCCTTGCCCTGGTAATCGGAGCCGATGTAGCTGATCGGCCGGCCGTCCACATCGGCCTGGATGTCCGCGAAGGAAAAGCGCCCGGTGGGCAGACCCACGTCCACCGCTGCGATGTGATAATTGCCCCGATCGCAGGTAAAGGTGAACCAATACTCTAGCTTGACGGACCCATCCTTATTGATCCACACGTCCACCACTTGTTGATCCAGGGTGAACGAATAGTCCTGGGCGTAGGAAGGGGCCGGCATCCACAGCAAGATGAACAGGACAGTGCACAGAGTCAACAGGTTCAGAGATTGCTTCCAATTCCAACGCATGGGACACCTCCTCAATACACTACCACTTGGGTTCCTCGACCATCTGGTACTCGGAGCCGCAGTAGGGGCAGGCGATAAAGATCGCTCCCTCCTTGACACTGATGCTATCCTTCTGCAGCTCGCCCCCACATTTCTGACACTTGAGGGTCTCCATCTGTATATCTCCGCTGAGGTCCACCTTTTGGATGATCTCTTGAGGCGGCAGGGCCGATTTAGGCTCGCGAAACTTGACCAGGGCGATGATCCCCAACCCAATCCCCACACTGATGATGCCGATAACCAGCCACCCGATCTGCCCATCGGGGCTAAAGGTGGCCCAGATAAAGAGCACCCCGAAAAAGATCAAAATTGCTGCAACGATGTAACCGATGATTTTACCTGCCGACATTGCTTTTTCCTCCTCAAAGTGCCGATTTTTTTCCCCAGGCGTAAAACGTTGGCACAAAGAGCATCCGCCGTCCCACCGCCACAGCCTGGTGATCCACGCCCCGCAGCCGGTCCAATTCCTCCCGCGAGCACAACCCGATCAAATCCCGCTCCCGCATCGTCCACTCGGCCTCGAAATCAGCAGCGAACGCCCCCGATAGCTCCCACTGCCCCGCCATCACGCCCACGGTCGTCTCCAGGCCAGCGGCGACGAACAGTTCTCCCAGTTTACGCCCCATCTCTGGGTCGGCACCCTGGCGGCGCAGCCCCTCGGCCTGCATCCGCCCCAGGGGCGCCAATTCCGGCGGATGGTCTACCCGACCCCCATAATCCGGCTCGGCGCAGGCCAGCACGTGTCCGCCGGGCCGCGTCACCCGAGCCATCTCTGCCACCCCGTGCCCCGGATCCGCCAACCACAGCAGCAAGTAGTGACAGACCACCCCATCGAAAGACCCGTTGGGAAGCGGCAGGCTGTGAGCGTTCCCCTGGACGTAACCCACGCCCTCTCGCCGGGTCCGAGCACGGGCATAGGTCAACATACCCCGGTCCACGTCCAATCCCACCACCCGAACCACGCCCCGCCCGCCC
>DSDT01000028.1 GCA_011048615.1 Chloroflexota bacterium | reverse complement strand
GGCCCAAACAATTGCACCGGGACACGAGCAAAGCCTTACAACAGTTCCAGGCACAAGCTCAAGAGCTTCGGCAACACCTTGCGCTCTCCAATGCTCCTCCTTGATAAAATGTCATCGAGGGCACGCCGGATTTACGGCACATTCTTACTTCGATCTCGTGGGTGCCGCGTTCTTTGAGGGGCGCGATCACCCGTTGCTGGAGAAACTGATATTCATCCTCCGGATAAACGAACGAGATATGCTGGCCCATGGCCTCAGCCTCGGTGTATCCATACAAGCGCTCTGAGCCTTTGTTCCAACTCGTCACGTAACCGGCCAGATCCATAGAGATCACTGAATCGTGGATCTGCTCCAGGATTTGTGCTTGCTGGCGCACGGCTTCCTCGGCCCGCTGGCGCTCGGCGATTTCTCGTTCGAGGGTCGCTTTGCTGGCCCGGCGTTCCAGGGCCTGCTCGAGGATGTGTAAGAACTCGGTCAGATCGCTTCCCATAGCGATCTCTTGCTTCTCGATGTAACCGTCCGCGCCATGCTCCACAGCCGCAATCGCCGACTTGACGCCGCCGACGCCGGTGAGGATGACGATGGCCGGTTCGTCGCTCCGCTGGCGGATGCTCTTGAGCACTTCGATGCCGTTTACATCGGGCAGGATCAGGTCAATCAGAATGAGGTCGTAGAGCCGATCGGGGGCGCACATCTCGAGTCCCTGCTGACCGGTGCTGGCGACGTCCACGCTCGCGCCTTGGCGGGTGAGGATCGCACGCAGATAGTTGCGGACGGCGACCGAATCGTCTATAGCGAGAACACGTTTACCCTGAAACACAATAGATTTCTCCACAAAGCCGTGATCAAGTGAGGATGGCAGCCAAGTTGCGTCCTGCTTGTCGAGGACATGTCAACAGTATAGTTGAAACCGATTAGAAGTCAATTGTCAGCCCCGGCCTATGTTTCATAATTGCCCAAAATCGCGATTTGCGCCATAATAGGAGGGATTGACCGGGGCGCGATGCCCGTCATATCCTGTTCATTCCATCTACTCACAGGGAGGCACAGCTATGGAGACGATAACCTCGAACCCTGTTTACGAGCGCGTCGCGCGCTGGCACGACTTTGAGCGCATCGCCCACGGGGTGCGGCTGCGCGCCGAGACGGACGCCAGCACGCAGGTCGAGATCTCGCTCGAGTTCGTTCGGCCCGACATTGTGCGATTTCGGATGGCCGCGGAGGAACTGGGTCCTCCTCGCCATCACCTGTTGGTGTCCGAGGAGTGGGAGACAGTCCCGTTTACAGTCTCGGAAGCGTCCGACCGGCTGGAGCTTTCGACGCGCCTGCTGCGGCTGGACGTGGCGCGGGCTCCCTGGTCGCTGCGCCTGGTGGACCCCGCCAATCCCGAACGCGCCATCTGCCGTGAGGCGACCGAGTACGTGCCTTTTGGCGGTTCTCAGGCTCAATCAACCTTCGCCGTGACTGACCTGGGGTTCGTCAAACCGTCCGACTCCCAGCCGACGATAGTGCACGAGACCTTTGCGCTGGCCTCCGACGAGGACTTGTACGGCCTGGGGGAGCAGTTCGCACGCATCAACCGGGTCGGTCAGCGGTTCGACCTGTGGGCCACCGACGCGGTGGGCACCTCTCACCACGCGACCTACAAGAACGTCCCCTTTCTCTGGTCTACGCGGGGGTATGGTGTTTTTGTCAACACAAGCTTTCGTGTCACCTTTGATCTGGCGACGGTGTCCACCCTGACCCACAGCCTGACCCACGAGGGGCCAGAGTTGGACCTCTTTTTGATCTGTGCCTCCGAGCCGGCCGGTATCCTGGATCGTTACGCCGCTCTGACTGGCTATGCCTCGGTCCCGCCTCGCTGGTCTTTTGGACTGTGGATGTCCCGCTGTGGCTATCAGAATCGGGCTGAGGTCGAGCAGGTGGTGGAGGGATTGCACACGCACGACGTGCCGTGTGACGTCATCCACCTGGACCCCTGGTGGATGGGCGAACCGTCCAATTGGTGCAGTCTCCAATGGGACGAGGAGCGCTTTCCCGACCCTGAGCAGTTGATTGCCGAACTGTGCGAGCAGGGACTGCGGCTCTGTCTGTGGGAAAACCCCTACGTGACCGAGAGTGCCCCCATCTTTGAGGAGGGGCGGCGAGAGGGATATTTCGTGCAGGACGGGGCCGGCGAACCGTACCTCATTCGCGCCTGGAGCGACGTCGTTCCACCGGTGGCGCTGGTTGATTTCACCAACCCAGATGCCGTCGCGTGGTGGCAGTCGCTCCACCGGCCGCTCTTGGGGCAGGGGGTGTCTGTCTTCAAGACCGATTTCGGCGAGGCCGCCCCGGAGGACGGGGTCTACCACAACAGCATGAGTGGTCGAGAGGCACACAATCTCTACCCCCTGCTCTACAACCGGGCCGTGTTCGAGGTGACCGCCGAGATGACCGGGCGTGGACTGGTCTGGTCGCGCTCTGGATGGGCCGGCTCACAGCGGTATCCCACCTGCTGGGGCGGGGATCCGTGGGCTGACTTTCCGTACATGGTGAATCAACTTCGTGCTGCCCTCAGCATGGGGCTTTCGGGCGTGCCGTTCTACAGTCATGACATCGGCGGGTTCTTTGGCGAGTCGGACCCCGAGTTGTACGTTCGGTGGGCCCAGTTCGGTCTCTTTAGCTCGCACAGCCGCTGTCACGGCACGACGCCCCGCGAACCGTGGGAGTTTGGCGAGGAAGCGCTGGCGATTTTCCGCCGCTACGCCAAGCTGCGCTACCGTCTGCTGCCCTATATCTACTCCATGGCCGTGCAATCCGCGCAGACCGGCCTGCCGATGGTCCGGGCTTTGGTCCTCAAGTACAGCCACGACCCCAACGTGCGCCATCTGGACAGCGAGTATCTGTTCGGCGACAGTTTCCTGGTCGCGCCGGTGCTGGAGCGGGGGGCCAGGCGGCGGATGGTCTATTTGCCGGTGGGGGAATGGGTGGATTATTGGAGTCGAGAGATATACCAGGGCCCGACCTGGCTCAACTATCCCGCCCCCCTGGAAATACTGCCCTTGTTCATCCGGCGTGGGGCCATCATCCCGCTGGGGCCGGAGGAGAACCGCACCGATCACGTGGCCGGCCGTGGGCTGGTATTCGATATATACCCGGTCGAGAGTGGGCAGTTTACCCTCTACGAAGAGGATGGGCCGCCCGTCCAGCTCTCTTACGTCACGGACGGTCCGGCGTTGCGATTGACCATCGCAGGCCCGTTGACCGCGCCGCCGGTGGTAGTGTTCAACGATCTGGTCGATGCCAAGCGCGTCGCTGTCAACCATCGTCCGTACAAGGATTGGCGGACTGAGGGTGGGGGAGTGGTCATCGAGTTGGCGAGGCCCGACGTGACCGATGTGACCGTCTGGCGATGAGATTCTGATATGCGCATTCTGATATTTACCAATGCCTATAAACCGACGGTCAGTGGGGTGGTGATTTCGATCGCCCTATTTCGGCGCGGATTGCTAACGGCTGGTCATGACGTTCACATCGTCGCCCCCGAGTACGGCGAGTATCAGGACGAAGAGCCTTACATCTTTCGTTTCCCGGCGATCGATCTGCCCGAACGCCTAGACCTTTCATTGGTTCTCCCGTTCAGGTTGCTTATGTCGCCCACGGTGCAGGGCGTCAAGCCGGATTTGATACATAGCCAGCATCCCTTTGTGATGGGGGGGCTGGCATCCACTTTTGCTCAGGATTTGGGTGTTCCACTGGTGTTTACGTTCCACACGCGCTACGATCAGTATGCGCAGCAGTACATCCCCCTGGTTCCAGATCTGGCCGGCCTGGTGACGGAAGAAGTTGTCGAGCGCTATTTGGAAAGGTGCGCTCACGTGATCGCGCCCACCCCCAGCATTCGCGAGTTCATCCTGCGGGAGTATCAGCCCGACGTTCCGGTGTCCGTTGTGCCGACGCCGGTCGACCTAGAACAGTATCACGACCTGGAACCGGGTCGCATTCGCGCCGACTGGGGGCTGGAAGAGGCCGAGGTGCTGCTGTACGTGGGCCGTCTGGCGCGCGAAAAGAACCTCCAGTTCCTGCTGCGGGCCTTTGCGCGAGTCGCGTCCGAGCGGCCCCAGGCTCGGTTGCTGCTGGTGGGTAGGGGACCTCACGAGCATGATCTGGAGCAGTTCGCCCAGCAACTGGGGCTTGGAGAGCGGGTCATCTTTGTGGGCCCCGTGGCGCATACAGAGATACCTCACTATGTCGCGGCCGCGGATCTGTTTGTCTTCTCCTCTCAGGCGGATACCCAGGGATTGGTGTTGATCGAGGCGATGGCGGCCGGTACGCCGGTGGTGGCGGTACAGGCTCCCGGCCCCGTAGATGTGCTGGCTGAGGGTGGGGGACAGCTCGTGGCGGCTGATGCAGAAGAATTCGCCAGCGCGGTGGTGGCCTTGCTGGCTGACCCAGCGCGTCGCCAGGCATTGCAACGAGATGCGCTGCGAGTCGTGCAGCAGTACACAATTGCGGCAGCGACTGAGCGCCTGCTCGGCGTCTACGAGGAGGCCGTAGCCGCTGGTCCCCGGCCGGCAAAAGGGTTACAGCTGTCCCTGCAGCCGGATTCTGTCAAGGAAAACTGGCGCGAAATCAGCGATCAAGTTCACGCCTTGAGCGAAAACCTGTCCACGTCCCTAAACACGGCCTGGGACGGTGACGAGGTGCGGCACTATTTGCAGGATGTCCGTTCTGGCCTGCGGTCGTTCCTTCGACAGATTGACCAGATCATACAGTCGGATTCCTGATTCCCGCTTTGGGGGCGTGGTGCGATGCACTTGCAAGTGCGTCGCACCACGTGTCCTCTCAGGGCGGCTCTGTCCAAACCAGAGCTGCCCGAGCGATTGCCTTTTTGTCACTCTTGCAAGCTCTCGATCGCGGCTGCCGCGGCCTCTTGAGGCGTGCTCCAGCCCCGCAGCACCGCCTTTAGCGCCTCCTGGATCGCCGGTCCAACCTGCTCCATCACTTGATCCGGGGGTGGGGTGACGGTAGCATCCAGGATTTGACGCAGCACTGTGCGGTCGGCGCTGGATACGTCCCACGTCCGTAACGCGCCCCACGTGCCTGGCAGATAACCGGCCGCCCGAGTCCATTCCCCGTTCTGATCGGGGGCGATCAGCCAGTTGAACAGCAGTCCAGCCAGCGATTGGCGGGTCGGGTCCTCGGTCACCAGGGCGATGACCCATCCTCGGCGGGCGATACTCAAGGGATGCCCGTTCTGAGTCGGGATTGGCGCGGGGGCCACTCCTCGAGTGCCGTCGGGGGTCGGGATGTCGTCCGCTGCAGTCCAATAGCGGCTGGCCGAGACAACCGCCAGGTCCCCAACTCCCTCTCGAAACAACTCCCAGGCCTGGTCGGTGTCCGAGATAGATAGGACGAGTGTTGGTGAGATAGTGAGACAGACGCCGAGTTGGGTAGACTGGGATGTCGTTGGGGTGGAGGTAGGGGATAGAGGGGACGAGTTTGTCAGTTCGATCGTCGCCGTCGCCCCACTGGGTGGCTCCACGGTGGCGACCTGGGTCGGTACCGCGGTGGGTTCGATGGGGGGGAGACCGGCGCGAACACTGGCAGCGTAAACGTCGAGCACGCGGGTCAGCACGTCTGGATTCAAGGTCGGTTCCCCGTCGGAATCTACCAGTTCGCCGCCGGACGCCAGGTACTGGATGAGCGTGGCGTCATTTACTCGCCGGTTCCGTCCCGCGGCAGGAAATAGAAAGGATAGCGGGGCCGAAAGCGGTTGGGTCCAGGAGATAGGGGGGGAAGGGATTTGGGCTGGGCGATAGACCCCGTGTTGCAGATCAATGCCTAACACAAAGCCCATCGTCTCCCCGTCCACTGCGCCCATATCAACCGCGAAGGGAAAGCGATCGGCTAGCGTCGTGGCAGGAATGAGGGTTTCGAGGGGCTGCACCAGGCCTGACCGGGCGGCGGTCCCTAATTCCGCGGCGTCCAGCACGATCAGGTCGGGCAGCACGGATGGAGCGGCCTCCTGGGCGGTGCGCAGAAAATCGAGCAGTCCCCCGCGCCCGTGCGCTTTTTTTACTACCACATCAACTTGGATGTCGGGATACGCGTCGCTGAAACTGTCCAGGTGACTTGCCAAAAGGGCGGCCCCGAAGCCGCTGCCATAGGGGTTCAGCTCCTCGGGCACCCACAACTTGAGGGTCACGATCATCGGCTGTGATGCAGTCGGCTTGGGAAGCGGGGTGGGGAGCGGACTTGAGGGTGACGTAGGCGCGGGCGGCTCTCGGGTTGGCGTTGCTTCGCCGCCGCAGCCCCCCAGGCTCATGAGCAGGACGATGGTCAACAGCCAGGGCAGCGACCAGCCTCTGTGCCTCTGCCAGAAACCGGCGCGGCGTGGGCGACGGCCGTGAGTGGTATGGATAGAGTGATTCAATCAGCACCTCCATTCTTCTTCAGTCTCCAATTATAACACAACCTGCCCTCAATTCCACTTGCCAACTGGGGCGGGTTAAGGTATGATTGGCCCGTTTGGGAGCAGTCGGAGGCGTGGAAGAAGAGCATCCCAACCGCTCCCGCCGGATTTCCAAATCCGGCGGCTTGTGGTCTGGTCGGAGTAGGGGATTGGGTTTTAGAAAAGAGCACCTTCTCATACTGGCGCTGCTGCTGGTCGCGTTTGGGCTGCGGGTGTGGGGACTGGCGGACCACAATATCTGGTGGGACGAAGGGCTGGCGACCTGGGCGGCCCGTTCGCCCGTGCGCGACATTCTCCACTGGACGGCGCACGACGTCCATCCACCGCTCTACTTTTTGCTGCTCCGGGGATGGTGGCTGCTGGTCGGAGATGGGGAGTACGTGCTGCGCTTCCCATCGGCGCTGGTCGGCACGCTGGGTGTGGGGCTGATATATGGCCTGGCCCGCTCCCTGGGCGGGCGCCGGGCGGGCCTGTGGGCCGCGCTGTTCCTGGCCCTTTCTCGCTTTGCTATCGCTTGGTCCCAGGAGATGCGGATGTACATCTGGGCCGCTAGTCTGACCGCTGGTGCCCTCTGGGCGGCGGTCCGGCTGTGGCGCGCCGAGGGCCGCTCCCGATGGGCCTGGGCGGCCTACGTGTTGACCGTCGCCGGGGGACTGTGGAGCCTCTTCCTGATGATCTCAGCTCCCTTGATCACCAACCTGGCTTTTCCTCTGGTTTGGCTGCGCGCCGGTCATCCGCGCCGCCTCATGCGTCGTTGGGTGACGGCGCAAGCTGCGGCCGCAGGTCTCTTTATCCCCTGGCTGATCTATGCCCTGCCCCGGATGCCCACCTGGTCCACCGCCGAGCCGTTCTCCCCTGCCTTTTTCGTCCATCTGTACACCACCATGCTGGCGGTCGGCGCGCCCATCAACCTGGAGGCCTATACCAGGCTGACAGTGGCCGTGTTCGGAGTGCTGGCGCTGGGTCTGGTCGCCTTGCTCCGCACGGTGCGGTCGCCCAGCCGCGTGGGAGGGCTGGTGATGCTCGGATTGGGCATCCTGCTGCCGATGGCGGTGGTCTACGTCGTCTCTCTGCCGATTCATCTCTATTACGCCCCTCGGCTGGCCCCCCGCTACCTGCTGCCCCTCTCGGTCTGCTTTTACGCCCTGTTGGGGTGGGGCGTCGCTGTGCTCGCCCGCCGCCGACCGCTGGCCGCCCTGGCGAGCGGCGGCCTGGTCACAGCCGTGGCCCTGAGCGGACTGGTTGCCTTTTACCCCGACCGCGCCCGGCGGGACGATTACCTCTCCCTGGCGGCCGCGCTGTGCGCGCACCGTCAGCCCGGCGACGAGGTGCTGCTCCACACCGACAGGGACTGGCCGATCTTTGCCGCTCATTACGCTCCATCCTGGCGCGGCATCCCCTACGGCGCGCCGGTGGACGAGGCGACCATCGAGGGCGTCGTGGCCCCCCTGTGGGAGCGAGCGGATGGGGTCTGGCTGGTGCTGACCCCCGACGCCCAGCGCGTCGACGTCGCTGGCCGGGTGGCCGCCTGGCTGCGGGAGCGGGCCGTCGCCGTCCGACGGTGGGATTTCGGCGAGAATCACCTTCACCTGTATGCCCGTACCCCCGCTCGTGCCGCGACCATCCACGACCTGGGGCCGGGGTTCACGCCCGGAAAAGCGCCGATCTCTGCGGCTCTGCGGGAGGCTGAGCTTGCCCTGCCCCGATATCTGGTGGGAGATACGGCCCACCTGGTTCTCTATTGGGAGCGGCCGCCAGAGAACCCGGTCCTAGTCAGCCTGCGGGATGGGAGCGGCGCGGTGCGCCAGGAAGTGATCGCTCCCGCCCCGGCGCCGGCCCTGAGGGGGCCCACCCGTCAGCAGGTCAGCCTGCCCCTGACGGCCGACCTGGATCGGGGGGAATATCGGGTGGCGGTCTGGGCTGGGGATGGACTGGCCGTGGAGGTGGCGCGCTTCGACCTGCTTCCGCGCGGCGCGGCGGTGGTTCAGACCGCCGACTCGCCCCCCGACATCTCGCACCCCCTGGATTTTTTGCTGGGGGAGCAGATTCACCTCCTGGGGTACGACCTGCTGCGTACCGTCGTCCAGCCGGGCGAGACCGTAGCTCTGACCCTCTACTGGCGGGCCGCCGCGCCGGTCACCGTCCGCTACAAGGTCTTTACCCACCTGCTGGGCGAGACCTACAACGCCGCCAGCGGCAATTTCCTGTGGGGGCAGCAGGATAACGAGCCGGTAGATGGTCAGCTTCCCACCACCACCTGGGCCCCCGGCGCGGTCGTCGCCGACGGGTATGCCATCCCCGTGGCCGCCGACGCGCCGCCCGGCCGGTACCAGATCGAGGTAGGGATGTACGGCCTGGTGGACGGCGTCCGCCTGCCCGTGTCGGTGGATGGAGAGTTGGTCGGTGACCACGTGCTGCTGGCATCGGTCGAGGTGTGGGCGAGTGACGAGTAACCAGCGCCGCGCCGCCAACGGGGGTTTTATCCTGATCCTGCTCCTGGCTGCCTTTCTGCGTCTGTATCGCCTTGACGAGATCCCTCCTGGTCTGACGCACGACGAGGCGGACAGCGGCTACTTTTACGCCGCTGTCTATCGCGGGGCGCGGTCGCCCGTCGAGGCCCCCTACGGATACGCCTACGAGCCGCTCCCGATGTACACCGGGGCCGTCTTTATGCACCTCTTTGGCCCGACCGATTTCGCGCTGCGGGTTCACTCGGCCTTTTTTGGCCTGCTGCTTTTGCTGTTCACCTACCTGTGGGGCCGGCGGGCCTTTGGCCCGGCGGTGGGATTGGGGGGCGCGGCCTTGATTGGCCTGTCGTTTTGGACTGTCAGCGACAGCCGCTTCGCCCTCAACTCGCAGCCGGCCCCGGCCCTCTTTGCCGGCGCGGCCTACATCCTGTGGCTGGCCTTGGAGGATGGGGATGGCCGCCGCAGGTGGTGGGCCTGGGGATTGTTCGCGCTGCTGCTGACCGGCTCCCTCTACGTCTACGAGGCGGCCCGCTCGGCGGCGGGGGCGTTCGTCCTGCTCCTGGTCTACCTGGCTTGCTTCGACCGCGCTCGCTTCCGCCGCCACGGGGCCTGGTTCGCCGGGGCGCTGCTCCTGGCGGGGCTGCTGTCCGCCCCCCACCTGCTCGACCCCGGGGCGTGGGGCCGCACCTCGACCCTCTCCGGGCCGCTGCAAGCCGCGACCAGCGGCGACCTGGGGCCGCTGTGGGAGAACGTCCTCAGCGGGTTGGGGACCCTCAGCTTTGAGGGGGATAGCTTCGTCACCTACAACCTGCCGGGCCGCCCCATTTTCGATCCCGTCGTCAGCCTGTTCTTTTACGTCGGCCTCCTGGTCTGCGTCCGGCGCTGGCGGCGGTTGCCCTACGCCTTCACCCTGATGTGGCTGGCGCTGGGCCTGCTGCCCACCCTCATCCTGGGGGAGTATACCAGCACGCTGCACAGCAAGCTGGCCGAAACTCCCATCATGATGCTGCCGGCCCTGGGCGCGGTCGCACTGGTCCGCTGGACAGCCGGCCGTTTTGGCCCGCGCTGGGCCAGACGGCTGATGGTCGGCTGTGTGATGTGGCTGACCGTCGTCGCCCTCTCCACTGGCTACGACTATTTCGTCCGCTGGGGGGAAGCGCCCGCGACCCGGGCGGCCTATTTTCACACCCTGGCATCCATCACCGACTATTTGAACGACACGCCCTACAGTGGGCCGGTGACCCTCTCCTCCCCCTTTCCCGATCTGCCCCTGGATCCGTTCATCGCCGATTTGCGCGTCCAGCGGGCCGACCTGTCGCTGCGCTGGTGCGATGCCCGCCGGGCGCTCCTCTTTCCCGACGCCGAGCGCGGCCTGCTGGTCCTGCCGCCCAACGCCCCTCTGGACCCCTACCTGGCCGAACGGCTGTCGCTCTACCTGCTCGAGCGCGTCCACCTGCGGCCCGACGACGTGGACCCCTATTTCGACCTGTTCGCGTGGAACCCCAAGGCGGCCCTTGCCCCATTCCTCGATGCGCTGGCCGGCGTGACCGCTGCCGGTGGCGAAGCGCTCCGCCTGCCGGTCAGCTGGGGCGGCGCGGTGGAGTTGGCGGCTTACCACGTCCACCCCGCGCCGACCGTCCGGCTGGGGGAGGAGGTGACGGTGGTCACGACCTGGCGAATTCGCGACCCCGCCGCTCTGGGACCGCCGCCGGCCCACGATTATGGACCCGCGGCCGCCATCTTTGTCCACCTGCTCGATCCGGCCGGCGACGTCATCGGGCAGGAGGATCGGCTGGACGCCCCGGCCTGGAACTGGCGCGCTGGCGATGGGTTTGTACAACTGCACCGCATCCCGGTACCCGCCGACGCGCGACCAGGGGTCTATCGCCTCGAAATCGGCCTCTACCTGCGGGAGGGACTGACCCGCCTGCCCGTGGTGGTGGATGGTGCGCCGGCGGGGGACGCGCTCTTCCTCCCGCCCCTGGAGATCGCCGACCGGTGACTGCGCCCCGACCTGTGGCGCGCCGCCTGGCGTGGATGGTCTGCCTGTTGCTGCTCGCCTGGGGGCTGCGGCTCTGCTGCCTGGAGGGCGCGCCGCCCGGCTGGCGTGACGATGAGCTGATCAACATCCACGCCCTCTCCGGCGAGGTGCTGGCGGGTCGCTTCCCCCTCTACTTTACCGGGGCCTCCGGCCACGAGCCGCTGTACCACTATTTGCACGCCGGCGTCCACGCCGTGCTGGGATTCAACGTCCTGAGCGCTCATATTCTCTCTGTTTTTCTCGGCACCCTGACCGTCGCCTTGATTTACAGCCTGGCCCGCCGGCTGTGGGGCCATCTGGTCGGGATGGCGGTGGCGTTGGCGGTGGCGATCTCTTTCTGGGCTTTGATGTACAGCCGTATCGCCCTCCGGCACGTCAGCCTGCCCCCCCTGGCCCTGCTGGCCGTGTACTTGCTCTGGCGGGGACTGGACGCAGCCTGCTCCCCCCAACGAGGAGCCCCCCCCCGGCGGGGGGGCAATCCGTGGCTGCTGCTGGGCGTCGTCGTCGGCCTCTCCCTCTACACCTACCCCGCCGCCCGCCTGCTGCCGGCGCTGTTGGTCCTGTTCGGGGGCTACCTGGCCCTGGTTCACCGGGAGACGTTCCGCCGCTGCTGGCGTGGCTTGCTGTTGGCATTGATTGTCGCTGGGATAGCGGCGCTGCCTTTGGGGGCCGCGATTGCCCAGGGGCGGAGTGAGGCGGCGGCCGAGGGGATCGGCGCCGATGCCCGCCTGGCCGAGCTGTCCATCCCGCTGCGAGAGCTGCGCGCCGGCGACCCGCGCCCGCTCCTGGAGAACGTCTGGACTACGCTGGGCATGTTCCACGCCACTGGCGATCCCGAATGGCTGTACAACGTCGCCGGGCGGCCGGTGTTCCACCTCCCGGGTGGTCTGCTCCTGTGGGCCGGTGTCCTCTTGTGTGGATGGCGGTGGCGAGAGCCGCGCTCTGCCCTCCTGCTCCTGTGGTTGGGATTGGGGATGCTGCCCACCTTTGTCAGCATCCCCCCGGCCAGCCTGAGCCACACCATCCTGGCCCAGCCGGTCGTTTACCTCCTGCCCGTGCTGACCCTGGTGCGGATCGGCCGCTGGCTGGAGGTCCGATGGCGCCGGCTGCCGGCGACCGGCCTGCTGCTTCTGCTGTTCCTGGCCTCGCACGCCGCCCGCGACTTGGGGGATTACTTTGTCGTCTGGCCGCAGCAGGGGATGGTGCGCTTTCTCTATCGGGCTGACTATCGCGCTGCCGCCCGCTATCTGGACGCGCACCCCGAGCTGGACGGCATCGTCGTGGGCAGCGGTCTGATGGGCCCCTGGGACCGCTTGGCGCTGGAGGTGGACCTGCGGCGGGATGACGTCGCCGTGCGGCTGTTCAACCCAGAACGGGCGTTGGTTTGGACGGCGGAGGACGGCCCCACGATCGTCCTGCTCACTGCCTGGCCGCAGCCGCTCCCGCCGGTGGATGGTTGGCTCGGATCGCCAGAGACCATCGCCCCGCACCTGACGCGCTGTTCAGTGCCCGCCGCTCTCGACCTGTTCTCGCTCGCCTCGGCCCCTGTGGCCCGCTTTGCCAACGGCCTGGAGCTGACGCACGCGCGCCAGCTGGATGGGGAGGGCGTCGCCCTGCTGACGGTGTGGCGCGTCGCTGCGCCGCTCGCGTTCGACCCGCCGGTCGAGATCGTCGCCAACCCGCCGCCGCCGGGCGTCTACTCGGGGCCGCGCCTGGCCGTCTTTTCCCACCTGCTGGCGACCGACGGCGCGTTCCTCGCCGGCGACGATGGGCTGTGGGTGGACCCCCTCACCCTCCGGCCTGGCGACCGGTTCGCGCAGGTACACCGCCTCGTCCTGCCGTCCGCTGCCTCTGCCGGGCCCTCCGGGCTAGAGGTGGGCCTTTACGATCCGCTGGATGGTCAGCGTTGGTCCGTGGTGGATTCCGGGGGCCGCTCCCTCTCTGACCGGGTGCTGCTGCCACTCTCCTCCGGGCCAGAATAGGGCCTCCGTATACCTTGCTGAATCCACTGGATGGCCTGCACCACCAGTGCTTCCAGTCGCTCCTGGTGACGCCAGAATCCCCATGCCAGGGCCGCTGCGCCGCCGCCCAGCGGGAGCCATGCCCACCATGGCAGCGCCGTCGCATAGGCGCCCAACCAGCAGGAGACGAACACCCCCGGCAGCCGCCCGATGACGGACAGCATGAGCATATGGGGGATCGAGAGCGGGCTGAGGCCGATCAGGAAACAGGCCACGTCGTCGGGAACGAGGGGAAACAGGAAGACGAGAAAGAAGAACAACGGCCCCTGTCGCTGGGCGATCCCATCCCAGCGCGCCAGTTGTTCCGGGTTGACCAGCTGCTCGACCAGGGGGCGGCCCCAGCGGCGGGCCAATCCCATCGCCAGGCCGCTTCCCAGCAGCAGCCCGACCGCGCTGTAGAGCGTGCCCCATCCCACCCCGTACAAGTAGCCGTTCAACAAGCCGACGAATTGGCCGGGGATGGGGGCCAGGAGCACCTGGGCCACGTTGAGAGCCACGCTGACCAGCGCACCCCACGGGCCGAACCCGCCCACCCACTCCCGCAGGTTGTCCTGGTCGAAAAAAGTGTGCAGGGGCGCGCGCCAGTACCACAGCGCGCCGGTGATGGCGGCGAGCGGGCCGGCAATCAGGAGGAGGTGCCAGGCGTCCGGACGTTTGGCGTTGGGGTCGCTCACGATGGGGCTTGGGGGAGAGCCTGCTGGGGACGCTTTAGACTCAGGGAGAGCAGGAATCCGATCAGGACGAAGGCCGATGTGACGCCGAACAGCGTGGTGTACGAGGTCGCTTCCAGCAGCCAGCCGCCGACCATCGGCACCAATGTCAGCACTCCCAGGATGGTGTTGCCCAATCCGATGTAGGCTGGGCACATACCCTCGGGCGCGATCTCGAGCATATAGTTCATAAAGCCTGGCATGACGGCATTGTTCACGAACCCCAGCGCCACGTAGACGATGGGATAGGCCCGCACAAGCCAGCCATCCCCCGCCAGATGGGCCAGCAGGGCAAAGAGGGGACCGATCAACGAGGCTGCGCCGGTGAGGCGGGCCACGTGATGGGGCCCCCAGCGCTCGCTGATCCAACCCAGCACTGGGCTGGCGATGATGCCCGTCGTCGTCTGGGCCACCACGAACCCGCCGATGATGCTGGAGGGCAGGTGGAGGGCGTTGGCGGCGTGCACTACGTAGAACGAGGAGGCTAATCCCAGCATCCCGACCAGGATGCGGCAGAGGATCAGGCGGCGGAAGGTCGAGTCGTTGGTCAGAATCTTGAGCCACCAGTCT
Source organism: Chloroflexota bacterium (assembly GCA_011048615.1). GTDB lineage: Bacteria > Chloroflexota > Anaerolineae > B4-G1 > B4-G1 > DSDT01. Next base: position 4,601 of record DSDT01000028.1, on the reverse strand, counting down.
CGAGATGACCCAGTGGTCGGGGAATCGTTCTGTTGGGGCGGCGGCTCCTTGATCAGGGCCAGGGCGATGACCGACGGGACCAGCGTCAAGCCGGCCAGTGTAAAGAGCAGGGCATAGTTATCTGGAAAGGGGCGCTGTTCCAGGGTCAGCCCGACCAGCGCGCCGACCCCGATGCCGATCAGTCCACTGATGAATTGGCTCATCCCCACGAGTCGCCCGCGCCGTCTTAGCGGGATGGCGCGGGCTAGAATATCGAACCAGGCTACACTGGCCAGGCCATCGGTGACGGCGAACAGACCTATACAGACAAAGAACAGGGTCAGCATGGCGGTGGGACGGCGGGCCAGCCCGGCCCACAGCCCCAGCGCGATCGCCCACAGGGTAACGCGCCCGGTCAGCCCGATCAGCATGTAGGGTTTTTTGTACGGTTTGTCGTTGACGAGTTGGGCGACGGCCAGTTGAGGCAGCAGCCACCCGCCGTTAAAAATGGCGCCCACCAGCCCAATCACCGGGGCTGAGGATGTCAGTTGGCCAACCAGCGCTGGCATCACGGTGCTAAAGCTGACAAAGGTGAAGGCGACGCTGAAGCAGACGTAATCTGTCAGGAAGGCGGCAAAGTTCCACCGAAAGTGGGGTGGTAGGATGTGTGTGTCTGTGCTCACAGTGTCCCAGTGTACCACGAAGTGCGAGACCGTCAAGGGGAGCATTTGCCATTTGTTGGGATTTCAATATACTCAATGGCAATGTCCGAACACTTGATTTATACCATTGGCCACAGCGATCATTCGGTGGAAGAGTTTGTCGCTCTGCTGCAAAAGCACGGGGTGACCTCGGTGTTGGATGTTCGCAGTCAGCCCTACAGCCGTTGGGCGCACCAGTTCAACCGCGAGGCCCTGACCCGCGACCTGGAGGCGGCCGGGGTGGCCTACCATTTCCTGGGGGATGCGCTTGGCGGACGTCCCGCCGATCCGGCGCTGTACGATGCCGGGGATGGGCCTCCCGATTACCGGCGGCTGGAGCAGACGGAGACGTACCAGGCCGGTATCGCTCGGCTGCTTGATCTGGCCCGCGCCGAGCGGGTGGCGGTGATGTGCGGTGAGGGGGAGCATCGTCACTGCCACCGCCATCTGCTCATCGCGCAGACGCTGTTGGAGCGCGGATTGCGGGTGCTCCATATCCAGCCCGACGGTTGCGTCGTCGAGGGGGAGCGCGTGGCCCGGCAGCTCGATTTTTGGGGAGGTTTGGCGTGACCAGTATTTACACCATCGGTTACAAGGGCAAGTCCCTGGCCGAGTTTGTCGGCCGGCTGCGGGAGGCGAGCGTTGATGGCGTGATTGATGTGCGACTGCGCAACACCTCCCACCTGGCCGGATACACCAAGCGGGACGATCTGGCCTTTCTACTGCGTGAGGGTTTTGCCATCTCTTACGAGCATCGCCCTGAACTGGCTCCGTCCCCAGAGATTATGGACGCTTACCGGGAGGATGGGGACTGGACGGTCTACCAGTCCGAGTTCCTGCCACTGCTGCGTGAACGGTCCGCCGAGGAGGTGGGGCGGGAGATCACGGCCCGCTACCGCGCGCCATGCCTGTTGTGCGCCGAGCCGACGCCGGACCACTGTCACCGCCGCCTGGTGGCCGAGTATTGGGCCGAACGGCTGTCCGGCGTGGTGGTCGTGCATCTGTAGTTTGTAGCGCGGACTGGGATTCCGCGCCGTGGGTGGCTGATTGCCAATTCGCTCTACGAGAAGCTATGCCGCTCCAAGAGGTCCTGATCCTGGCGATGACCGAAATGCTGTCCGGCGTCTGCACGGCCGGGTTCACCCGTGAGCCGCACCCGGTCACCGGCCTACAGTGGGTGCGCCCGGTGCGCGAGTTTGGCCCTCTTCTGCCGGGCGATCTGACCGACGCCGCCGGCCGGCTGGTGCAGTGCGGCGACGTGGTCGCGCTGAACCTGCTCAAGCCGCGCCCCGACCCGCCCCACGTCGAGGACTGGGTGACCGATTTCGTGAATCACCGGCCGCGGCTGCTGCGCCGTCTGGAGGGGGAGAAGCGGGCCGCGTTTTTCGCCCGTTACCTGGACCCAGCCCCGGAGGAGGTGCTCGTCCAGCAGATCCGCTCTCTCTGCCTGATCCAGCCCGAGCAGGTGTGGGTCTCCTGCTCGTTGGATGGCTACTCGGGCAAGTACGAGGCGCGGATGGGCTTCCGGCTGCCCGGCGAGGCGAACCATCCCCAGGCCGCGAGTCGGCGCGGCCTCTCGGTGACCGATCTGGCCTGGCGAGCGCTGGGCCGGACCTGGCTGGGTGAGGGGGGCGGCCGGTTGGAACTGGACCACGAGACGCTGTTGGAGCGGCTGGGGGTCGAAGCGATCTACCTGGCCGTTGGACTGGGCCGCAAGTGGCAGGAGCGGTATTGGCCTATCGTCGTCGGTGTGCACACGGTGCCGGATTACCGGGAGGGGTAAATGGGATGGGATTGACTGTGCTCGAACTCGCTCGCGATCAGGTGCTCGGTTTGACGGGCAGCCAGCGCTCCCGCGCGCTCAGTTTTCTCCTGCGTTGGGAGCATTTCGACGACCTGCACGCCTGCCTGGACCTGCTCATCCCAACCTATCCCCACCTGGTCTCGCTGCTGGACCTGCGGGCGCGGGCGCTGCTGGCCCAGGGCCGGGCCGATGATGCGCTGCCGGTGATGGAGGAGCGGTTGGCCCTGCGCTCTTCTATCACGGCCCAGGCCCTCCTGGCCCGCCTCCACCTGGCGGGAGGGGACGTGGAAGCAGCCCGCCGAATCGCCTGCGCGCTGGTCGAGGAGAACGAGGAGAGTGTGACCGCCTGGGGATTGCTGGGGGAGGTCGAGTTGGCGCGGGACGACGCTGACGCCGCCCTCTCCGCCTACCGCCGGATGGGCGAACTGAATCCCCAGGGCCGGGCCTATCTCCTGGGAATGGTGGCCCTCTACCAGGCCCGCGACGACCGGGTGACCGCCAGCGGCTACGCGGTGCGGCTGCTGCGCACGGCTGATGCCGAGACGCCGTTGTCCGTCTCCTACCTGCGCCGGCTGCGCGACTATTTCCGGGTCAGCGGCGAAGAGACCCGCGTGGCAGATTTGGAGGCCGAGTTGGCACGCCGCTATGCCGAGGAGCTGGCCCGGGTGCGGTCCGCGCTGTCGCTGGCCCCTGAGCGGAAGGCGGTTTCCCGCCCTGCGGAAAAGGAGGCGGGACCTCCGCCGGCCGATTTTCTCCCCACTATTGACCAGGTAGAGGTCTCTGAGGAGGAGCGGGCGCTCATCACTGCATCCGCCCGGCGGCTCTTTGGTTTCGAGGAGTTGCTGCCGGGCCAGTTGGAGACCGTCGCCTGCGTCCTGCGAGGGGAGGACGTGCTGACCGTCCTGCCGACCGGCGGCGGCAAGTCCCTGTGTTACCAGCTCCCGGCGCTGTTGGCTGAGCAGGGCACGACGCTGGTCATCTCGCCCCTGATCGCGCTGATGAAAGACCAGGTGGATTCCTTGCCGGCCGGGGTGCGGGGGCGGGCCACCACCATCAACAGCAGTTTGGACCGGGACGCGCTGCGGCGGCGGTTGGAGCAGGTCGCCGACGGTGGGTATCGGCTGCTCTATGCCGCCCCCGAGCGGCTGCGCCAGCCGCCCTTCCTGCACGCGCTGCGCTGCGCGGGGGTGAACCGGTTGGTGATTGACGAGGCGCACTGTGTCAGCGTGTGGGGGCACGATTTTCGGCCCGATTACCTGACCATCGGGCAGGCCCGGCAGTTGTTGGGGGGGCCACCCTTGTTGGCGATGACCGCCACCGCGCCGCCCCGCGTGCGACACGACGTGCTCCAGCACCTGGGTGACTTGCGCGTCATCGCTGGCGACATGACGCGCCCGAATCTGCGGCTCGAGGTCCTCCGCGCCCGCAGCGCCGACGACAAGCTGGCTCATCTGCTGGCGTTTTGCCGGACAGAGCGCGGCAGCGGCATCGTCTACGCCGCCACCCGGGCGCGGTGCGAGGAATTGGCCGCCCTGCTGCGGCGGCACGGGGTCAAGGCGGTGCATTATCACGCCGGCATCCCGGACCGGGACCGGGTACAGGACGAGTTTATGGCCGGCCACGCCCGCGTCGTCGTGGCGACGGTCGCCTTTGGCCTGGGGATCGACAAGCCGGACATTCGCTTCATCGTCCATTTTGCGCCCCCGCCCTCGCTGGAAGCCTATTACCAAGAGGCCGGTAGGGCCGGTCGAGATGGACTCCCGGCCCGCTGTCTGTTGATGTACGCGCCGGCGGATCGGGCCGTGCTGACCCGCCGCTCCCGCCGGGACGCACTTTCCATCCAGTTCCTGCGCGAGGTCTACCGGACCGTCAAGCGCCGCGCCGACGACGAGGGCCGGGTTCGGGCGGCGGTCGAGGATTTGGAGCGGGATCTCCAGGCCGACAGCACCCGTGTGCGGGTGGCGCTGAGCATGTTGGAGAAGGCCGATCTCTTGCAGCGCGGCCCCGACCTGCCCCGGGCGGCCGTCGTCTGCTTGAACGTGAGTCAGGACGCCAACCTGCCGCCGGATGTGGCCGATTTCTGCCGCGCGGCCCGCCTGCGCACAGGCCAGCCCCTC
>DSDT01000148.1 GCA_011048615.1 Chloroflexota bacterium | reverse complement strand
CGCCCAGTCGTTCTGCGACAATATCCAGCATGCGCTCCACTGCCTGACTCTTGGTGCGGACTTGGGTCAAAGCCTCGATGCTGCCATCCACAAAGTGCAGCAGCGGCTTGATGTTCAGCGCGGTGCCCAGCAGCCACTTGGCCTTGCCGATGCGTCCGCCCCGGTGCAGGTATTCCAGCGTATCCAGCGTGAACAGGAGATGGGTTCGCTCCCGCATGTTCTCGGCGGCAGCGATGACCGCTTCCAGGGGGAGGCCAGCAGCCGCGGCCCGCGCCGCCGCCAGAACGGCGAATCCCAGCTCCATGGACGTGGAACGCGAGTCCACGACATGGATGTCGAGATCAGACAGTCGGGCTGCCGCGGCCTGGGCGTTGGTGCAGGTGCCGCTCAGTTTGGCGGTGACAAAGAGGCCGACGATACTGTCGGCCGTGGCGCCGACTTGGCGAAAGAATTGCTCGAACTCGCCGGCCGATGGCTGGGAGGTCGTGGGAAATACGTCTGACTTTTTCAGACGGCGGTAGAACGCCACGGGGTCTATGTCCACGCCATCTCTAAATCGTTCCGCCCCCCAGATGACCCACAGTGGGATCACCGGGATGTCCAGATCGCCGGACGCCGCTGGGGGGATGTAGGCCGAACTGTCCGTCACAACGACAATGTTGGATCGAGTCATACTGCTGCTCCTCTCGTCACAAGTTGTTGGCTATGATATATAACACCAAATCCACGTATTCGATGCGATTCAACCGTGATCTTTTCCGAGTTGCGTTCTTTCCTTCCGTGTGGTACTATTTGCTTGTCCAGAGGCAGAGGGGAGGAGGGGCTGTCTTTACCCTTTCTCCCTTCCTTTGGGATAATGCAGGTCACTGGGCAGGCAGAGGGAGTCGCATGGCTGACGGGCGTGATGGTGAACCGGTGCTCCGCTTGGGTATCTTGGGCGGCACGTTCGACCCTCCTCACTACGGCCACCTGGCTCTGGCCGAAAACGGCCGGGTGCAGCTCGGCCTCGAACGGGTGTTGTTCGTGTTGGCGGGGCAGCCGCCCCATAAACCAGAACAGCCCGTCACCTCGGCCGCTCACCGAGTGGCGATGATCGAGGCAGCCATTACCGGGAATCCCGCCTTTTTCGCCTCACGGGTGGATCTGGAACGGCCCGGCCCCCATTACACGGTGGATATGCTGGCGGCATTGCAGCAGCAGTATCCGGGGGCTGCCCTGTTCTTCTTGATGGGGGGAGACAGCCTGGCCCAATTCCCCACCTGGCGCGACCCGGCCGGCATTCTGCAGCGGGCCAGGCTGGCGGTGATGGGGCGTCCAGGCTACCAACCGGATTGGGAGAGGTTGGAGCGGGCGGTGCCGAGAATCAAGACCCGGCTGACCCAGTTGGACGTACCGCGTCTAGATATCGCATCCACCGACCTGCGGCGGCGGGTTGGGGTCGGCTTGCCGCTGCGCTACCTGGTCCCGCCGGCGGTCGAGGAATACGTCCGCCGCAACCGCTTGTATGTAGGAGAGTCTGAATGAAGCGTTCTCATTGGCTGATACTCGCGCTCGTGATTCCCCTGGCGCTGGCCGTTGTCCTGCTGACGGCCTGCGGAGACCAGTCATCCGTGGACGGCACGCCGACCGCGGCGCCTACCGCGCTGCCCACGCCATCCCCTACTCCCACCCCCTTGCCGGAGGGCGCGACGACCGCGGCTCGCATCCGGGCCAGGGGGACTTTGCGCGTCGGCGTGCGCTACGACTTGATGCCCTTTGGCTACATCACCGCCGGGGGAGAGGTGGCCGGGTTCGGTGTGGACGTGGGCCGAGAGTTGGCCCAGCGCTGGCTCGATGACCCTGAGGCGGTCCAGTTCGAGCAGGTGCGTTCCGACACGGCCATCGAACACCTCCAGGCGGGAGACGTGGATTTGGTCGTCACGGCGCTGATTCACTCCCAGGATCGGGAGGCGCTGGCCGATTTCAGCCTCCCGTTCTTTATTGACGGGCACGCGCTCCTGGTGCGCTCTGCCGACGCAGCGGCTCTCAGCCATCTCGAGGGACTGCAGGGGCGGACAGTGGGGGTATTGGCCTGGGAGGACGCCGCCGACGCGCTGCGGGGGGTGACGCCGTTCACCCTCACCTTCCAGGTCTATGACCGCTTCGATGGGGCAGTGGCCGCGTTGGAGCGGGGGGAGGTGGACGCCGTGGCCGAGCTGCGCCGCCGTCTCTTCTGGGGGCAGCATCTGTACCCGGATACGGCCATCGTCAACCAGTATACCTCCGCCTCGGTGGGCTTTGTCTTTGTCCAGAACGATCCTCACTTTGCCGATTTGGTCAACCTGACCTTTCAGGAACTGCTGGCCGATGGGACGTACGCGGCGCTGTACTCCCGGTGGTTCTCCGAGTATCCCCCGCCGGTCGAGCGCTGGCCGGGGACGGAGATGCTGACCCTGGCGGACGCGCCGGTGGTGGCCTCGGTGCCGGATACCATCTCGGCTATCCAATCGCGGGGGCGGCTGGTCGTGGCGATGCCGACCGACCGCTCTCCCTTCGCCTACGTGGACGGGACTGGCGCGCCGGTCGGCTACGAAGTCAACCTGGTACAGCGCATGGCCAGGCGTTGGCTCGGCGATGGCACGGCGATCGAATTTATCACCACGACCCTCCCGTTGGGCCGCGAGATGGTCCGGGCGGGTCAGGCCGACATACTGCTGGGTGGGTTGCGCCACACCCGCGAGTTGGAGCTCGAGCTGGACTTTGGTCTGACCACCTACTGGGCCGGGGAAGGACTGCTGGTATGGGCCGGCACCCCGGTCACGGACCTGCTGGACCTGGGAGGGCAGCCGGTGGCGGTGGTCGAATCGAGCCTGGAGGTGTTGCAGCAGGCGATGCAGGACGTAGGCGCACCGTTGACCGTGATGCCCCAACCGACGGTCGAATCCGCCATCCGGCTGCTGGAGGGCGGATACGCCGTGGCCGTCGTCGGTGACCGGGCGGACTTGCTGGGACCGGCCTACGCCACGCCAGGGATGGGAGTGCTCCCGCTGCGATTGGTCCACGTCCCGGTGGCGCTGGGGCTGCCGCCAGGAGATTCCGCCTTCCGCGATTTGGTCAACCTGACCCTCCAGGCGATGAAGGCGGAAGGGGAACTGGACGCGCTTTACTTTACCTGGTTCGACGATGCGCCGCCGGCGTTGGAATCGTGGCCGGGCAATCCCTACCGGCTCCTGCGCCTGGAGGTCGCTCAAGCGTCGGAGGGTTGATCCTGGCGCGGCTGCGCACGGCGGATAGCTTGAGCCGGGACTTTGACCTGGCGGCGGCACTTGGGACATTCCACGTTATAGTGTTTGATTTCCGTCTCCTGCACCTCTTGCAGGGCCGCGGCCGTCTCCTCGCGGCTCAGGGTGAACACATAGTTACAGCGTTGACATCGGACTTGCATCGTTATCCTCCTCGAAATGCTCCTCAGTGTGACGAGATGGAGCTTTATGACGCTCGGCGCGAGAGGCGATCACAATCCCCGAAAGAATCAGCCCGCCGCCGATCACAGACCAGGGGGATGGGGCTTCCTCCAACAACCACCAGGCCAGCAGCGCCGAACCGATCGGTTCTCCCAGCGTGGCGAGGGTGACGTAAGTGGCCGATAGGTAGCGCAGAGCCCAGTTCAGGGCAGAGTGGCCCAAGACTTGTGGCCCCAGGGCCAGCAACAGCAGCCACAGCCAGGTCTGCGGCTGTGCGGGGAGCTTGGGGAGAGGGGAGGCCAGCAGTGCGCCCATCAGCACCAGGGCAGCGGTTCCATAGACGGGAAAGATGTAGGCCAGGAGAGAGAGGTGTGCTCGCAGCCGCCGCCCGATCAGGAAATAGCCGGCTCCCGCAACGGCGCCCATCAGGGCCAGGACGTCTCCCCAGAGGTGATGAGCGCCCTTGCCCAGATCCCCCAGGCCGATGACGACGCTGCCGATGATGGCGACGGCCAGCGCACCGGTCATACCGCGCGGGAGCGGCTCCTTTAAAAACAGGGAGGAGGCCAAACCGACAAAGATGGGACTGGTCCAGACCAGCACGACCGACGCGGCCACCGAGGTATAGGCCAGGGAGGTGATCCAGGCGGCAAAGTGAATCGCCAACAGCAGGCCGGAGAGCAGGATACTGGCCCACTCGCGGCGCGTCAACTGGCCCAGTTCCGATCGGTGGGTGAGCAGGGTGATGGGAGCCAGGATGAGGGAGGCGAGTGTCAGCCGCCAGGCGGCGACGACCAGGGAGTGGGCATCAGCCTGGGCCAGGCGGATGAGAATCGCGGCCGTCGAGACGATCACGACGCCCAGGCTTATCCCCACGTATGGCCGAATTGAGGACTCGCGAACTCGTTCGGGTTGTTTTCGGAGTGGATGGACCAATCTTGACAAAGGTTCAAATCCTCGTTAAAATAGAAAAATCGTCTCGGTAATCTTTGGACACAAGTATTGGAGGTTAGAAGATGACATACGTGATTACCCGTCAATGTGAGCGGGCTGGGCTGTGTGTGGACGTTTGTCCCACCGATTCGATCCATACGGTGGAGGGGGATGAGGAATGGCCCTTGTACTATATCAACCCTGATACCTGTATCGAGTGCGCGGCTTGCGAGGCCGAGTGTCCCAACGAAGCGATCTTTTTCGAGGATGACGTACCCGAAGAGTGCGAGGAAGACATCCAAAAGAACGCTGATTTCTTTACTGTTGGACCGGGCCAAGAACTGGTGTAAACCCTGCGAAATTTTATACTTTGTAGATCCTCCATGGAGAAACCCACCCTCGTGATAGAGTGGTGGGTTTTTCTATGGATTCGATCACGTCACATAGATCGGGCTGCTAAAGATCCATCCCCGGCGGCCCATGCGATAGGTGCGATAGACCTCGACCCGATACGGGCCTGGCTCGGCGCTGGTGTATTGCAGCTGCTGGCCCCTGGCTCTGGCGACGACCCGCCCGTTGTGCACCAGGTGGATGTTGCCCGCGTGAGGGGTCTGGACGAAGAACTTGGTGGCGCCGGTGCGCACCAATTCATCCCCCAGAATCGCCTCGTTGGTGATGCTGCGGGCGTGAAACCGAAAGCCGGCGGTGGGAGCCAACAGGTCGTAGCCAACCCAGGTGTGTCCGGCCCGCAGGGCGTCGTAGACTAACTCCTTGTCGTGGGCCAGTTCGCCATTGAAGGGACGTTCTGTGATGATGTGGGTGTTGACGCAGCGGAAGAGATATGCGTAGGGGAACACGGTCCGCTTCAGGGGGCCGAGGGTGTAGGAATTGCCGTGGGCATCGGCGCCGCCGATGGCGGCGATCCGTTTGCCCTGGGTCAGCAGGCGGTCCCATTGGTAGAGAGTGGCTCGAAAGGGGCCGGTGATGCCGGTGGCGGGAAAATAGGCGTAGAATAGCGCCGCCAGTCTGTTACGCACGAGGGCTTTGAACTCGGACATATAGTTCCAGATCTCGAATCCCGCGTACCCATTTACATCCCAATCTACCCACGGGATGGGCATCAGGTCAGGAGAGAAGGAGCTGCCGTACTCGAAAGGGTGCGCCAGGCAGCAGAATCCTCCCTGTTCGTTGACCGCGTTGATGAGGGTTTGGGGGTCCGAGGCCTGGCGGGCCAATTCAGCTTCGGCCTGGTAGACGAGCAAGTGATTTGCCTGAGGACGGCGGCGCACGTCATGGATTTCCTCGCCCACCAGCAGCAGCAGCTGGCCATAGTGCCGCTCGCAGCCATCCACCCACACGTTGTGGTCGGTGACGATGACATAGTCGAGCTTGGCCTTGGCCGCTGCCTGCGCGATTTCGGTGTGAATGGCAGTACCATCGGAGTAGCTGGTGTGCACGTGGGGGTTGCCGACGTATTCGTAGAGGCTCATGATAATCTCTCCAACAGGGTTTCCAATTCGTCATATGTCTCGAAGGCAGCGTCGGCCAGGGGGATGCCGTCTTGACGGTCACTCACGCCCAGGAACAACACACTCTTCATCCCGGCCTGCTGTGCGCCGATGACGTCGGTCTCTGGCAGGTCCCCGACGTGGGCCGCTTCCGCCGGATCAACCCCCAGTCCCTCCAGGGTGCGCAGAAACTGTTCCGGGAAAGGCTTGGTCGCTCCGGTCTCGTCGGAAAATGTCAGGGCGTCGAAGCAGCGCAGCAGGCCGTCGCGCTGCAGGATTCGGCGCAGTACCCGGCCGGGTGTCAACCCCGTGTCCGAGATCAGGCCCAACCGATACCGCCGTGACAGGCGGGGCAGGACCTCGGCCACGCCCGGAACGGGGTGGGGGGTGTCCCCTTGCAGAAAGACCTGTTCCACGTCCTGTCCCAAGTCTGTCATCACGCTGGTCGGCAGACTGGCCTCGAGAAACATCAATATCTCGCCCAGCCAATGTGTGATGGGCAGTGGACGGTGCTCCTCCTGCCAGACCTGGCTCCACACCGAGCTGGTGTGCTCGTAGGCGGTGGTCAAGTCCTCCAATGAGCGGGGTTGGTGGTGCTGGGCCAGGGCCTCTTGCAGCATGAGCAATCGCTCTTCCTTGGCAAAGGCATTCTGGTACAGGGTGCCCCAAAAATCGAACGTCACGGCGCTTAGCATGACGGGTATCTTACTCTACCAAGATGGCATTGTCAAGCGGGAGGAATGGGGTATAATCAGCTGCAGAGTATCGAGATGGAGATGGGAGATGACGAACGAACAGGTAGCCGAGATTTTCGTGGCGATGGCGGATATGCTGGCGATTCGAGGGGAGAATTACCATCGTGTGATGGCCTATCGCCGGGCGGCCGAGAACGTCGCGGCTCTGGGTCGGCCGCTGGAGGAAGTCTGGCGGGCGGGTGAGCTGGAAGAGATCCCCTCCCAGCCGGCTCGACCTGCGGGACGCGCACGTGCGGCGGGCGGTGGAACTGGGCGTTCCGCTGGTCATCAGCTCCGACGCTCATCACCGGGACGGGTTCGCTGTGCTGCCTTTTGGCGTGGCGACGGCCCGGCGCGGCTGGGCCACTCCGACCGACGTGTTGAACACCCGGCCCGTCGAGGCGGTGTTGGACTGGGTCGCCCAGCGCGAGTAGGGGGAAGACGGATATGAGGTGTCGTGGGGTGCGGATCGGGTTGGCGCTGGGGGGCGCGCTGGGGGCGGCGTTGCTGCTGATGGCTGTCTGCGCGATCCTCCCGTCCGCTGCCGCACCGGCCGCGCCCACCGAGATTCCCCCGCAGGAGGAAAGTCGGGGGAGCGCGGCAGTCTGTTTCTGGTCCGCCCAGGGGGTGAACTGTGTCGAACGGTCGGTTGCAGGACTGCCGGAGCGGTCGGATGCAGCGGCGGCCCTTTCCCTGTTGATGACCGGCCCCACGCCGGCGGAGAGGGCGCGCGGCTTGCGCTCCGCCATCCCAGCCGGCTTTTCCCTGGACCGGCTGGAGGTACAGGCCAACGGCGCGGCGGTCGTCTTTTTGGACGTGCCACCGGAGGGACTGCGCGCCCTGGATCACGAGGGTTTTGAAATGATCGTCGAGCAGATCGCCTGGACCTTGCGGCTGGCCTCGGTGGATTGGCGAGACCTGCGCGTCCAGGCGCGGCATCCCACGACGGGCGAGTTCGTGCCGCTGGCCGCCTTTCTGCCCGCTGTGCCGGCGCCGCGCAAGGAGACAGTGTTGTCTGGGGAGCAAGTGGATCTGTCGCCCGGGCCGTCCGCGCCGGATTTGGGCCAGCCCTCGAGCGTCATCGTCGGGGGCCAGCCCTCGGGAGCGCTCAGCGGCAAGACGGTTTACGTCAGCGCGGGGCACGGCTGGCAGTGGAGCGATTACGCGGCCGCGTGGCGCACTCAGCGTCCGCCCTACCCGTATCCGCCGTATCCCGACCCGATCATTGAGGATCATAACAACGCCGAAGCGGTGAACCAGTATTTGCTGCGCTATTTGTGGAATGCCGGAGCCCAGGTCTGGCCGGCCCGGGAGCGCGATATGGGCGGGACAGCGCTGATCGTAGACGACGACGCCCCTACATCGGGCGGCGGCTACCGCGAGACTGGCGCCTGGGCGACGGCAGCCGTCACCGGGACGGGGTACGCCGGCGGCGGCTACCGCTGGACCCCGACGGTGACCGGCACGGCGACGGCTTCCGCCACGTGGACCATCACGCCGCCCGTTGACGGTCGCTACGCGGTCTACGTCTGGTACCGGCCCGGCTCCAATCGCGCGTCCGATGCTCGGTACACCATCCACCACGCCGGAGGGGAGACAGCGGCGGTGGTGGATCAACGTCATCACGGCCTGACCTGGCACTACCTCGGCACCTTTGGCTTCCGGGGTGGAGAGGCGGCCACAGTCACGTTGAGCAATCTGTCGGCGCAGGCCGGGTGGGTCGTCGTGGCGGACGCGGTGCGGTTGGGTGGCGGCGCGTTCGACGATCTGGAGGGGATCGAGACGGCGGCTTCGTATCCGCCGGACAAGCCCTGGTGGGAGGTAGCCGCGTTCTACTACGTCCAGCGCATGGGGATGGGGGCGCCGCCGGGAGACGTGACGGCCCGACCTATCTATGCCCGCTGGGAGCACGCCGGCAGCGGCGACGACGCCGTCTACCTCTCCTGGCACTCGAACGGCGCGACCGGCTACCAGACCAGCGCCAGCGGCAGCGAGACCTATGTCCACAATGGCGAAGGGTTAGACCGCACCGAGGGCAGTCTGGAGCTGGCCCACGCCGTCCACACCGAGCTGGTGCACGATCTGCGCGTGGGTTGGGACGCCGGTTGGGTTGACCGGGGGAAAAAGCAGAGAAACCTGGGCGAACTGCGCCTGCTGTGGGACGATGATCCCGAGGCCCGCATGCCGGGCGCGCTGGTCGAGGTGGCCTTTCACGACCATCCCACCGATACCGACGCCCTCAAGGAGCCATATTTCAACATGTTGGCCGCCCGCGCGATGTACCAGGGGATCGTCAGGTACTTTGAGCAGCGGGATGGGGTGAACCTGACGCTGCTGCCAGAGCCGCCGACTCACCTGTGCGTCGTCAATGCGGGCGCAGGACGGGTGGTCGTGCGGTGGACACCGCCCGTGACCGACGCGGTCGGATTGGGCGGCGATGCGGCAACCGGCTACCGGGTCTATACCAGCGCCGACGGCCTGGGCTGGTCGAATGGGGTGGCCGTGACGGGGATGACGGCGTATACGATCACCGGGCTGGCAGACGGGGACCTGCTGTTCGTGCGGGTCGCGGCGACCAACGAGGGGGGCGAGTCCTTGCCCACGGAGGTGCTGGGGGTGCGGGTCGGCGTCGCCGCTGGCGTGCTGCTGGTCAACGGATTCGACCGGCTCAATCGCACGCTGGGGGTACGGGAGGTGGACCCGGTGGAGGGATACAACGTCCGGATGCTGCTGGACCGGATGAATCGGCACGATTACGTGATCCAGTACGGCCAAGTCATTACCCATCCGTTCGACAGCGCCAGCAACGAGGCGGTGCAGACGGGAGAGGTGCGGCTCGACGATTACGCCGTGGTCGTCTGGATGCTGGGCGAGGAATCGGTTGCTGATGAGACGTTGAGCGCGGTCGAGCGGGCGGCGCTGACCGAGTTTTTGGGGCGCGGCGGGGCCTTGTTCTTGAGCGGTACAGAGATCGGTTGGCACCTGGATTATTTGGAGGGCGATCCAGATTTCTACACCGATGTTTTGCGGGCGTCTTACGACGGGGACGATGCCGAGACCTACCTGGTCACGCCGACCGACGGGGCCATCTTTGAGGGCCTGCCACCGTTTCGATTTGACGCTGAGGGGATGTACGACGCCGACTCCCCGGACCGGCTGCTGGCGGTCAATGGCTCGCTGGCGGCGCTGAGTTACAGCGGCGGCCTGGGGGGGACGGCGGCGGTGCAGTACGAGAGTGATGCGCCTGGTTGTGAACGGTTGGTCTATTTTGGCTTCCCCTTCGAGACGATATGGCCCCATCAGCGGCCGGCCGTGATGGGACGGGTGTTGGATTTTTTGGGCCAGTGTTTGCCCGCCCCGGTGAGAGTCCACATCACGACGCCAATCCAGGGGAGTGTGCACATAACCGTGCCCTTCTTTGCCGGGACGGCAGAGGCCGGAGGAGGGACCATCCTGGACCGGGTGGAGGTCCAGGTGCAGCGTGGGAGGGATGGTGGATATTGGACGGATGGCAGTTGGACAGCTGGGGAGGCGTGGGTGACGGCGACGGGGACGGCGGTATGGTCGTATCCGCTGCCAGCGCTGAGCGATGGTGACTATACCGTGCGCGCCCAGGCGTGGACTGTAGAGGGGAGCGGGGTCAAATCGCCGCCCGAGACCGTCTTTACCTATGATACTCTGCCGCCCGCTGCTCCGGTGTTGATCACACCGACGGGCGGGATCGCCCTGCGCGCGCCGGTGAGCGTGACGCTGCGGTGGACGTCGGTGGAACCGGACGGAGGCTCTCCGATCGCTTACGAGGTGATGCTGGACGGGCGGTTCTACACCACCACGCAGACGGCGTACACGCCCACCCACGTCGCTGGGGGATGGCGGACCTGGGGGGCGCGGGCTTTCGATGCAGCCGGTCATCGCTCGGCTTGGGTGACCGATACGTTCTGCTATCCCTCCGTCGAGACGGTCATCACGGCTCCGGCCGATGGCAGTGCCCACAACCGCCGGCCCCTGTTCGCGGGCACGGCGGAGGCGGAGGGGGTCACATTGGAGCGCGTGGAGGTGCAGATTCAACGGGCAGTGGATGGCCGATATTGGGTGGCGGGGACAGAGGGAGTGACCGGTTCAGCCTGGATCACAGGTTCGGCCTGGGTGACGGCCACTACCTGGGTGACGGCGGCGGGGATGGCAGACTGGTCCTATCCGCTGCCCTGGTTGGAGGACAGTGCGTATCATCTGCAGGCCCGGTCCTGGACGATGGATGGGGAGGTGGACCTCTCGCCGGCGGCGGTCGGTTTTACCTACGACACCCGTCCGCCGGCCAGCACGGTGCTGATCACGCCGACGGGTGGGGTGACCCTCCCGGCGCGGCCGGAGGTGGCGCTGGTGTGGCAGCCGATCCTGTCGGATACGGGGTCGCCGTTGGTTTACGTGGCCGAGTTGGATGGTCAATTCTATACGACGACGCGAACGACGTACACAGCAGCTCGCCTCGGCGGGGGGTGGCACAGGTGGGGGGTGCAGGTCTGGGACGCGGCCGGCAATTGCTCGGGCTGGGTCACCGCGACATTTGCGGTCCGGCAGTACAACGCGTGGCTGCCGGTGGTGATGCGAAACCTGGCCCCGGCGGGAGCGGCGGTGTTGGTGAACGGCGGTTTCGAGACCGATGAGGGCTGGACGCTCAACCAGTTGGCCGTCTATGACACAGAGCGGGCGCGTTCCGGTGCGCGGAGCGCCCGCATGGGGATTCTGCCAGAGGAAGCGGGGAGCAATGCCTACTCGTACTCGTCGGTGGCTCAGACGTTTGTCGTGCCGTCCGGCGTCACCGTCACGCTGCGGCTGTGGGCTTATCCCATCGGGGGAGGAGGCGACTCGGACGATTGGTATTACGTGAGCGTGAGGGACGCGGCAGGAGCCCTCCACACGCTGGAGCGCTGGCAGTCGGACGCGCGGGTGTGGGAGGAGCGGGAATACGCCCTGGGGGATTACCGGGGCCAGGAAGTGAGGCTTTATCTCGGTGTGCGGAACGACGGCGACGACGACACGGCGGCGCTGTACGTGGATGATGTATCTGTAACGATTGAGGAGGTGGATGAGTGAGCGAGTTTTACTGGGTGATACCCGGTCTGCTGGCCGGGCGGCGCAAGGCTGGACTGCTCTCGGACCTGGAGGAAATGTGGGAGGTGGGGCTGCGCACCATCGTCTCGCTGGTTCGGGTGAATAGTGCGGCGATTCAGGCAGCGGGATTTCAGCATTACCACGTGCCGATGACTGGATTCGCCTTCTTTGATGGGCTCCGTTTTCGATTGGTGCGGGAGATGTTGACTGTGGTGGACATCGTCGCCACCGAGCTGGCGGCCGGCCGGCCCACCTTGGTGCACTGTCGGGCCGGCAAGGACCGCACGGGGGCGGTGTTTGCCGGTTATCTAATTCGGTACCACGGGCTGTCCTCCGACGAGGCGTTTCGCCAGGTGCGGCAGGTCAATCCCCGCGCAATGACCATGATGGGATTCGATCGTTTGCCCATGATGTACGAGACGTGGATCATGTCTGGCAAGTGAGAGGGGGCACCGGGAGGAGATCAATGCGGGATGACGATTGGATGGACAAAACGGTCCTCAGTCGGCGCGTCGAGGCGGAAGAGCAGCGATCTGCCAGGCAGACAGGCGACTCGATGCGGGGATGGGCGATAAGTGGGATGGTGGTCCTGCTGACGCTGGCGGTGTGCGGCCTGTGGGCCCTGTTTCTGCTGCGCGGACAGTTCGCCGGCGATAGACCGATCCCGACTCTCATCATCTGGACGCCGACCGCGGCCCCGACCATCGCCTGGACCGCCACGCCGACGCCCACCCTGGAAGCGCCCCCTCTGCCCCTGCCGACGGTCTCGCCGGGCATCGCCATCGGGCGGTACGTGCGGGTTTCCGGTACCGACGGATACGGTCTGAGTTTGCGGGCCGGTCCCGGCGAGAATTACACCCGCGTGGACGTAGCGCAGGAGGGAGAGGTGTTCGTCGTCGTGGCCGGGCCGACGGCGTCCGGGGGATCCGAGTGGTGGCAGGTGCAGGACCGGGAGAATGCCGATCGGACGTGGTGGGCGGTGGGAAATTTTCTAGAGCCGGTCGAGCATCCGTAGCGAGCCGAGCGGAGGAGGTGGAATGAACCAGATTGGGGGCGTGGAGCAGGTCGTGGGGCGGATCGAGCGACTGCGCGACGAGATCAATTATCACAATTATCGGTATTACGTGCTGAACGATCCGGTGGTCAGCGATGCCGAGTACGATCGGCTGATGGACGAGCTGCGCGCGCTGGAGGAGGAATATCCAGAGCTGGTCACGCCCGATTCTCCCACCCAGCGGGTGGGGGAGCAGCCGGCCGAGGGGTTTGTCAAGGTGGAGCATCCCGCACCGATCCTCAGTCTGGACAAGGCGACCGATGGGGCCGAGATTTGGGCCTGGTGGGAGCGGGTGAGTAAATTTCTGCCCGAGGGAGCGCCGCCGCTGGCCTGGGTGGTGGAGCCCAAGCTGGATGGGCTGACGGTGGTGCTGCACTATGAAGATGGCCTGTTCACGTTGGGCGCGACGCGGGGGGATGGTTGGGTGGGCGAGGACGTGACGAGCGGTCTGCGCACCGTGCGCAGTCTGCCGCTGCGCATCCCGGTGGTCTCCGGTGGGCCTCGGCCCCCGCGCCGATTGGTCGTGCGGGGTGAGGCGATCATGCTGATCGAGGATTTTGAGGCGCTGAACCGTCGCCAGGCCGAGGCGGGGGAAAAGCTGTTCGCCAATCCGCGCAATGCGGCGGCGGGCAGTCTGCGGCAGCTCGATCCGCGCGTCACAGCCGAGCGCCCCATCACGCTGCTCTGTTACGCCATCGTGGAGGCGGATGGGTCGACGCCGCCGACACAGTGGGAGACGTTGGCCTACCTGCGGGCCTTGGGCTTTCCGGTTTCGACCTACAACGCGCGCTACGAATCGCTGGATGAGGTAGTCGCCGCCTGCAAGGCGTGGGTTGGCCGGCGGGACACGGTCCCTTATGAAGTGGATGGCCTGGTGGTCAAGGTGGACGACTTGGCGACGCAGGCGGCGATGGGTGTGGTGGGGCGCGCTCCGAGGGGCGGCGTGGCGTTCAAGTTCCCCGGTCGGGAGGCGACGACCCGCTTGCTCGACATCGGCGTCAACGTGGGGCGGACCGGCGCGCTGACTCCGTACGCGGTGTTGGAGCCGGTGCAGGTCGGTGGCGTGACCATCCAAAAGGCCACGCTCCACAACTTTGAGGATTTGCAGCGCAAGGACATTCGCATCGGGGATTGGGTGATCGTGCGGCGGGCGGGGGACGTCATCCCCTACGTCGTCGGGCCGGTGGAGGCCCGGCGGACTGGGGAGGAGCGGGTCTACCGACTGCCCGAGGTCTGCCCATCTTGCGGCGAGCCGGTGGATTCGGCCGAGGACGAGGTGGCGGTCTACTGCGTCAACGTAGCCTGTCCGGAGCAGCGGGTGCGGCGGGTGAGGTATTTCGCCGCTGTGATGGACATCGAGGGATTGGGAGAGCGGACGGCGCAGACGTTCGTCGCTCACCAGTTGGTGCGGGATGCTGCCGATCTCTACTATTTGAGGCGGGAAGACCTGCTGGGGTTGGAGGGGTTTGCCGAGAAGAGCACCGACAATCTGCTGGCGGCTATCGCAGCGAGCAAGGAGCGGCCGCTGGCCCAGGTCATCGCGGCGCTGGGCATCCGGGGGGTGGGGTCCACGGTCGCCCAGTTGTTGGCCCAACACTATCGCACGCTGGACGAGCTGGCCCAGGCCGGGCGGGAGGCGTTGGAGAGCATCGAGGGGATGGGGCCGCATACGGCTGAGGCGATTGTGGATTGGTTTGGACGGGCGCGCAACCGCGAGTTTGTGGAAAAGCTGCGCCGGGCCGGGGTCGAGCTGGAGCAGGAGGAGGAGATCGGGCCAGCGGAGGGGGGATCGTTGGCGGGGCTGACCTTTGTCATGACGGGTACCCTCTCCCGGCCGCGGAGCGATGTGGCGGCGTTGATCGAGCAGCACGGCGGCAAGGTGACGGGGAGCGTCAGTCGCAACACCGATTACCTGGTCGTAGGGGAGTCGCCCGGCGGTGCCAAGTATCGCAAAGCGCAGCAGTTGGAGGTCCCAATGATCGGCGAGGAGCGGTTGGCCGAGATGATCGGGATGGGAGTGGATTGAGATGACAGGTCGGTTGATGGGCGGTTTTGTTGGCGGTTGTTTATCGAGAGGAGATTGGTGAATTCGATTCAAAAGCGTATTGACGAGATGAATGAGCGGGTGGGCGGTCTTCAGGAAGCAGGTCTCTATTTCTACCTGCGTCCCCTGGAGGAAGTGAATGGAGCCTGGGTCACGACCGAGGGGCGGCGAATGCTCAACTTTGCCTCCTACAGCTACCTCGACCTGCTGGGGCATCCCACGATCGGCGCGGCGGCCCAGGAGGCAGTCGCCAGGTACGGAAGTGGCACCCACGGGGTGCGGATCCTGGCCGGCACGCTGCCCCTGCACAACGAGTT
Organism: Chloroflexota bacterium; assembly: GCA_011048615.1. Taxonomy (GTDB): domain Bacteria; phylum Chloroflexota; class Anaerolineae; order B4-G1; family B4-G1; genus DSDT01. Next base: position 4,014 of record DSDT01000148.1, on the reverse strand, counting down.
GGAGCAGACCATTGCCCGCTTCAAGGGGAGCGAGGCGGCCATCGTCTATTCCAGCGGTTACGTCACCAATCTGGCGACGGTCTCAGCGTTGGTGGGCCGCCACGACGTGGTCGTCTGCGACAAGTTCAACCACGCCAGCATTGTGGACGGCTGCTTGCTCAGCGGGGCCAAGTTCGCGCGGTTTGCGCATAATGATATGGCGAGTTTGGAGCAGCGGTTGCGGAACATTGATCCGGAGGCTGGCAAGCTGGTCATCGTAGATGCTGTCTTTAGTATGGATGGCGATATCATCAACTTGCCAGAGGTCATTCGCTTGTGCCGCAAGTATGATGTGCTGTTGATGGTGGACGAGGCTCACAGTCTGGGGGTGTTGGGCGAGACAGGGCACGGCATCGAGGAATATTTTGGGCTGCAGGATGGCATTGACATCAAGATGGGCACCCTCTCCAAGACGATTCCCAGTGTCGGCGGCTATGTGACCGGGAGTCTGGACTTGATCACCTATCTCAAGCACGTGGCGCGGGCGTTCGTGTTCTCGGCCGCGCTGCCGCCGGCTCAGGTCGCTGCTGCCCAGGCTTCGTTCGAGGTGATGGAGGAGGAGCCGGAGCGGGTCAAACGTCTCCAGCGCAACGTCGCATTGTTCCTGGATGGCCTCAGAGCGCGTGGTTTCGACACGTTGAACAGCGAGACGCCTATCGTGCCGATCATCTGCGGTGAGGACGAGCGGGCCTACCAGATGGCCCGGCTGTGCCAGAATGAGGATATTTTTGTGCTGCCGGTCGTCTCGCCGGCGGTCCCGGTTGGGCTGGCCCGGCTGCGGGCGAACGTGACAGCGGCCCACTCGGAAGCGGACATCGCTTACGCGCTGGACGTCTTCGAGCGAGCGGGACGTGAACTGGGTGTGATCGCGTGAGTGCTTGCGTCAGGCTCAAGCGAGGTCGCGCCAAGCCGGTGCAGCAGCGCCATCCCTGGGTCTTTTCCGGGGCGATAGAGAGGGTCGAGAACGACCCGGCGGACGGGGACGTGGTTGAGGTGCAGGACGCCGGCGGCAACTGGCTGGCGCGGGGGTATCTCAACCGCCGCTCCCAGATCGCGGTCCGCTTGTTGACCTGGGAGCGGGACGAGGGGGTGGATGCCGATTTCTGGCGCCGACGACTGGAGCGGGCCGTCGCTGCCCGGCAGTCCCTGGTCGCCTTGGCCGGGAGCACGGGCTATCGGCTGGTGCACGCCGAGTCGGATTATCTGCCGGGGTTGGTCGTGGACCGGTACGGCGACTGGCTGGTGGTCCAGTTCCTCACGCTGGGCGTCGAGCGGCGGCGGGGCGAGATGGTCGCGGCGCTGGTGGATGTGCTTTCGCCCCAGGGCATCTACGAGCGTTCGGACGTGGACGCGCGGGCCAAGGAGGGGCTGCAGGAGCGGACAGGGCTGCTGTGGGGCGAGGATCCGCCGGAATGGATCGAGATGTTGGAGAATGGACATTCGTTCCTGGTGGATGTGCGGCACGGTCACAAGACCGGGTTCTACCTGGACCAGCGGGAGAATCGAGCGCGGCTGCCGGGGTTGTGTGCGGGGGCGGAGGTGTTGGACGCTTTTGCCTACACCGGGGCGTGTAGCGTCTATGCGGAGGCGGGTGGAGCGGCGACGGTCACGCTGGTGGATAGTTCGGCGCCGGCGCTGGCGTTGGCGCGGCGGAATCTGGATAGCGCCGCTCCCGGTCGCTGCGGTGTCGAATACGTAGAGGGAGATGTTTTCAGCGTGCTGCGCGGTTATCGTGCTCAGGAACGGCGCTTTGACGTCGTGGTGCTCGATCCGCCCAAACTGGCCGCCAGCGGAGGTGAGGTGAGGCGGGCGTCGCGGGCCTACAAGGACGTCAACTTGCTGGCGTTTCAGCTGCTGAGGCCGGGCGGAGTGCTCTTTACCTGTTCCTGCTCCGGCGCTGTCTCGGCCGACTTGTTCCAAAAGATCGTCTTTGGGGCGACGGTGGACGCCGGGCGGGACGCGCAGATCGTTGGTTCCCTGGCGCAGGGGGCCGACCATCCCGTGGCTTTGACCTTTCCCGAAGGGGCGTATCTGAAGGGGCTGATCTGCCGGGTGTGGTGATGACCAGCGAGGTGTTCGCAATGTTGATGAGCTTGTTGGCCTATGTGCCTTTTCTGATGATTGCCTTGCTCGCCCAATGGAGCGATCGGTCGCGCTGGGCGCGCTGGGCGGCTTATGGTATGCTGCTGGCGCTGGATGGGATAGCGCTGTTGGTCGGTTTGGCAGCCCTTTTAGCCAGTCAGATCTTGGGCGCTCGAGGTTTGCCCTGGTCCCAGTATCCGGGGCTGGAGGCGGTGCAGTTGGACCTCTTTGGGCTCCTGGTCGCTGGAACGGCCCTGCTGGTCCCCCTGGCCCTGCTTCCGATGGTGCGGCGGTGTTTGGCACGGTTCATTTCCATCCGTGCTGAATCGCACATTCACGCGCTGGCGTTGGGGTTGGCGGTCTTGGCAGTGGGCCTCAATCTTGCGCAGGTACCGCTGATTGGCGGGCTGGAGGTGATGGCTGCCAGCACCGCGCAGATTCCTTTCATGGATTTGGTGCTGTCGAATGTGCCCATTGTGTTGTTTGCGCTGGCTGGTGTGGGGTTTATGATTCGGCGCTCGCCGCGCGAGACGTGGCGGCGGCTCGGCCTGGAGCGGATGACCTGGCGGCAGTTGGGGCTGACGGTGGGGCTGGCGGCCGTCATCTTGGCGCTTTACTATGGTCTCGATTGGGTGTGGCGATTGTTGGCGCCCGATAGTTACGAGATGATGATGGCGTTGGGTGAGGTGTTGTACGGTGGAGCGATGGGCGTCTGGCAGGGCATAGCGGTCAGCCTGGTGGCCGGCGTGGTGGAAGAGTTGTTCTTTCGAGGGGCTTTGCAGCCGCGCTTTGGTTTTTGGCTGACGGCCGTAATTTTTACCGCTGCGCACGTTCAGTACGGGTTCACGTTGGCGGCGGTGGAGGTGTTTCTGGGGGCGCTGGCGTTAGGCTGGCTGCGGCAGCGGGAGAATACAACTTCCTGCATTCTGCTGCACGCCTTGTACAACGTGGTCGGACTGCTGATCTTTCCGTTATTACCCTAGCTGGGAGGAGGGTGGGGAGGGTGAGCGCAGTTTGACAGATTGGAGATTTGTGGTATGATGCTAGCTGCTTGGGGGCGTAGTGTAGTGGTTTAACATGCCGGCCTGTCAAGCCGGAGATCGCGGGTTCGAATCCCGTCGCTCCCGCTGCGACAAAGTCGCGCCAGCGGGTAGAAAGCTAAAGTAGCCTGGATAGCGGTTAGCTGATATCCCTGGACATGGACTCCTGCGAGGGCCAATCGCAGGAGTCTGTTTTGTTGTAAGGGTTCTAAGGCATCCTCCCAATGTCGGTCGAAAGCCTCCAGGATTGCTCCTACTCTCATTATAGCATCAAGTTGCGCGGGATGCAAATCAGCCATGACCGCCTGGGCGCGGCGCTTTTCCTCCAGGAAGCGGTCGTGATCGATGTGCCCCTCCAGGTACAGGCGCGTGGCCCGCTCGACGCGCGCCTCGGCGTCGTGCTCCCGCTCTTCGATCTCGGCCTGCTGTTCGGGCGGGATCAGCTCGTCCAGCACCCGCTCCCGCCAATCGGCGGGCAGAGCGCAGGCCAGGTCGCGGAGGCACTCGACGACCTGAGCCTCGATCTCCTCGGCCGGCAGGGTGGGTTGGTCGCACTCGCCCCGATGCTCGATGCGGGTGACGTCCCGGTAGTAGCGGTGGCTGGCGGTGCTGGAGGCCCGCATCGGTCGTCCGCAGGAAGCACAGAGGATGATGCCGGAGAGAGGGTGGACGGTGGGTTCGCCCGTCGTCGGGTGGCGGGCCCGGCGGGCCAACTGATCGCGCAGCACCTGGGCGGCCTGAAAGTCCTCCATCGAGATGAGGGGCTCGTGCTGACCGGGGTAGAGCGAGACGGCCTCGCCGCGTTTGCGCTTGCGGCCGGCGGTGGTCTTGCCATAGTAGGGGACGACGCCGG
>DSDT01000099.1 GCA_011048615.1 Chloroflexota bacterium | reverse complement strand
GTCGAAGCGTTGCAGGCCCAGGCGGACGCGCTGACGGTCGAAAACGTGCGTCTGCGAGAATACGAGGCGGAAGTCGAGCAATACCGGGCCTTGTTGAATTTTGTGAGCGAGTATCCGATCTCGGCGTTCGTGGGAGCGGATGTGGTCAGCCGCGAGGAGGCCTGCGAAACCTATCCGTGTGGGGAAGTGGTAGGCGGAGAGCCGAATCCCTATCTGCGTTACGTCACCATCAACGTGGGAGCGCAGCACGGTGTCGAGGTCGGGATGCCGGTCACCAGCGGCGGTCCGGGGCTGATCGGGCGCATTGCGGAGGTAGCTCCACGCACGGCCAAGGTGCAGTTGCTCAACGATCCGCAGAGCGCGGTCGCCGCTCTTCTTCAGACCTCCCGGGCGACTGGGCTGGTGGTGGGGCAGTCGGATGGCACACTGCGGATGGAGTACATTCGCCAGGAAGAGACGATTAACGTGGGGGACCGGGTGTTGACTTCTGGGCTGGGAGGATTCATCCCCAAGGATCTGGTCGTCGGTCAGGTGGTCGAGGTGCAGCAGACCGACTATGAGTCGTTTCAGGCTGCCATCGTGCGGCCAGTGGTAGATTATGCGCGGCTGGAATTAGTATTGGTCATCACCGACTTTGCGCCAGTTCCGGTCGAGGTCGAGTGACGAAGGGGGACAAGTAGGTGGTACTGAGAGGGGGTATGCCATCGAGGTCTATCTTACCGTACCGCTGCTGACCGGAGTCGCCTTGATCCAGAGCGTGCTGCTGACCAAGCTAGACCTGTGGGGGGCGCGCCCTGATTTGGTGTTACTGGTCGTGTTGGTGTGGGCCGGCGTGCGGGGCGTGGGAGAAGGGGCGGTGTGGGCGTTTATTGGCGGCCTGGTGGTGGATCTGCTCTCTGGGGGGCCGCTGGGTGCGACCGTGCTGGCTCTGCTGACGGCCACATTCCTGGCCGGGCAGCCGTGGGGGCGGGGACTTGGCTCGCCAACCGTTCTGCTGCTGCTCTCGACGTTTTTTGCGACGGTGGTATTTCACGTGGTTTTGTTGCTCGTCCTCGCCTGGACCGGATATGGCCTGGACTGGGTGGGGGTGATCCTGCGAGTGGTGGGCCCATCGGCGCTGCTCAACGCGCTGTTGGCTCCTTTTGTCCAACGCCCATTGATCTGGCTGGACCGTAGTCTGCGGCGGGAAAGGTTCGCACTGTGAGCTCTGATTCCAACACGCGGGAAAAACAAGCGGTCACCCAGGGCGGATGGCAAGCTCGCTGGGCAATGCTCAGAAAGGCGCCGCGAGTCGTCCTGCTGGCTTTTCTGATCGTGGTGATTTTCGCCGCCTTTGGTCTGCAGTTGTGGAACTTGCAGTTTGTGCAGGGCGAGGAATATCGAACTCGGGCGGAGCGGCAGAGCACGCGCCCCATCAAGGTTCCCGCCGCGCGGGGGATCATTTACGACAGTAGTGGCAAGCCGCTGGTACGTAACGTTCCCAGTTTCAACATCACAGTCGTTCCGGCATCCCTGCCCAATGACGAGCACGAGGCGGAGGATGTGCTCATTCGCCTGGCGATGATGCTCAACATGCCGTATGCGACCTCTGGGACGGGCACGGGAGGAGGAGATTCCCGGATAGGGGTGCGGGAACTGGTCGAAAGGGCGTCGGTCGCTCCCTATCATCCCCTGGTCGTGAAGCGAGGGGTGGAGCGGGACGTGGCCTTGATGGTAGCCCAGCAGACTCTGCTGCTGCCGGGCGTGTCGGTGGAGGTGGAATCGGCTCGCGAGTACCCCTATGGCGAGCTCGTGTCGCAGATTTTGGGATATATGCTGCCCATCCCTGGGGAACAGGAGGAGGAGTACATCGCCCGAGGCTATGATTCGGCCACAGACCGTCTTGGTGTCTCTGGCGTCGAAGCGACCTACGAGGACCTGCTGCGGGGGCAGAAGGGAGAGCGCATTATCGAGGAAGATGTCTTGGGCCGCCTGATCCGCGTGGTGTCGGAGCCGGCTGCGGCGGTGCCGGGGCACAACGTGTACTTGACCTTGGACCTGGATCTGCAAGCGTTCGTCGCCGAGACGCTGCAACGCCAGATGGATTTGCCGAGCGTGAACTCGCCACGCGGTGTGGCCCTCGTGATGAATCCGCAGACGGGGGCGATTCTGGCTATGGTCAGTCTGCCGACCTATGACAACAACATGTTCGCCAGGGGAATCTCGGCACTGGAGTGGGAGCGGTTGGCCAGCGATCCTCATCGTCCCACCCTCAATCACGCCATCTCGGATCGTTTGCCGCCAGGGTCAGTATTCAAGATCGTGGTGGCGGCGGGAGCGCTCCAGGAGGGGGTGTTGAGCTCATATACCCGTTTCAACTGCGCGGGTCGCATCGTGCTGCCCAACAAGTATTATCCTAACGATCCCGGTATGGCGCAGCCCTTTTACTGCTGGAACAAGGGCGGGCACGGGTCTCTGGATGTGGTCGGAGGGATTGCCCACTCGTGTGATGTTTTCTTTTACAAGGCGGGAGGCGGGTTCGAAGAGAATAATTTTCGGGGATTGGGGGTGAGTGGGATCGCCCAGTATGCCCGGTTGTTCGGGTTTGGTGAGCTGACCGGCGTGGAATTGACAGCCGAGGACAGGGGATTGGTGCCCACGGCAGATTGGAAGCGCCTGACGTTTGGCGAGTCATGGTCTACTGGCGATACCTACAACCTATCCATCGGGCAGGGCTTTATGACGGTGACGCCGCTCCAGATGCTCAACGCGGTCAACGTGGTCGCCAACGGGGGCATCCTCTACCGTCCGCAGATCGTCCATCACCTGACTGACGCCGAGGGGAACGTCGTGGAGGCGTTCGAACCGCAGATTATACGGACGCTGCCCATCAGCACTGAGCATTGGTCCCTCGTCCGGCAGGGGATGGAGGGCGCGGTGGCCTACGGGACTTCCCAGCGCACCCAGATCGAAGGGCTGCACGTCGCCGGCAAGACCGGCACCGCCCAGTTCTGCGACGACATCATGTGTGGTACCCCGGGCAAACATGACCAGCCGGAGCACGCCTGGTTCACTGCTTATGCTTCGCGGGAGGGGGTTGAAGAACCAGAGGTTTCGGTCATCGTGTTCTTGTACAACGGAGGAGAGGGATCGATCACGGCGATACCGGTGGCTCACGATATCCTGGAACACTATTTCGGCCTCGACCAGGTTGACGACGTTGAAGAGGGTGATGAGTGAGCCTCTGCTCCGTCTGATCGGAGCGGCGGTGACCGGAGGCATCTGGGGGTTGGGGCTGGCCCGCCTGTGGGCCGAAGCGGGGTTCTGCCCTCTGTTTCACAGCTCGGGCTGGGCCGTCGTGGCGGTAGCTGTCGTGTGCGCTGGAATAACCGCTCTTCTCGCCTTCGACCTGGGACCTCGCCCAAGATCCCCAGAGTGCGACTCGAATGGCTTGTGCTTTCGTCCATCATCGCTCTTGCCCCTGGTTTTTCCCCTTTTGTACGTCAGTGGAATAACACCCAACCCCTTGGCGGGGATCGTGCTGTTGATCGGTGGCCTGGTGTTGAGCGGTCTCTTTATGCTCCCCTCAATCAGGCGGGGATGGCAGCTCCTCCTCCTGGGACTGGCGGTGGGGGTGCTCTACTGGCGCACCCTGCTGCCCTCGGTGGGCCAGGCGGATACGTTTGAATTCCAGGTCGTGGTGCCGGCCTTGGGCGTGGCACATCCCACCGGCTACCCGCTGTACGTTTTGTTGACCAAGCCGTTCACCTGGCTGCCGTTGGGGAACGTGGCATGGCGGGTGAATCTGGCCTCGGCCGTCTATGCCACGGCGGCCGTGTTAACTCTCTTTCTCCTGCTGCGCCAACTGCTGTTGGACCTTGGAACACCCCAGGAAGGACTGGAATGGCCCGCGGCCCTGGCGGCGGCCCTGGGCCTGGCCGTTTCCCCTGTCTTTTGGTCGCAGGCGGTGGTGGCCGAGGTGTACGCCCTTCACCACTGGTTCGTAGTGGTGATTCTGGGGCTGCTGCTCTTTCCCATCCCCGGCTGGAAGCCAACGCGGCGCTGGCAGGTGATCTGTTTTCTGATTGGGCTGAGTTTCACCAATCACCTGACGACGGCCCTGCTGCTGCCGGCGGTGACTCTGGCCTGGCTGTGGGAGCGACCCCGGGGACGGACGGTAGATTGGCTCGTCGCGGGCGGCCTGATGCTCCTGGGTCTCTCGGTCTACCTGTTCATCCCGCTGCGCTGGCCGGCTCTGAACGATGGCGCGAGGATGACGTTGGCCGAGTTCCTGGCCTATGTCACAGGGGACCAGTTTCACGGGGCGCTGCGGCTCGACGGGTGGCTCGATCCTGTTCGCTGGACCATCGTCGGGCGTTTGCTGCGCGAGCCTTTCGGGTGGGCCGGTCTGGGGCTGGCGGCGGTGGGAACGGCGCGGTTGGGAATCCGACATCTGCGGGCGTTTGTGCTGACCGGTGTGACGTTTCTGGGTTTTGTACTCTACGGCCTCGACTATTACGTCGCCGACGTCTCGGTCTTTGTCCTCCCGGCGCACGGGGTCCTGGCCCTGTGGCTGGGCCTGGGCCTCGACTGGTGTATCGCCGGTCTATCTCGGTGCTGCGCGGCGCTTTGTCCCCGCCGACCGGCTCTGGCAGGGCGGTGGGGGGCGCTGGTCGGTGCAGGGGTGGCGTGTTTGCTGCCCCTCAGCGCGATCTGGACAAATTTCCCCCGCGTGGATCAGAGTCAGAACCAGGGGGGAGATGCCTGGGGCGAGTACGTGCTGAGCTTGCCGCTGGAACCGAACAGCGCAGTGCTGGCCGACGTGACCAAGTTCGCGCCGCTGTACTATGTGCAGCAGATCGAAGGACTGCGTCCCGACCTCGACATTCTGCTGTTGGGGACCGAAGCGCAGTACCATGAGGAATTGGCCGCTCGCCTGGGAGCGGACCAGACGGTCTACCTGGCGCGGTACTTGCCCAACCTGGGGGGGCTGTTCCTGCGTTCAGTGGGCCCGGTGGTGCAGGTGAACCAGCGCCCATCGGCGGAGGTCGTCGTCCCTGCCGGGAGCGGCTCGCCCTCAGACTTGGGGACCGAGATTCGACTGCTGGGCCGTCAACTGGACCCTGACCCTCTGGGCAGGCCGCTGTACCACTTGACGCTCTACTGGCAAGCGATGGCCCCGGTGAGCGGCGATTTTCTCGTGCGGCTGCGGCTGGTGGACGAGGCCGGACAGGTGCAGTGGGAGAGCGGCGGCGTGCGTCCGGTGGGAGGGCTGTACCCGACCAACGGTTGGCCCGTGGAGGCGGTCATCTCGGATTACCACGCCCTGTCACCGCCGCCCTGGCTGCCGCCGGGGAGGTATACAGTGGAGGTCGGGCTGTTTCCGCCCTTTGTGGAGCGGGGTCTGGCGGTGGATGGTGGGCCGGCAGAGTGGCTGACCTTGGACCGGCTGGATGTCGGGGAGGGGATGCGCTCGGCTGTCGGGTCAGCGCTCCCTCAGCGGCGGCGCTCCCTTTTCTCCGGGGGCGAATGGCTGACGGGGCACGATCAGGCCGGCGAGGGGATGGCTGGCTCTCCCTTCGTGGTCGCTCTGGCCTGGCGTGGTGTGGAGCAGGACAGGGAAATCCGCCTGGTGTGGGTGGATGAGAGGGGGCAGGAGGCGGGAGGGGCTGTGTTTCCCCTGGCTGCCGGGATGGTGTGCAGTCGCTACGTCATCACTGCGCCGCAGGAGGCCGGTCGCTATACCCTGCACGTGGGTATGAGGGGCGCAGCGGTGCATTGTGGGTGGCTGGCCCCGGCAGTGGACGATTGTGCGTTGGCCTCGGTCGAGGTGTCGCCGGCCTGGGATGGAGAGGCGAATTTTGCGGGCCTGGTGCTGCTCCTGGGGGCCGAGGTCGAGGTTGACGGCGAGGAGGCGCGGTCGGGGGAGGAGATTCCCGTGACCCTGCGCTGGCGGGCGCTGCGCGGGATGGAGCAGGATTACACCGTCTTTGTGCAGTTGATCGGCCCGGACGGACAGTTGCACGGGCAGGAGGACGCGTGGCCGGTGCAGGGCACTTACCCCACCAGCCAGTGGAATGTCGGTGAGGAGGTCTTCGATCCTTACCGGGTCAGAGTATCCGCCGCTGCCCCGCCGGGATCCTACCGGGTCGAGGTGGGGTGGTATCTGCTGACGACGATGGAGCGTTTGCCGGTTCTGGATGAGCGCGGCCGACCGGTGGGGGATTCCTTCGTCGCTGGCGCATTCAGCGTGGTGGAGTAAAGCTGGTGCGTCGATGGGGATGTAGTATAATCTACAAGTTCAATCATCGCTGAGGAGGTGATCTATGACGACGCGGAAAGCAATTCCATTCGATCAGTTGTTGGTCCAAGCCCATCACCTGTGGGATACGCAGTGGCTGTTGTTGACAGCCGGCGATTTCTCGACCGGGCAGTTCAACGGGATGACAGTGGGGTGGGGCAGTTTTGGCACGATGTGGAGCAGACCCTTTGCTCAAGTCGTGGTGCGCCCGATTCGGTATACTTATGGGTTCATCGAGGAGTACGACACGTTCACCCTGTGCGCGTTTCCGCAGGAACGTCGCTCGGCGCTCCAGGTCATGGGCACCAAGTCGGGGCGGGATGGGGACAAGCTCTCTCAGGCCCGGCTCACGCCCATTCGTTCCTCTCAGGTGGCGGCTCCCGGGTATGCCGAGGCGGAGTTGATCGTCGAGTGCCGCAAAATCTATTGGGATGACATGGAGCCGGCTCACTTTCTCGATCCCACGATTGAGAAGAATTATCCCCAGCAGCACTATCATCGCATCTATTTTGGGGAAATCGTGGTGATTTGGGGCACGGAGGCGTATCGAGCGCCAGAGGCAGGGGAGAATGGGCCGTGAGGAAACGCGGTCTGTTAGCTATCTGCGTGGGGGTGGGGCTGCTGTTGACTGCGTGTCAGCCGACGGGGCCGGCCCCGACGCCAGTGCTGACCGCCACGCCAGAGGCGACCCCAACGCCGGTCGCTTTCCATCTGGCCGCTGACGGTAGTGGTCATTACGCGACGCTGGAGGAAGCGATCCAGAATGTGCCGGATGGCGCGGTAATCCAGCTGGGTACGGGCATCTTTTTCGTGGCAGGGCCGCTGGACATTGATAAGCCGGTTCGATTGGTAGGAGTGGGGATCGAAAACACGGCCATCGTCGGTCAAGTTGGTGATTACGTGGTCCGTTTCGTCGGTGAGGGGCCGTTCGCGGCCGAGGGCATCACCTTTCTGCGCAAGGGCCAAGCTGTCGGGGATGTGGTGATCGTGGAGGGGGGAGAGATAGCATTTGTGGGCTGCCAGTTTGCCGGAGGAGTTGATGAGGGAGATCAAGGGATGGGCATCGGGCTGCGGCTGGAGGGGAACACGACCGGCCTGGTGAAGGATAGCACTGTGACGGAGAATGACAGTATGGGCATTGCCGTGAGAGACCAAGCCCAGCCGCGCCTAGAGTCCAACGCCGTGATTAACAATCGAGGAGTGGGGATCGGATATTTTGACGAGGCGGGTGGGATGGCCTTTCAGAATCAATGTACCAGGAATGTGGTGGGTGTCTACCTGGATCAGTTGGCCGAGCCAACGCTGACGGAGAACGTCTGTGTGAACAACCATTGGGATGGGATCGCCTACTGGGGGGATGCAGGCGGGCTGGCCCGCCGGAATACGTGCACGGGAAATGAAAAGACCGGCATCTACATCGGTGGGCAGGCCCGGCCGCTGTTAGAGGGGAATGTCTGTTCGGATAATGAGGGGATTGGTATCGTGTTCGTCGGCCAGGCCGGTGGACTGGCGCACCAAAACGAGTGTTCACGGAACCAGTTGCATGGCATTGTCGTGGATGAGGAGGCCCATCCCACGTTGGAAAAGAACGTCTGCGCCGACAATCAAGAGGCCGGCATCGCCTATTTTGGCGCTGCGTCCGGCACAGTGCGCCGGAACGAGTGTGTGGGGAATCTGGTATCGGGCATCTATGTAGCTGAGACGGCCAGTCCGGATTTGGACGATAACGACTGTCACGATAATGGGGTCGAGGACATCCGAGACTTGCGGTGAGAGGGAGGAAGCATGAACATCAACGAGAACATACGTCAGCGCTTGCTGATTTACCAGGAGAACGAGATCACTGAGCATCACATCTACAAGATGTTGGCGCGGCAGTGCACGTCGCCCGAGAACAGGCGCATCCTGGAGACAATCTCGGCCGACGAGCTGCGACACTATCATAATTGGCGTAAATATTCTCAACAGGATGTCAAACCGAACCGATTCAAGGTCTGGGTGTATTATCTGATCAGCCGTGTGTTGGGCTTTACGTTTGGGATCAAGCTGATGGAGCGGGGGGAGGAGGGGGCGCAGGATAATTACGCCGAACTGGAGGGCGTGATTCCGGAGGCGGCCGCCATCGCCCAGGAGGAGAACGAGCACGAAGATGTCCTGATCGAACTGCTGGACGAAGAGCGGCTGCGATACACCGGCTCCATCGTGTTGGGCCTCAACGACGCTCTGGTGGAACTGACCGGTGCCCTGGCTGGCCTTACCTTGGCGTTACAGGATACCAAATTGATCGCTCTGACTGGCTCGATCACCGGTATCGCGGCGGCCCTCTCGATGGGAGCCTCCGAGTATCTCTCTACCAAGTCCGAGGTGGTTGAGATGGACAAGGACCCCGTGCGGGCCTCGATTTACACCGGCGTGGCCTACGTCGTGACGGTCCTGATACTGATCTTGCCCTATCTGGTGTTGGAGAATTATTACGTCTGCCTGGCCTGCACCTTGATCGCCGCTGTGCTGATCATTGGCTGTTTCAACTATTACATCTCGGTCGCCAAGGACGAGCCGTTCAAAAAGCGGTTTCTCGAAATGGCCGGCCTGAGCCTGGGAGTAGCGGCGTTGAGCTTTGGGGTCGGTTTCGTGATGCGCACCTTTTTCGGCATCGAGATGTGACGAGTTTGCGTCGAAAATGGGCCCCCGCGTGTAATCGAATGACAAACCACCGAGCGCAGACCCGGTCCTCGGTACGCCCCGCGGTAGATCGTTTGTCATCATATGGATGGGAAGGAGTACAGGATGAACGTTCTAGTCACAGGCGGCGCAGGATTTATTGGCTCCCATGTGGTGGACGCACTGCTGGCAGCCGGACACCGGGTCTCGGTGGTGGACAATCTGTGGGAGCACGGCGGCGGCCGGATGGAAAACGTCCATCCGCAGGCCCAGTTCTATCAACTGGACGTGCGGGATGAAGCGCTGGCCCAGGTTTTCGAGAGGGAGCGGCCAGAGGTCGTCTGCCACCTGGCGGCTCAACACAGCGTCAAGCTCTCGATCGACGACCCAGTCCACGACGCCCAGGTCAATCTGCTGGGGCTGATCAATCTGCTCCAGAGCTGCACCCGCTTCCAGGCCCATAAGGTCGTCTTTGCGTCTTCCGCGGCCACCTATGGAGAGGCTCCGCCCGAATGGATGCCGCTGGACGAGGGAACGGTCCAGTCCCCGCGCTCCCCTTATGGGATCACCAAGTTGGCCAGCGAGCACTATTTGCGCTTTTGGAAGGACGAGCACGGCCTCGATTTCACCATCCTGCGCTATGGCAACGTCTACGGCCCACGCCAGGACCCCGCCGGTGAGGCCGGGGTGATCGCTATTTTCGCCCGCGCCATCCTGCTGGGCGAACCGGTGCGCATTGATTGGGACGGCGAGCAGCAGAAGGATTACGTCTACGTTCAGGACGTGGCCCGCGCCAATTTGATCGCCCTGGACCGGGGGGACGACGAGGTCTTTTGCATCGCCACCGGGCAAGGGAGCTCGGTCAACGCGCTGTACCGCCATCTGACAGCCATCGTCGGCCGCGAGTCCGAGATCGTCCACGCCCCCAAGCGGCCCGGCGACGTCTACCTGAGCTATTTCGACTGTCGCAAGGCGCGGGAGCAGCTCGGCTGGCAGGCGGAGGTGAGCCTGGAGGAGGGTTTGCGGTTCACGGTGGATCATTTTCGATCCCAACTCCAGATGTGAGGTCGGGTTGTTCGATTTGAGTCGGCGAGTCCCTCCTATCGCCCGCCTGCTGCTGCTCTATGGCCTGCTGGGCCTGCTCTACAATCTCGTGGTCCCCTTTGGCGAGCCGCCGGACGAGCAGGCTCACTATTCCTACCTGGTCTATTTGTTGGAACACCGCCGCCTGCCGGTCCAATCCTTCGACCCGGTCCAGAACGAGGTGCAGGAAGGCCACCATCCCCCGGCCTATTACGCGGCAGTCGCCCTGCTCACCGGCTGGTTGGCGCCGTATCAGCCCTATCACCAGGATCAGAATCCCTACCTGCCGATCGGTTACCGCGACCCGCAGGCGGTCCAACAGTTCCTGCACCCGGTCGAGGAGCGTTTCCCCTGGCGCGGCCCGCTGCTGGCGGCCCACGCAGCGCGGTTGGTCTCCATCTGGATGGGGTGCGTGGGCGTTCTGCTCACGTATCGGACTGCTCAGGAGATAACGCAGCCGGGACCTCGAAAGCGGTGGCTGCCCTTGATCGCGGCGGCGACCTTTGCCTTTACGCCCCAGTTCGCCTACATCAGCGCCGCCATCAACAACGACAACGGAGCCGCGCTAGTTGGGGCGCTGCTCGCCTGGCAGATGGTCCATCTGCTGCGGCCCGATGGCGGCGCGCGGTGGAGCGAGTTCCTCTTGATCGGACTGGGGTGGGGGCTGGGGCTGCTCTGCAAGGTCAGCCTGCTGGCGCTGCTGCCGGCCATCGGCGCGACGATTCTGCTGCACGGGCGGCTGCATCGGCGCTCGTGGAGGCAGATTCTCGTCGCCGGAGGGCTGGTGCTCGTGCCGGCCGTCATCGTCTCCGGGTGGTGGTTCTGGCGCAATCTGCTCCTCTACGACGATCCCATCGCCTGGAACGTCTGGATGGCGACCTATGCCCAATTTCTGCGCCGCTGGTCGTTCTCCTGGTGGTACGTGGGCCAGTTTGTGTGGAGCCAGTTTACCTCTTTCTGGGGGCGGTTCGGGTGGGGCGCGGTGACGCTGCCGACCTGGCTGTATGGGTTTCTGCTGGCCCTGACGCTGGTGGGCATCGGCGGGCTGGTCAGGCGCCTGGCAGGCCTGTACCGCTTGCGGGACCGGCCGCGACTGGCCCGGTTGAGCGTGCTGGTGTTGATGGTTGTAGGAGTGTTGATCTCCACCTGGCGGCTGGGACTCGCTCAGGATACGGTGGCGGCCCAGGGCCGCTTCCTGTTTCCGGCCCTCTCGGCCATCGCGACGCTGCTGGCGACCGGCTGGCTGGACTGGTGGTCGGAGAGCGGACGGCGGACGGCGGCCCGGGTTCTCGTCGCCGGGCTGGCGGCGCTCTCGGTCGGGACGGTGCTGGGGCTGCTGCTGCCGACGCACGTCCAGCCTCTGCTGCCAGAACTGCCGTCCAACGCGCGGGCGGTGCAGCAAGGGTACATGGGCGAATGGTGGGAGGTAGTGGGCTGGCAGGCGGCCGCCTCGCCCCGCGTGGACCAATCTCGACCGTGGCCCCTCACCCTCTATTGGCGAGCGCGGTGTGAACTGGACGAGGCCGCGCGGCAGCGGTCTCCCACCTCTTACGTCCGCCTGCTCGACGTGGACGGGCGGGTGGTGGCTGGCTGGGATGGCGTGCCGACCCAGGGCCGCTTTCCGCCGCCGGCCTGGAATCCCGACTGGATTGCACCGGACACGATTCGTCTGCCCCTCAGCCGGGAGACGACGAGCGAGCCGGGGGTGCTCCACATCCTGGTCGGGTTCGTCGAGCAGCGGGAGGGCGAGTTGACGCCCGTATCGGATCCGGTGGTGGTCGGCCGGGTGATGCTGCGCCCGGCGGCGCCGGTCGAACCCCCGCCCTGCCCGGTCGGGGTGAGGTTCGCCCCCGACCTGCGGCTCTTGGGATACGGCTTGGAGAGCACGGATCAGGATGGCGTCTTGCGACTGGTGCTGTACTGGGAGAAAGCGGGGGATGGCGCGGTGGTGGAGGATTACCAGGTGTTCGTCCACGTCACCGCTGGGGGCGGAGAACTGCTAGCCCAAGCGGACGGCCCGCCCTGCCAGGGGCGCTGTCCCACCTCCCTGTGGCAGCGGGGGGACGTCTGGCGCGGCGAGCGAGAACTGGCGCTGTCGGCTGTCCCCACGGCCGGCCAGGCTACGCTGACGATCGGACTATACGATCTGGCGACGGGCGACCGGGCGCCGGCCTTTGGCTCTGACGGGACGCGGCTGCTCAACGATCAGGCGGCGCTGGCCGACCTGGTCGAGTTCCCGGCCGGTGCGCCGTGCGGTCGGTGAGTGAATACGGGGGCTTGACTTCTTGCCCGTTTGCGGTATCCTTCCCCTGCAATGTTCTACGATCAGGCCAAGATTTACGTCCAGGCTGGGGACGGCGGCGACGGCTGCGTCGCGTTCCGGCGTGAGAAATACGTCCCTTACGGTGGACCCGCCGGCGGGGATGGCGGTCGCGGTGGGGACGTGGTGCTCTATGTGGACTCGCATCTCAATACCCTGTACCGCTTTAGCCGGCAGCGGCACTTTCGGGCCGGTCGAGGGGAGCACGGCCGGGGCAAGAATCAGCATGGCGCGGCGGGGGAGAGCCTGCGCGTGCCGGTGCCGCCCGGCAGCGTGGTCTATGATGCCGACACCGAAGAGTTGCTGGGCGACCTGACCGAGGTGGGCCAGGAGTTGACGGTGGCCCACGGTGGCCGGGGTGGACGGGGCAACGCCCGTTTTGCCACCTCTACCAACCAGTCCCCCCGCATAGCCGAGCACGGCGAGACCGGCGAGGAGCGCTGGCTGCGATTGGACCTCAAACTGCTGGCCGACGTGGGAGTGGTGGGGCTGCCCAACGCGGGCAAATCGACTCTGCTGGCCGCCACGACCGCCGCCCGGCCCAAGATCGCACCGTATCCCTTCACCACGCTCCAGCCCAACCTGGGGGTCGTGGTCCTCGACGCCGAGACAGAATTCGTCCTGGCCGACGTTCCCGGCTTGATTGAGGGGGCCTCCCAGGGCAAGGGGCTGGGGCACGAGTTCCTGCGACACGTTGAGCGGACCAGGGTGTTGATCCACCTGCTGGATGGCCTCTCCGCCGACCCGCTGGCTGACCTGGATGTCATCAACGGGGAGCTGTCGTCCTTTGACCCCAGGCTGGCGGCCAAGCCCCAATTGGTGGCTTTCAACAAGATTGACCTGCCCGAGGCGCGGGCCCGGTGGCCGGAGGTGGAGCAGGCGCTCAAGGCGCGGGGCTGCCCGGCGCTGGCGATTTCTGCGTTGGCGCGGGAGGGCACGCGGGAACTGCTCTATCGCGCTGCCCGCATGCTGGCCGACCTGCCAGATGAGGAGACCCCGGCCCAGGAGCTGCCGGTCTTTCGCCTGGGGGACGACGAGGCAGCGTTCACCATCGAGCGGGAGGGTAAGGACCGGTGGCGAGTGCGAGGGGGGCAGGTGGAGCGGTTTGCGGCGATGACGGTGTGGAACCTGGAGGAGGCAGTGCGGCGCTTCCAGCGGACGCTGGACCGGCTCGGCATCTCCGAGGCCCTGGAGGAGGCCGGGGTGCAGCCGGGGGACACGGTCTGCATCGGTGACGTGGAGTTGGTGTGGGAGGAGTAGTGCTTTACGCTTACTCCCAATAGAGTGTTTTTGCCTGCCTGCTATTCCCTGTCTAGCGCCACGACCAGTACAAACCCCGCCACTGCCAGGATCAGAGCCAGTGTGACCTGGCCCGTCCAGGCTGGCGGCAGGACGTTGATCTGCCGGCCGATTCCATCGAGGGCATCGGCGGTCACCTGCCACGGCCACAGCTTGCGCAGCGAACCTATGACCATGCCAGCCAGCACAGCCAGGGTCAAATTGTACTGTTTTTTGAACAGCCAGCTGAGCAGGCGCGAAAACGTGACCAATCCAACCCCAGCGCCGACGATGACGAGGGCGATGCGGAAAAAGTCGCGCTCTGTCAGCGCGGACAGGGCGTGCTGGTACTGGCCCATCAGGATCAGGATGTAAGCGCCCGAAATACCCGGCAGCACCATCGCGCTGATCGCCACGGCGACGCTCAGGAAGAGCAGCCAGGGCGCGTCGGGCGTCTGGGCCGGCGCCAGGTCAACCAGCAGGTACGTGCCGACGGCGCCGATCGCCAGCCCCAGTACCGCGGATCCGCTCCAGCGCTCGATCCGCTTGACGATCACCAGCACCGACGCGGCGATCAGGCCGAAGAAAAACGCCGCTACCAGGATCGGGTGCGTCTCGAATAGCCATTCCAGGAAGTGCGGCAGCGCGAGCACCGCCAGGAACGCGCCGATGGCGAGGGCAAGCAGAAATCGCCACGGTAGCGCGTCCAGCGCCTGTTTGATCTTGAAGCGGAGCAGAAATTTGATCACCCGGCTATCCGACGCAGCGCGGATGGCGTCTATCATGTCTTCGTAGACGCCTAGCAGCAGCGCCATCGTGCCGCCCGAGACGCCCGGAATCAGGTTGGCAGCAGCGATAAAGAATCCTGCGACGACCGGGCGAATCGTCGCGACCAGCCCATGCGGGGCGGCGTCTGATGCATTCATCTCCATAGTTCATTCACTCCCAGGTGACCAGCACCCTTGTTCGTGGGATTCGTGCCGTTTTCGTGAAATTCGTGATTACCATCCGGCCAGTGTGCAGCAGCGCTCGACGAACGACGTGCGCAGCCCCAGCTCGCGGGCCAGGTCGACGGTGACCGGGTCGGGATAGGCGACGGCGTTGACGCCGGCGAGTACCGCCCGGCGCTCGATCTCGATCTTGGCCCGTCCGGCGGGACGAGCGCAACCGAGCGTGAGCGGGACGGTGGGGTTGAGCAGCCGCGCCACGGCAGCGAGTTTGCCGACCGCCTCGGGGGGCACGCCGGGCAGCCCGGCCATCGGTGTGTGCGGCAGCGGCCGCAGCACCACCAGCACGACCACGTCGGCGCCCACCCGGCGAATGATCTCGAGCGCCTCCAATTCGCCGCGCAGCTCTCCAAAGTGGAGGCCGACGATGACGTGTGGCGCCACCGGCAGGCCGACCTGGCGCAACAAGGCGAGCGTTTCGGCATAGTCATCCGGCGTGTGTTCCAGGTGGAGCACCTGGCGGATCGTGGCGGCGTCGCCGATGACGTCGAACAGTACCTGGTCGACCCTGGCCGCCTCGAGCCCCTCGGCCGTGGCGCGGTCGAGCAGGCCGGTGTGGACGATCACCTGCAACCCGTGCTCCTTCAAGCGGGCGATGGCGGGCAGGAACGGTGCCAGGGGCACGGCGCCCTCGCTGTCTGCGCCGCCGCTGACGAGCATGCCCTGGCAGCCGCGCTCGATCAGCCGCTCGCCGAGCGCCAGCAGCGCCTCGGGCGTCTGGGCCGGCAGCATACCACGCAGCAGATGGCCCTGGCAGTGGTCGCACATCAGCGCGCACTCGCGCCCGGTAACGCTGACGTTGGCGAAACGTTCTGGGCTATTCGTATAGTCATCTGTGGTGTAGCGCTTGTTGCCCGGCACGGCGAACGGCAGCACCGGCGCGTGGTGCTGTTCCCGCACCGCCCACGCCGCCGGCTGCAATTCTTCCCACGGACGGGCGAATAGATCCTCGGCCTGGCTCACGGCGCCTCGCGATACTCGCGCAACTGGTAGCGGATCAGCTCGACGTCCTCCACGTCGGGGGGAAAGGCGTAATTGCGGATCGGCCGGCCGGGTCGCTCGTTGCCAAAGGGCCGGTTGCACGCCACCCGCCCATCGGGCCCCGGGCAGCCCGAGGTCATGAACGGCTCGCCGTAGCGGATCAAATCGGCGGTCTCGACGCCGAAATCGACCACCTGCCCGGCACTGTCAAAGTTCATCTGCTCATAGCGGCCATAGTTGCTGTTGATGACATAGCGCGCCAGTTGCACTCGGCGGTACTGCCCATAGGGCGGCTGCGGGTGGTCGTCCATCGACGTACCGCCCTCGGGGAAGAAGGAAAAGAGGTGCGTGTGCGCGCCGAGGTCGTGCGCGCGCTGGATGGCGGCGATCATCTCCTGCTCGCTCTCTCCCAGGCCAACGACCAGATGGATGCCGGCCTTGTAGGGGCCAAAGACGCGCGCTCCTGCCTCCAGCGTGGCCCAATAGTGCTCCCAATCGTGCGGCCCCTTCACTCCGCGGCCGCGGTATCGCTCGAACAACTCGGGCGTGGCGGCGTCGACGGCGATGCCGACCATATCGGCGCCGGCTTCCTTGATCTCGGCCAACCGGCCCAGGTCGCGGATCAGGGTGGGGGCGATCAGTGCGCTGATCGGGCGGTCGGTCTCGGTGTGAAAGCGGCGAATGACCTCGTTCATGTCGTCAAAAGCACGACGGTGGGTGATCATGCCGACGCAGACGCGGCGTAACTGGCCGTCGTCGTTTTTCAGGCGCTTGATGATGTCGTCGACGGCGACTGTGGGCCAGGGGACGCGAATAAAGGTCCTTTTCGACTCAGCGATCTGGCGATGGCTGTTCATGCCGCAATAGCCACAGCGGCCGACGCACCCCTCCGGGTAGGTCAGCAGCAGATTGAGGCCGGTGAGGATCGAGTTGCGCCGAAAGTTGGCTGGTCGATAACCGAGGACCATTGCTGCGGCCTGACTCGTCTGGACGTATTCTGGACTATGCATATCATCTCTCCGCTGATTTGCTCATTCGCTCATTCGCTGTGCGCCGTCGACCATATTCCTTAAAGGCGATCCATGTCTGGCGGATGAGACCGCTCAACGCGACGGGGTCGTCGCTCCACTTCTGGTCGAGAAACCGGCGTTTTTGCAGCGCGTGGCGGAGCGGCGGTTGCATAAAGGATGCCCACTCCTTCGTATAGTCATTAAGCGCGGCCGGGTCGCCGCTCTCGATCGCGCGTGCGGCGGCCTGCCCGGCCAGCTCGCCACTGACGACGGCGGTCAGGATGCCCGCGCCGGTGATCGGGTGGGTGTGTCCGGCTGCGTCGCCGGCGAGCAGCACCGGGCCCACGCGCAGCGCGTCCAGCGTGCCGCCGGCGGGCACCAGGCCGGCGCTGCGGCTCACGATCGCGTCGGTGCGGATCTCGAGTTGCTCCAGTAGATGGTCGAGCGCCGCGCGCGGATCGCCGCCCAGCGCCCGGTTGACCCCCACGCCGACGTTGGCCGTCTCACCCTTGGGAAAGAGCCAGCCATAGCCGCCCCGGTAGACGGGATCGAAATAGATGTGCGTCGAGGCCTCGCCGGGGATATGGACAAGCGCCTCGACCTGGAGCGCGTCGAGCAGCGTTTCGTTCTGATGGCCGATCCAGCGCCCCACCGTCGAGCGCGGCCCATCGGCGCCGATGATGGCTGCGCACGTCACCTCAACCGTCTGCCGGCCGCGCCGCACCAGCACGCCGCGTTCCGTCCGCTCGACCGCGCGGGTGCCTGTCCACAGCCCGGCCCCCTCCTTCAGAGCGGCGATGGCCAATGCCTGATCGAACAGCGCGCGGTGGAGGACATAGCCTGCGGCGGGCGTCGTGACGATCTCGCCGTCGGGCAGGTGGGTGGAGAGCGTGCGGATGCGCCGGGCAATTGACCGCTCGGTCAGTGGCGCGTGGTCGACGATGCGCGCCGGGACGTACTCGGCGCACTGCACCGGCAGGCCGACCGTCGCGCGCTGCTCGACGATTAGGGCATGCAGGCCTGCCCGCGCCACGGCTCGCGCGGCAGAGCTCCCCGCCGGTCCTGCGCCGACGACCAGCACGTCAACCTGCATGGCCATTCCTTCCCACTCGCGCCACCACGCGCCGCAGCAGGTCGAGCTTTAAATGGGTCTGGTTCTCGAAGCGGCCGAGGTAGGCTTCCTTCTCCAGGCCGAGATCGTAGCAGGTCGAGCTGTCGACGTCGACCAGGATGCCGGGCAGCCCGATGCGTTCGAAATCGTCGCGGTGCTTGGCATAGAACGGCTCGCAGCAGCTGCCAACGAACGCCTCGGTCCCCTGCCGGCGGTGATGCTCGAGTGTCTCTTCCAGGTTCTCGAAACTCTGGATCGAGATCGGCTCCAGACCGTGCTCCTCGGCCAGTTCAAAGGCCTCGCCGATGCAGCACCCTCCGCACTGGATGCAACCTCGCTGATAGCGATACTCGCAATCGGGCAGCTTGGCGCAGTACGGGAGGAGCAGCAGCGTGCAGCGCGTGATCTCGGGCAGCGACTTGACGACCGAAAAGACGTCATTGACCTCGTCGGCGCCAATGTCGTACTCGGTATAGGTGAGCTTTTCCAGCGCCTCGCGCAGCGTGCGCGTGAAATCGGCCGGCGTCACACCGGGGATCTCGACCGTCTCGGTGGCAAAGAACTCGTCCAAGATGCGGGCGACCGCGTCGACGTCGGTCGGCGCGCCCTTGAGGCGCGCTTCCAGGTCGAAAATCGCCCGGCGCGGATAGGCGAAAAAGTCGCCGGTGATGAACGCCTCTCGGATGCGCCGCATCCCAGCGTCGACCAGCAGCGAGACGCGGATCAGCCCGCCGGGGCTCTTGGTGAGCGCGCGCAGCTCGCCGCGCCGGTCGAGCGGGCGGCGCACGCCATAGATCCATTCCTCGGAGAGAAAATGGGGCAGCCGCTCGGCAAAGAGCGCTTCCTCGGCGGGGACGAGCGGCGCGGGCGCCAGGCGGATGCCCAGTTCCTCGGCAACCCCCTCCGCCAGCGCGGCCTTGACCTCGGCCGTTGAGGGCACGCTGCCCAGTTCCCACGCCAGGCAGGTAACGCGCTCTCTCACCGAGTCGATCTCCTTGTCGGCGAGTTTCTCGGTGGGGATGCGCAGCGCGCGCAGCATGGTGTCGACGTCGAAATCGACCAGCAGCGAGCCCTGAAAGAGGAACGCGCCGTCGAGACTGGTACCGCCGGTGCCCGAGATCTTGCGCCCGTCCACCTCTATGTCGTTCTTGGGCCGGAACGAGGCGCGCACGCCGAGCTTTTCGATCCCGCGAATCGCGCCCCGGCAGAGCCGCTCGTAGAGCACTTCGGCCGGGCATCCAAAGCGTGGGTCGTCCTGGGCGGCGATAATCTCCCAGCCGACCTGGTTCTCGTCCCAAAAGAGCCCGCCGCCGCCGGTGAGGCGGCGGTTGACGTCGATCCTGTGCTGGCGGCAATAGTCGACGCGGATCTCTTGCTCGACCGCCTGGTGGTAGCCGACCAGCGTGCAGCGCGGCGAGAACTGTAGAAAGCGCAGCGTATTCGGCACCAGGTTACGGCTGCGGGCGGTCAGCACGACCTCGTCCAGGGCCATATTCTCGGCGGCGGGACGTGCGCCCGTGTCCAGCAGCCGCCACGGTGTGG
>DSDT01000308.1 GCA_011048615.1 Chloroflexota bacterium | reverse complement strand
TAGAATGTGCCATTGTCAAGGTAGGAGCGGCGGATGAAAGGTAAAAGGTTCGCTCTGTTGGCGTTCTGCGTGGGACTGGCGCTGCTCGGAGCAGGTGGAACGAGCGCCATGATGGTCGAGTTCCCCTCCGCTCCTGCTGCTGCCGTCGAACCCACGCCGGCACTGCCATCATCTTGGCCGATGACGATGACGGCACCGATCACGCCCGGCTCTTCCATCCGGGACGTCGGGCAGTTCACCAGCGGCGCTGAGGACAGGAACGACGGAGAGCAGATAGGCACGCCAGACACGGTGGGGCAGGTGAGAGCGCCCGGACCCTGCGACTATCCCCTCCCTGACCAGATGTGCGTGTATTCCGGCGACCTGCACAGCCACACCGGCTACTCGGATGGTCAGGGAACCCCCCAGATCGCCTACCAGATGGCGAGAGCCAACGGCCTCCACTTTTTTGCTGTCACCGATCACGCCGAGTTGTTGAGCACCGGCGAGTGGAACGCAACGCTGGAGCAGGCACTGGCGGCTACCGTCGAGAGCGAGTTTGTGGCGCTGCGAGGCTTTGAGTGGACCAGCCAGTACGGCCACGCCAATGTGTTCAACACGTCCACGCTGGTTCGGTCCAACGATTCACGCTTCAACACGCCGACCAAGTTCTACGCCTGGCTGTCGGACCCGGCCCAGGTCAACAGCGTGGCCCAATTCAACCATCCCTTTTATCCTCCGGGCGTTCTGTTCGACGACTGGCGGTACGATCCCCTGGCCGATCAGCACATCCACCTCATCGAAACGCACAATGGCATCATCTCCTGCCTGGGTAAATACCACGATGTGCTGTCAGCCGGCTGGCACGTTGGGGCGGTCAGCAACAGCGATACGCACGACGCCAATTGGGGAGAGCGGCGCGGTCGCACCGGCATCATCGCCTCCGGCCTGACCTACCATCACGTGATCGAGAGCCTGCGGGCGCGTCGCACGTTCTCCACCGAGGACGAAAATCTCGTCCTGGCGGCGCGAGCGAATGGGTATTGGATGGGGTCCGTCATCCCCCCCGGTCCGGTGTACTGGGAGGTGTATGCCTTCGATGCCAGCCCGGACGACGACATCGCGGCCCTGACGCTGTATCGAAACGGCGTGCCCTTCGCCAGCACCGCCGTCGCCGATTGGGCCTTTGTCTGGCGCGTGGCGCTGCCCGAGGCGGCGCCGGGCAGTTGGTGGTACGTCAAGGCCACGCAGGATGACGGTGACGCGGCCTACACCAGCCCCATCTGGATCCGACAGCCAGAACCGCACGACGCGCTGATCCGGGATACGCTGGGGGATGCCGGGGCTGTGCCCTCGTCCGATCCGGGTTGGCAGAGTCCCGACATCTGGCTGCGCCACCAGCCGGACGACATCATCTGGCACCAGAACCCCGCCCCCGGCGAGACGAATTACGTCCACGTCCGGGTGCAGAACGTCGGCTCCCAACCCCTGACCGACGTGCAGCTCTCTGCGTACTGGTCCGATCCCGCCCTGGGGTTCACCTGGCCCGCTGGCTGGCAGGCCATCAACGCGACGCCCGCCGTCATCCCCAACATGGATGCCGGCGCGACGACCATCGCGCGCATCCCGTGGAGCGTCCCACTGGCAGTGGAGCACGCCAGTCTGCTCGTCCACCTCACTTCCGACCAGGACCCGATCCGCCGTCGAGATCATCCCCGCTGGGACGACAACGCCGCCTGGAAGAATGTCCACATCCTGGATACCGGGGCCGATGGGCAAATGGTGCTGTTTCCGCAGACGGTGCAGCTTTATCTCGCCAATCCCTTCGCCCAGCAGCAAGCGGTGGACGTCCGATTTTCCGGCCAGTTTCCCCCCCAGGGGCAGCTCACGGTCCGCCTGCCGACCGCCCTCTTTGAGCGTTGGCTGGCCTCGCAGGCTGGCGGGACGGTGCGGGGAGCGGTCGTGGACCCAGTCTCTGGGATCATCACCATCACCCACCCAGCCGATGCAGCGGTGTACGGGCTTCCGCTCCTGGCCCAGGAGCGCCCGACGGCCACCCTGGCCTTCAGCGTGCCGTGGGCCTCTACCCTGGCCGTGGGCGTGAGTGAGCAGATCGCCGGAAATGAGGTGGGCGGCGGCCTGTACACGACCTCGCCCAGCGGCACACCGCGACATATCCTGTGGCAACTCTCCGCTTCCCAGGCGCCGATCAACAGCCGGGTGATGCTGACAGCTACGGTGACGGGGGAGGGATTCGTCCCCGTCGTAGATGGCACGCAGGTGTGGCTCAGCGCCACGCTGGGGAATCTGAGCGCCGACACGGCTCGAACCAGGAATGGGCAAATCACGGCGACGCTCCACACCGGCCCGGTTCCCGGGCGGGCGGTGGTGCAGGCGCGCATCGGCGACGATGTGGTTGCCGCAGCCCTGGTCCACGTGGAGCACACCTGTTGGGTCCGGCTCAACGACGGCCTCGTGACGTACCATACGATCCAGGAGGCGGTGGATGCCAGCACCGACCCCGACGACGTGGTCAAGGTGGCGGGATACTGTACCGCCCTGAATCGCCGGGGCGGGACGGCTCAGGTGATCTACCTCGCCAAGTCATTGACGGTGCAGGGCGGATATACGGTTACCAACTGGACGACGGCCGATCCGGCGGCCCATCCCACCATGGTGGATGCCCACGGGCGGGGCCGGGGCATCCGGATCGTCGGTGCCGTCACCCCGACGGTTGAGGGCCTGCACATCGTGGGCGGTGACGCGGCGGGGCTAGGCGGCGGCCGGGCCGGGGAGGATGCCGGCGGGGGGATATACGTCGCCCAGGCGGCGCCCCTGCTGTGGGGGAACACGCTGTCTGGCAACGCGGCCGAGCAGGGCGGGGGCGTGTATCTCGCGTCCAGCGATGCCACGTTGGTGAACAATCTGTTGGTCGGCAACCGGGCCAGCGATCAGGGCAGCGGGGTCTATGTGCAGGGAGGAGCACCCCGTCTGCTGCACACCACCCTCGCCCGGAACGAGGGCGGGGCCGGGGTACACGTGACCCACGCTGACAGCGGACCAGACTATGCCACAGCGACCCTGACCAATACGATCCTGGTCAGCCACACGGCGGGGATCGCCGTGACGACGGGCAGCACCGCCACCCTGGAGGCCACCCTGTGGGGGAGTGATGGTTGGCGCAACGGGACCGACTGGATGGGGGGCGGGATGGTCGTCACCGGCACGCGGAACATTTGGGGAAATCCAGCGTTCGTGGCCGCCGATGCAGGGGATTATCATCTCGGCCCGGACACGGCAGCGCGAGACGCGGGGGTGAACGCGGGGGTGGACACCGACATAGACGGCGATGCGCGCCCGATGGGGCACGGCCCTGACATCGGCGCGGACGAGCTGCGCATTGATTTGACGATCGCTCAACCGGCGCGCTTCCGGGCGCTGGCGGACGGCGTGCGCATCACGTATACCGTGCGCGTCACCAACGTCGGGGCCGTGGACCTGCACACGGTCATCACCGCCGTGCTGCCGGCTCCCATTCGGCCGGACCAGGTGAGCGCAGGGACAGTGGTGCTGCCTGGAGGGATGGTGGCCTGGCGGCCGGTCATCACCGCGCCTGGCGGCGTCTGGGTGCAGCCGGTCGTTGTCGGGGCCGAAGTGGGATATGTCGGGCCGCTGACCAACACGGTGGAGGTCATATCCCGCGAGGGAGCGGCAGGAAGCGATACGCAGGCCGTCTCGTTGCTGCCGGCGTTGGAGATCGGTCAGCGGGTCTGGCCAGAGCAAGCGCGAAGCGGCGGTCAGGTGACGTTCACGATCGCCATCACCAACACCGGCAACCTCGATCTGCACAGCGTCATCACCGATCTGCTCCCGCTCCACATCACGCGCGGCGAGACGGACGGAGGCACGGCTATGCGGCCCGGGGGCATCATCACCTGGACGCCGACGATCACGGCCCCCGGCGGGGTCTGGCAGCAGCCGGTCGTGGTCACTGTCGAGAGGGATTACGCCGGTGGACTGACGAACGTGGTGCAGGTCCGGGTTTGGGAGGATGCGGCCTCCGTCTATAGCAGCACCACATCCGTTTCCGTCTCTTGCCTTTTCTATCTCCCCCTCGTGATGCGCAACTTTATTCCACCGATCCCCTGCGCCCCCCGGTTGATCAGGGAGATAGCGACCGGGCCTACCCCACGTGCGGTGGCCCTCGACGAGAGCGGCCGGCGGGCGTTCATTGCCCACGCCGAGGGGATCAGTGTGTTGGCTATGGACAGTATGCGTACTCTCGAGACCACGGGGGCGCCCAAGCTGGGCCAGGGGGCGACCTACGATCCCGACCGGAACCGGCTTTGGGTCACTCACAGGTCTCCCGATGGGGTCCTGGTGTTGGATGGCGCAACCTACATACCGCTGGCGGACCTGCCGACCGGCGTGAGTCCCCTCGGCGTGGCTTATAACCCCACCAATGGAAGAGTCTACGTCGCCAACTATAACGGTGGGACGGTGGGGGTGTACGACGCCGGAACAATGACCTACCTGGGCGATCTGCCCGGCTTTACGGAGCCGGCCCACCTGGCCGTCAATCCATCCACCAATCGGATTTACGTGGCGGCCCACGCGCCCAATCAGGGGTTGTTCGTGATTGACGGCGCGACCCACGCCGCGCATCGCATTCCGACCACGCTGCTCGATGCCTATGGCGTGGCCCTGGACGGGACTCGCGATTTGGTTTACGTGACCGCCATCGCCCAGGGGCGAATCGTCGCTGTGGACGGAGCGACGGAGGAGCAGGTAGGATATCTGGACCTGCGGCGCGACGACGGGGGGCCGATGTGGCTGCGCACGATAGCCGTCAATCCCACGGTGGGGACAGAGGGGCACCTGCTGGTGCTCACCTCCAGCCACGATGGGGAGCGCGACCGCCTGTTGTTGATCCCCAACGGCTGGCCAACGTGGGGGACGCTGGCACCCCTGGATCTCGCCAGTTATCCGCTGGATGGGATCGCGTTCGACTCGCTCAGGGAGCGCGCCTGGGTGACAAGTGTGAGCAGTGGGGTGGTCAGCATCGTGCAGGACGGGGAGCCGGTCTGCGCGCTCGACCCGTCGCTGCTGCGGGACTAGCCATCTGGGTTGGGTGGATTGATAACCCGCCAGGGGAGGAATGAATTGAGCCTGTTGATCGGGGTGGACCTGGGAACCAGCGAGACCAAAGCCGGGTTGTTCGACTTGGAGGGGAATCTGCTGCGCCTGGCGCGGCGGGAATACGGGATCATCACTCACGAGCAGCCCGGATGCGCGGAACAGAATCCCGAGACCTGGTGGACGGCGGTCTGCGAGACGGTGCGGGAGGTTGCGCGAGACGCGCCATCCCCAGGCCTGGCGGCCGTGTGCGTGCAAGGGCAGGGTCCCAGCCTGGTGATGGTGGACGAGCATGGCCGTCCGCTTCACAACGCCGTTCTGTGGATGGACACCCGCCCCTGTGAGGAGCGGGACGACCTTTCGGTCCGACTGGGGAAACCGGTCTCACCGTTCGCTCATCTGCCTTACGCGATGTGGTTGAAACGCCAGCGCACCGATAGGTATCGCCAGGCATGGCGACTGCTGACGGCCTGGGATTTCGTTGCTTATCGTCTGTGCGGGCGGGCCGTCACGTCTGTGCTCGCCTCTTTCCACCCCTTTCCGCCAGAGGGGCTGGCGGCGGCCGGGTTGGACGCCGCCCTGTTCGCTCCGTCCGTGGAGGGGGGGCGAGCCATCGGCGGGCTGACCGCGGAGGCCGGCCAGCAGACAGGTCTGCCGGAGGGCCTGCCGGTGGTGGCAGGGACGCACGACGGCCTGGCGACTTTTATCGGGGCCGGGTTGGTAGACGTGGGGCGGGCGGCCGACGTCAACGGCACGTCGGGAGGGCTGGCTCTGTGCTGGAACGGGCCGATTGATGAGACGGGCATCTTTTGCGAGGGTTGGATTCATCCCGGTCAGTACATCGTCGGTGGGGCGATGGCGACGCTGGGCAAGGCCCTGACCTGGTGCCGTGATCAGATCGCTCGACCGGACATCGGCCTGGACGAGCTGATGGCGGAGGCGATGAGCACGCCCCTGGGGGCAGACGGGCTCGTCTTTTTGCCCTACCTGGCGGGCGAGCGGGCGCCGATCTGGGACCCCCGGGCCCGGGGGGTCTTTTTCGGTCTCACCCTGCGGCACACCCGCGCTCACCTGGCCCGCGCCGTCCTGGAGGGGGTGGCCTTTGCCATGCGCCACCTGGCAGAGGTCCTCTCAGAAGTCGGCGCGCAGGTCAGCCAACTGCGCGTGTGCGGGGGACAGGCACGCAGCATGGCCTGGAATCGGATCAAGGCAGACGTGACCGGTTTCCCGGTAGAAGTGCCGCGCGTGACCGAGGCGGCTCTCCTGGGAGCGGCGGTGCTGGCGGGGGTCGGAGCAGGCCTGCTGCCGGACATCACGACAGGAGCCAACCGGATGGTGCGGATTGAGGCAGTGTTGCAGCCGCACCTCGATCGGCACCGACGGTACACCGAGCTGTACGGCGTCTATCGGCGGTTGTATCCCGACCTGCGGACGGCGTTTCATCAGTTGGGCGAGATCGTTGAGGGTGAGAGAGAAAAGTGAGGGGCAGCTCTGCTCCTCTACCACTGCGCGTGATGTTCTTCGGCAAAGCCGATCAGCCCGTCCAGTCGAATCACCTCACCATCGTCCGTATGAACGATGCCATAGTAACGGCCAAACATCTGATGAACCTCGCTGGTGATGACCAGCAGGTTCGTCGCCGCGGTGCGATCCAGAAACGGCAAAGTTCAGATCAACGCGACCATCGGCAGAGACCATCCGCCAGGGCTGCATAAAGTCGCTCGAATCATACGTGAAATCAACCTGCCCCAATTTGTGCACACGTCCTTCCAGGATCAGACCGTTCTCCGTCGCCGCCGCCGTATCGCCAAAGCCAAAGCCCATGTTCAACCCCACGCGGCGGCCGTCCTCCAGGAATCCCGATGCACTGGCCCAGACCCAGAAGGAACGGTATTCCCACACCCCGCGCCCCCAGTCCAGGTTCCCCAGGCTGCGATCAGGATCCAGGGAAACCCGCTCGGCACCGATCTGGATCCAGCCACTGGCTGGCATGCAGTTGACCTTGCGATTGTAATAGAACCGCTTGAAACCGATGGGAATCACGATAGCCATTGACTCGTGGTCAACGGGCAGGTCCAGGCAAATCTCGGCCGACAGTCCCTGTCCTCCAAAACCGGGCCACGCGACAGTGATACGCCGCGCCTCTGGTTGAGCCTGAAAGGTGAGGCGCGCCTTATCACCCTCATACATACTGGCCCCTTCCGTGCTGTTCCGGGGCAGGAGAATGCCCCGGCCCAGGGGAATTGTCAGCGTCTCTTCGTGATAGTCGCCATCCTGAAAGTTGACCACGTAGGCGAAAACCTGCCCCGCATACCCCAGATCGGCCAGGGTGAAGGAATAGTAGTGCGTTGGCGTGGTCACCCCGTAATAGTCCCAGCGCTTGATCCGGAAACGCTGGAAGGGGCGCAGGGCGTAAAAGCGCGCCTCCTCCAGATTGCAGTCCAGGAACGGCTGGCGCGCCCAGCCGACCTGAACGAGCTGGCCCTGCCCATCCAACAACGGTGATCGTTCTACTAGCTCGCGTTCTTTCATAATCATCTCCTCATCGTGTGTCATTCGCCCTTCTAGAGCGAGTCCCCTACACGTATCCTTCCTCATCCCGCTCACTGGCTTGGCCTCGTTCCGTCAGGGTAACCAGACCGCTTGTCGCATCACCACCAACAGGCTTTCCTTTGGGTTTCCACCAAGCGTTCGACATAGGGCATAATCGCCTTGCGGATCATCTGCGCGGCTAATTCAAGATCGAAGGGGATACGGTGAATTGATGCCCTCCATCCCTCTGATCGCTGCTCCAAGACCGCGAGGGCGGCCTGCGGATCACCATCGCACGGACGACCTACACTGCCTGCATTGACCCACACTCCCTGCCCGGTGCAGGTAACGAACGGCGCGTGCAAATGTCCAGCCGCCACTACCGATACCCCTGGCGGAAAAGACGGCCTGGCATCCGCATCCACTATCTCTTCGGGGTCTGCCACTCCTCCATGCACGATAAGCACCCCAGGGACTGGTGTAAGCCGTGGTGGGAGTGACGCCAGCCACCGCCGACTGGCTGAGGTGAGTCTTTCTCTACACCAGTCGTCTATCGCGGTGATCTGGGCCGTACGCTCATCGGTCTGCTGGCCGGCTGGAGCAGGCAAGAGAATGTCGCGGTCACAGTTTCCCTGCACGCTCGCAATATTCCGCTCAGCGAGTAAGGAAATACATTCGTTGGGCTGGGGGCCAAAGTTTACCACATCTCCAGCACAGACAACCAGATCCAGGCCCTCTTTTTCCAACCAGGCAAGGGCAGCTTTCAGCCCCACCAGGCAGCCATGGGGATCGCTGATGACTCCGATTCGCATTCTCCCATCCAGCAATCAAAGACACGACGCCAAACCACTTGGCCCCACCCTTCGCTGTCCTTCCGCTCAAAGAGAGAGGAATGGATCAGGCCAGGTCGAAAGGGCCCTGCCGTGCAAAATCAGGCAGATAATGATCCTGGCTTTCAAGCCCCTGAACAAATGCGTTCTCAAGACCAAGATCAAGGGCATACTCTATGATCTCGTCATACTCGGCTTCTGTCAGAGTCCGGTCTATGCCGGGATAAGCACAGGCCTTGTATTGAGGAGAGTATTGGGACATGATACTGACAAAAGTATCTCGAGACAAATCCGCCAACAAGTGGAGACATCTTCGACTGTTATCCAAACAGCCCGGCAGTACCAGATGCCGGACCAGCAATCCTCGCACCGCAATCCCCTCATCGTCCACTTCCAGGTGGCCGACCTGATCCAGCATCTCTCCAAGAACCCCAGAGATGATGGTCGCGTAATCGTCCACCGCGGAAAGCTGTTTTCCAAGTTCATCGTCCAGGTACTTGATGTCCGGAAGGTAGACATCCACCAGTCCCCGGATCTGCCGCAGCGCATCCACTGAATCATATCCGTTAGAGTTGTACACGACGGGCACCACAAGGCCCTTGCCCTGTGCCACCTCGATAGCATCGGTCACCTGAAAAATCACGTGAGAAGGCGAAACAAAGTTGATATTGTGGGCCCCGGCATCCTGAAGACGCAGCATGTCAGATGCCAGTTCGTCTGTAGTCAGAGTTCGGGTCTGACTCTGCTGAAACTCTTGGCTGATCTGGTAATTCTGGCAAAACACACAGCGGAGATTACATCCAGCGAAAAAAATGGTCCCCGAGCCTCTGGTTCCCGAGATGGGGGGTTCCTCTCCAAAATGTAGGCCGGCATAAGAGACCTGAACACTGGCACGGATCCCGCAAAACCCAACCTTTCCTTCCAGGCGGTTCACCCGGCATTTGCGCGGGCAGCATTCACACCTGGTCAGTCGCCCTGTCAATGGCTCATTCATAGCTAGCGAGCTAGGGACGTCACACTATGGTCGTTAAGCTCTTGCGAGTCAATCTTGACCCGTGAAACCTGGTTGAGCAAAAAAATGAGCATATCCCACAGCGAATGATGACTCAAAACTGAGTGGGAGACTTGGCCTTCCTGGATGAGGGACACAAAGCCGTGGACCAGCCCCCACACGGCCACCGCCATCAAATCCGGTTCGCCAGGATTCAAGATTCCCGCGGTCTGGCAGCGCGCCACGAGGACGCGCAGGACGCCAAAGTTTTTCGCCGTCATCTCCACCAATGCCGGGTAGTCGCGTTCCTTTTCCACCGCTCCTGAGAACGTAATTCGAAAGCGGTCGGGCTCCTCGAACCCGAACTCGACGTACGCCCAGGCCGTCTCGACGAGCTGTCTCAGCGGGTCATCGGGGTATCGCTCCCCAAGCCCCGCGATCTTGGCGTGGATCTTTTCATGTCCATCGGTGGCGATGGCGGCAACCAGCGCCTGTTTGTCGGCGAAATGGGCGTAGGGCGCTGCGTGGCTCACCCCCGCTCTGCGCGCGACTTTGCGCAGGCTCAGCCCATTCACACCTTCCCTGGAAAGGATTTCGATCCCGGCTTTTATGAGGGCATTCTTTAGGTCACCGTGGTGATACGAGTTTTTTTCTGGCATCGTGGCTTGTGTTGACATATCA
The DNA here is from genome assembly GCA_011048615.1 of Chloroflexota bacterium. Taxonomy (GTDB): domain Bacteria; phylum Chloroflexota; class Anaerolineae; order B4-G1; family B4-G1; genus DSDT01. Next base: position 9,241 of record DSDT01000308.1, on the reverse strand, counting down.
AGGATTATAGCGTATAATCTTTACAGTGTCAAGTTTACACCAACTCCAAATGAGATGAAGACGAGAAAAGATTCGCCAGTCTCAACCGAGAAGCCGGCTGATAACTCCTGGAGGTTGCAATGTCTGAAACCCAAACCCAACAGTATGCCATCTCCGAATGGCACGATACCGACGAAATCTATGCCCGGCTGCACGAGCTCGTCCACCAGCCAATTCGCCCGATCCGGCGCGACCGCATGGACGAGTTCCTCAGCTATTTTGAGACCCGGTGCACCCGCTCGAAGGCGCTGACCGACGAAGCCAAGCAGCTCATCCCCGGTGGGGTGCAGCACAATCTGGCCTTCAACTATCCCTTTCCGCTGGCCGTCGCCAAGGTGGACGGGGCCTATATGTGGGACGTGGACGGCAATCGGTACATTGATTTCCTACAGGCCGGCGGCCCGACCGTGCTGGGTAACAATTACGCGCCGGTGCGGGACGAGGTCGCGAAACTTTTGCAGAGCTGTGGATCGGTGATCGGTTTGTTTCACGAGTACGAGCTCGAGCTGGCACAGCTCATCAACCGTTTCATGCCGGCCATCGAGATGTTCCGTATGCTCGGCTCAGGCACGGAGAGCGTGATGGCTGCCGTCCGCGCGGCGCGGGCATATACCGGTAAAAAGAAGATCATCAAGGCGGGCGGGGCGTATCACGGCTGGAGCGATCAAGTGGTCTACGGCCTCCATATCCCCGGCACCCGGCGCATGGAAGCGACCGGCATCCCGCGCGGCTGCACCCGCGACACGCAGGAATTCTATCCCAACGATCTGGGCCAACTGCGCCGCCTGATGCAGCTCAACCGGCTGCGCGGCGGTACGGCGGCAGTGATCGTCGAGCCGGTCGGCCCGGAAAGCGGCACGCGCCCCGTACCATTCGACTTTAACCAGCAGGTGCGCGAGCTGTGCGACGAGTTCGGCGCGCTGCTCATCTTTGACGAGGTCGTGACCGGTTTCCGCCTGGGCCTGGGCGGCGCCCAGGGTTACTTTGGCGTCCGACCCGACCTGACCATCTTTGGCAAGTGCATCACCGGCGGCTACCCGATGGCCGGCGGCGTCGGCGGGCAGCGTGAGGTGATGATGCGCTTCGCGGCCGGCATCGGCGGTACCGGCGAGCGGGCTTATGTGGGCGGGACCCTCTCGGCCAATCCACTGAGCTGTGCAGCGGGTTGTCACGCCTTGCTGGAGATGGAGCGCACCAACGCGCCCGTCATCGCGGGACGGGCCGGAGACCGGCTGACCAGAGGGTTGAACGACATCATCGCCCGCTACGGGCTGCCGTTCGTAGCCTTCAACCAAGGTTCGATCGTGCACCTGGAGACATCAGGGTTGATGCTGCTCGATTTCAGGAATCCGCTCAAGCTCGCCCGAGAGATCAAGACACGCAAACACATGATGGAAGAGATGGGTGCGGCCTACATGTCACAGGGCATCATCACCCTGGCTGGCAGCCGCGTGTACACCAGTATGGCCGACACCGACGAGGTGGTTGACGACGCGCTCGATCGCTTCGAGACCGTGCTTTCGAGCGTAGAGGGCGTTCAGGCATAGCAGGAGAAGGCCGATGGACGAAAATTCGCAAGCAGTGAGCAAGTATGACGCCCAATCGCGAACCCCACATCCTCACCGTCGACCTGGGCACCTCGGACGGCAAGTCGGCGCTGGTCTCCACGACGGACCGGGGCGCGGGCTGGAAATTTCAGCATGTGCCGCTGCACGTGCTGCCCAACGGAGGCGCAGAGCAGAACCCGCCGAATTGGTGGGACGCCATCGTCACCTCGTGGGTCACCGACAACCGCGACCCGGGGGCGATCCACTACAACGAGGCGCTCATCCGCTTCAGTGGGACCAACGCCGACAAGTTTCCCGAAAGCGTCCCCTGCACCGAGATTTGATTGTGATGACCAAAAAGGAGGACAGCTATGGCAGCAGTGATGGTTCAGGGCTGTATCATTGAGCTGTCTCTGTCAGCGACCTCGGAGCGCGCTGATTGGCACAGGTAGAGAGGCATGGGTTTGCCGTCGTCGTGGCTGGTTGTGGCATGATGGATGGACTTTTCGTCCACGACAGGCCGGTCCGACCACCACAGGCGGAGGTTTGAGATATGGCCCTTGCGGATCGACTTTTCCCGCCGCGCCTCGGCCGAGATCGCCTCGATGGGGATATAGTCTTCGATCAGGCGGTGGTCGCTAATGGCGGTTTCTCCTTCATTGGCAGTTGGCATTGACCCCAGATGGACGGCGATGCCCGTGAATTTGTCTGCCTCTTTTAGTATAGCGGTATTTCGATTCTGGGCAAGTTTGATTTGCAAAAAAGCCCTGGCACTATCCGGCAACGCACACGTGTCAGGGCCTGCCCGCCCCCCGGTAGGCCACCCCAAACCCGAGCGCCGCCGCCAGCAGCGGCCCGACCGCGTCCACCAGCGAGCCTTGCGGCCAAAACAGAGGCAGGAACACCGCCACCTGGATCAGGAAGAGCGCGCAAATGAGCAAGTTGTTCCGCTTGTACTGTGGATTTCGCTGTCCCAACGCGGTATAGGAGGTGCACATCTCAATCGCGGGGAGGTTTTACCGTCAAGAACACGATGAAGAATCGGGCCAGGGTGGGAAGCACGAGGGCGGAGGAGGTCAATACGGGTGCGACGGCCAGAACGCAACGAGGGCGCTTTTCCAATGACACCAGCGCCCTCGTCCGCCACCCACTATCCCCCCCAAAAAGTCGGGGCGCGGGGATTTGAACCCCGGACCTCGCGGTCCCGATCCGCGCGCGCTGCCGAACTGCGCTACGCCCCGAATGCAGTCCATTATACCCCATTCAAGGCATTTGGCAAGCTTGCTTGGGGAAATCTTTGCCCGGGATAACTCGCACATCCATTATCCGCTCTGATTGGGACCGTGAATTTTCACATCGCGACCCAAGCCAATATTGCACACCTCATAAATGTGTGCTACAATACACTCGGGGATAAACCAACACCGCAAACGCTTGCACGAACTGGGTTACAGCGCAAGGATGATCTCTACGAGACTGAGGGCTACTCTCAAATCGACCGTGGTACCAGGAGGATAAACTATGTCTGAAGACAAGAGCAAAAACGCCAGGTTATTTTCCTTTTGGCTTTTTGGCACGGTGGTGATCGTTTTCGGGGCCATCACGGCCTACATCACCATCTTTACCGGGGCAGCGATATGGGAGGCCATCAAGACCGGGTTCCCCATCTGGGGAATCACGGCCCTGGGCGCCATTATCCTCTACGCTGTGTATTACTTTCTCGGTGCGCGCAAGCAGTCATAGCGTTGCTCGTCCCAACTAACCGCTCTCATCCCCCGACTCCTCCGCTGTGAGGGTAAACTCCCACGCGCACCAATACGTTTCGGGATGTGGATCGGGAGGACAAGCCAGGCAACGAGTGCGAATACGCGGGTCTATAGTACTGGCAAAGTTGGCGTATTCCACCAAACCGACTGGCTTGCACGGAAAATCAGGCAGCCCTTTGCGCTGACGGGCCGTCTGCACGCGGCATTTAGTCATCCGAAACACGACCGTTTGCTCGTCTATGTCCACTATCTCCTGCACATTGATGTGGGCGTAGAGGCGGTACGCCAGAGCCTGCTTCAACGCCGCCAGACCTCCGCCCGGCTCAATGCCCAACCGCCGCATGATCCGTTTCGCCTCGATGACGGTGAACTGTTCCCAGACCCGTCGGTCCAGCTCGATGGCGGTCTCGATGTCGAATCGCTCCTCGGCCGCCAGGAACCACAGCCCGTCGTGAGCCAACCAGTTCTTGGCCGCGTCCTCCAACAGGCCGATCAATTCCTCTTTCGAATGTGCCAATAACTGCTCCCGGTGGTTCAACCTTCGCCTCCTGTGATGGTGTGCAAATGGTGCGTGCTGTTCAGTTGGACGATGGTGAAACTGCCATCCTCCTCCACATCAAAGACGTTGACTGCGCACGTCTCCTGGTGCACACGCCAGAAGCGATCGTTCCCCCAGCCCAGCACCACACAGAGCAGCACCCGGTTGACGACGGTGTGGGACACTAGCGCGATGGCCTGCCCAGGGTGGCGGGCGACAACGTCGTCCAAGGCGGACACGACCCGTCTTCGCACCTCATCCAGACTCTCGCCGCCGGGAAAGTGTACGGTGTGAGGCGCTTTCTCCCAGTCCTTGAACAATTCCGGGAAACGGTGGGCGACATCTTGAGCGAGCTGCCCCTGCCACTCGCCAAAATTGATGTCCAACAGCCCGCCCAGCGGCTCGACGGTCAACCCCTGCGCGTCGGCAATCGCCCGCGCTGTCTGCGTCGTGCGGCGCAGGGGACTGGCGTATACCGCGACGACAGGCCAACGCGCCGCCACACACCGCCCGGTCACCTGCGCCTGCTTCAACCCCACCTCGTCCAACTCGATGTCGGCCTGGCCCCGAAAACGCTGCTCCCGATTCCAGACCGTTTGACCGTGACGAATCAGCACAATACGGGTCATATATTCCCCTTTCTTATCTCCACGAGCTGCTCAAGATGCTTCCAGGCAGCGAAATGAATAACGATGAACTCGTCGGAATCCTGAACGCGGCGCATCAATCTCACCGGCCCGTACTCGCTGGGGTCCACGTACAAGCGACCGCTCCGCAGGTCATCGGGCGTCGAGGTGACGTACACCTGTTCCGCGTCAAATATCTCGGGATGCACGAGCGCCAGGGCGGCCGTCGAATCCCCCAGTATGAACCCGCCATCCCCAAACCACAACCGCGTCCACGCGAACCAGGAGCGAATCTTGCGGGCGATGAGCCGCGAAACCGGCCCATCCATCATCTGAAGCGCCGCGAACTGCCGGCGGCGAAAAACAGCGCTGAGGCCGGTCTGACCGGTCGCGACCGTGAGGGGACAATCCGCATGGAGCACTGCGTAGGCGGCCTGGGGGTCCACCGAAAAGTTGCCCTCTGCAATATGATGCCCCTTCCAAATCAGGGGTTCGGTCACACCTCCCCACAAGTAAAGCCCTCGCAGTTTGCCAAAGAATTCGGGATCGAGGGCAGCGGCATGCCGGAGATTGGTCATGCTGCCGGTGGCAATGACGACCAGCTCACCGGGCATAGACGCGGCGACATCCACCAGACGCAGGGCGGCCTGGTTCGTCCCTGGCGCTGCAGTGGGGCCGTCCGCGCCGGGCAGAACGGGGAGACTGTCGTACTCGATCGCGGCGAGCAAGCGGCGCGTGGCGCGCATACACGTCTCCACGGACCCGCTGCCATACGTGACCGTGACAGTGTGTACGTGTACGCGAGGCTCGCCCAAGAGATAGAGCAGCGCCAGGCCGCCGCCCACGTCCCGGAAGGGAAACCCCAACGTGACGTCGCCATCGTATATGACGGGGATACGCTCAGAGTGGGGAATTTTCTCCAAGATGGGGACGTTCGGCATCTCTGCACGCCCGACAGAGAAAGCGGCGACCAAAAAGGCGACCGCGAACATCAACGCGACCAGGGCCAGAGCGATCACCAGCCAATAGAACAGACCCAACGCTGCGGTCAGCGCAAAACCGGCGGCGATGATGAGGATGGCGATCCAAAACCAGATATTGCGAAACAACGACGGCTCCTGTCTACACCACGAACATTTATGTCAATGTCAGTTCACGCAGATCAATCAAGCCTGGATCGGTCGCTCCCAGCGCCATATCCTGAGCCGTGGACAGATGCCGGCTGCCCTCGATCAGATAGGCAGCGTCGAGGCCCATGGCCTGGCGATGGCGCACCAGGATGTCGCGCGCCACAGTGTCGAGGGCCACGGGATCGAAGGAGAGCAGCAGTGCGTTCTCCCGCTCCGGTTGGTTCCAATCACACGGGCTGACGTGGAGCGCGGCCGCGACGATGAGACGGGTCTTGTCCCGCACCGTGGGCTGGGCGTTCAGTTCGGCGATGGCCGGGTCGCACCAGTTGCCGTGCAGGCTGCCGGGCCGGTTGATCGAGCCGTAATGGTTCTTGAGGGATACGCTCACGCCCGCCCCGCTGTGCTGTTTGGGCGTAGGGAGGTTGATGATCCCGTCGCACTCGTCCAGCTCGTGATAAAAGCGGACCGTGGCCTGGGTCAGCGCGGCCTCTGCGCCCTCTCCGCGCGCGCCGTGACAGCGCACTCCCGGCCCATCCTCGTTGAGGACGTATCCGGCGCTCATCAACTCGCCATCGGTGCGGTCGAAAATGAGCACGTCTTCAGCCGGCAGCCCCGCGTCCTGCAGCCGCTCGGTCACTGCGTAGGCGACCACCGGCTGAGTCGGGCCGTTGTAAGCGATACAGTTCACCTTGAGCAGCGCCCGCTCACCGGGATCGAACAGAGCCCGCCAGACGGACAGAGGATCGGAGATGTCGGTGAGGGCGCTGATCCCAGCGTCGAGCATCTGGCGCACCACTTCTGGGTCCGGGCCAGCAGCGGTCCACACCCCGCCGTGGCGCACCACAACAACCCGGCTGACGTCCGCCGTGGGCCACCGCAGCCGGGCCGTCAGCGCCGCCCGATCCAGGTCCACCGGCTGCCCGGCCGTGGGCGACGGGGAGGGAACAGGCGTGACCGGCACGGGGGTGTAGGTCGGGGGCAACGCCGGCGTGGTCGCTATCTCAGTTGGAGGCGCATCCGTAGGCGGCGGGACGGGCGTGGCTGTGGGTGGCGGGAACGTGGGAGCAGGACGACAGCCGGTCAGCCAACCCGCCAGCGCGCCTGCCCCCCATCCCAGAAAAGCGCGGCGGGAGGCCGAGGCGGGTCGGGTCCAATTCTTTCTCCCCTGTTCCGAGCCTGAATCCATCACTCCCCGATCGTGAAAAGACGTGATACCTGTCACTATTGTATCACGTCTTAGAGGGGATGCAAGAATCCACGCCCGTTACACCACCTCGACCCCCTCACCCTCCCTGACCTCGCCGACGACCCAGCAGGGGTGGTCGGCCTCGTTGAACAGATCGAGGAGCGCGTCGCGCTCTTGCGGCGCCACGGCAGCCAGCAAGCCGCCAGAGGTCTCGGGAGTAAAGAGCAAGAGTTGCATCTCCTCGGAGAGGGAGGGGGCAAAATCCACGTGCCGCTCGTAGACCCGTTGGTTGTTGCACGAACCGCCAGGGAAGAGATTGTCGTCGGCGTACGCTTTGGCGCCATCCAGGAAGGGAATCCGGTCAAAGTGGAGGCGGAGGCAGGCGTCGCTCCGCTCCGCCATCTCGTAACCGTGGCCGAGCAGGGAGAAGCCGGTCACGTCGGTGCAGGCATGTACACCGATCTGTTGGATCAGACGGGCGGCGTCGCGGTTGAGCTGCTTCATGCTCGCCACCGCCGCCGCGACGTGTGCTTCTTCCGCGATGCCAGCCTTGAGCACGGTGGTGATGATGCCGACGCCCAACGGTTTGGTCAGGATCAACGCGTCGCCGGGACGGGCGCCGCCCTTGGTGAGCACCCGGTCGGGATGGACCACGCCCATCACTGCCAGGCCATAGGTCGGCTCCTTGGCGTCTACGGTGTGACCGCCGGCCAGCGCGCCGCCCGCTTCGGCGACTTTCTCCGCCCCGCCGCGCAGGATTTCGGTGATGATCTCCGGCGGCAGGTCTTCGGGGAAACCGCAGATGTTGAGGGCCAGCTTGACCTCGCCGCCCATAGCGTACACGTCGCTCATCGCGTTGGCGGCGGCGATGGCGCCATAGTCGTATGGGTCGTCCACCACCGGGGTGAAGAAATCGACGGTCTGGATGATCGCCACCTCGTCGGTGATCCGGTAAACGGCGGCGTCGTCGCTCACTTCCAGCCCGACCAGCAGGTCTGGATACTGTTCGGCGCGGAACATGGTTGCCAGCGGGCGCAGCACCTGCGCCAGGGCCTCGGGGCCCCGTTTGGCCGCTCAGCCGGCCGCGCTGGCGAGAGCTGTCAGGCGAATCTCTTCTCGGGTCATACGAGTACTCCTATTTCTGCCAACGCGGGAATTCGATCTCCCAACGTCGCTCTCAACGATTGGAGCAGCCTGTGAGCTGTGGCGGTATCCACCCCCATCTCGACCGGGGGATAGTCAGGCGCAGCAACCCATTGATGACCGAGGCAGAACATCAGTTCGCAAGGAATGCAATAGTTCTCATCCTGTTGATGTTTGCGCCAGAAAGCGGCTGCATCCACCGGTTGAGCGGCTCGGCCCAAGAACAGCGCCCGCTGTCCGGCGTCGTAAAGGAAGACGTAATCATCCTCGACAGCCTCCACACAGGCGCGAAACGACGCCAGGACGTAATGATCGTCCATCCAGGCTTGTTCTAGGTGCATGGCACTGGCCCTCGTGGTCACAAGCTGACGACTTTACCGGCCTGCAGCAGGGTCTCGGCGATGGTGTACATGTTCGATACCTCGCCCACGGCGATCTGGTCTTTCAGCGCATAGTGCCCCATACCAGCATCTCGACGCCATGTTGGCAGAGACTCTGTAGATCGTCCAGCACGGCGGATCCAGCCACGGTCAATTTGACGCCGCTGTTGAGAAAGATGATGGTATCGGGCAAGGGCGTCACTTCCCCTAATGTGTGGAAGAAACCCCGGATCAGGATGCGGCCCAGCTCCTCGTCGCCGCGGCCCATGAACTCGCTCGGAATGAGCAGCGCCAGCGGCCCGCCCGCCGGGGCAGGCGCCAACTGTGCGACCATCTGCGCCTCCGGCGCGTCTGTCGTCGTGATGTGCAGGTAAATGCCGTCTGCTCCCTCTTCGACCGCCACCGTGGCGCCGGATTTTTCGGCCATGCGGGCGACGTTCTGCTGCGCTGTCTCATTATCCACGATGGTCGTCACTCCGGCGCTCGTTTGCATCGCAGCGCGGGTCAGGAGCACCGGTTGAGGGCACGGCAGCCCTCGCGCGTCTACCATGTTCGTCATCCGTTTCACCTCATTTGATTGTGTACGTCACTAGATTCGCAGTTCGACCACATCGCCGTCGTGCAGCACATAGTCCCGCTTCACCATCTGCCCGTCGAACAACGCGCTGCCCCACACGCGAGCCGCTTTCAGGTTGTCGGCAAAGTCCTGATGGACCTTGCCGGCGAATTCCTCCACCGTGCCGCCCCGTTTCAACACGAAAGGGGCATCCAAGTTCGGCTCCATGCCCGGCGGTTTGGAATAGACGCGGATGATTTCTAACTGCTCGAAGACCGCCTGTTTCAGAAGATCAAAATGGCGCCCCGTCGTCGCGGAGACCGGCGTCAT
>DSDT01000201.1 GCA_011048615.1 Chloroflexota bacterium | reverse complement strand
TCCAGCCTGGTTGGTAATTTCTCCACGCTGGGGTATAATCCTGACGACATTGACCGGGAGGTTAAAGATGCGCATTCTGATTACCGGCGGGGCCGGGTTCATCGGCTCCCACTTGTGCGACCGGCTGCTGGCGGACGGGCACCAGGTCATCGCGATGGACAATCTCAGCACCGGCAGCGTGGACAACATCGCCCACCTGTCCGGGCACGAACGGTTCCATTTTATCAAACACGACGTGACCAATTACATCTTCATCGAAGGGCCGCTGGACGCGGTGTTTCACCTCGCCAGCCTGCCCAGCCCGGTGGATTACCTCAACCTGCCGATCCAAACGCTCAAGGTCGGGGCGCTGGGCACCCACAAGACGCTGGGATTGGCGCTGGAGAAACAAGCCCGTTTTCTCCTGGCCTCGACGTCCGAGGTCTACGGTGACCCGCTGGTGCATCCGCAGCCGGAGGATTACTGGGGCAACGTCAACCCGGTCGGGCCGCGCGGCGTGTACGACGAGAGCAAACGGTTCGCCGAGGCGCTGACGATGGCCTACCACAAGTATCACAACGTGGATACGCGCATCGTGCGCATTTTCAACACCTATGGCCCCCGCATGCGCATGGACGACGGGCGGGTGGTGCCGAATTTTATCTGCCAGGCGCTGCGCGGCGAACCCCTCACCGTCTACGACGAAGGGAAGCGCACGCGCTCTTTCTGCTACGTCTCCGACCTGGTCGAGGGTATGGTCCGGTTGCTCCACTCCGACGAGGTCGAACCGGTCAACCTGGGCAACCCGGCCGAGATGACGATCCTCGACTTTGCGCACCGGGTGCTGGCGCTGACCGGCAGCAGTTCGGAGATCGCGTTCGTCCACCCGACCGATGCCCGTACCAAGGATGATCCGAAGGTGCGCTGCCCGGACATCAGCAAGGCGCAGCGGGTGTTGGGCTGGGAGCCGCAGGTGCCGCTGGAGGAGGGGCTGCGACAGACGATCGCCTATTTCCGGGAGCGGGTGTGAGCCCCTTGCCGCTGCGCCGCGCGCTGGGATGGAATGGCCCGCTCATCACCGCCGCAGGATTGGCGCTGGCGGGATTCGCTGGCCTGCTGCTGACCCAGTTGACGCCGCTGGACGGCCTGCTGTTCGTCGGGCTGGTCGTATTGGGCGGAGCGACGGTGATCGAGCCAATGGTGGGGCTGGGCGCCCTGTTGTTCCTCGGCCCGCTGCGGGCCTACCTGCAGGCCGAAGTGCCCCAGGTTCCGGCCCAGATCGCACAACTCTTCTTCGCGCTGACGCTGGCGAGCTGGCTGGCGCGCGGCGCGGCCCGCCGGGAGGTGCGCATCCCTGTCACGCCGCTGCTCCTGCCGCTGGTCGCTTTCATCACGGCGGCGCTGCTTTCCCTGGCGGGTGGGGTGGCGCCGGACGCCCTGGCTGCCTACGGCGTGCTGGAATTGATCAAGTGGGTACAGGTGCTGTTACTGTGCCTCTTTGTCTGCGATTATCTCACCCGCCGCCGCCTGCCCTGGCTGCTGGGGGCGCTGCTCCTGACCGGGCTGTTCCAGGCGGCCGTAGGCATCTACCAGTTCGGGCTGCGCGGCGATGGGCCGGACCATTTCGCCATTCTGGGGGGCGGCTATTACCGGGCCTACGGCACCTTCGAACAGCCGAACCCCTACGCCGGTTACGTCGGGGTGACGCTGGCGCTGGCCCTTGGCGTGGCGTGGGGCGTCTTTCGGCACAAGCTGGAAAAAGTCCCCTGGTCTCCTCGTCTCCTCGCCCCTCTGTCCTCCGCTCTCCTGGTCGCGCTGGCGATGGGCGCTGCGTTGGGGATGAGCTGGAGCCGGGGGGCGTGGTTGGGGTTCGCGGCAGCGGCGGCCGTGATGGCGGTCGCGCTGCCGCGCAAGACGGAGTGGGGACTATTGCTGGCGGTGGTACTGGTCGTGGGCGGGGTCGGGTTGTACGCGACCGGCCTGCTGCCCGCGTCGGTGGCGGCCCGCCTGACCAGCTTTGTGCAGGATGTGCGGTTCGAGGATGTGCGCGGGGTCGGCATCAACGACGCCAACTATGCGGTCCTGGAGCGGCTGGCCCACTGGCAGGCGGCGCTGGAGATGTGGCGGCACAATTTCTGGGCCGGGATCGGTTTTGGCTGTTATGAACCGGTCTACTGGAGCTTTGCGCTGATCAATTGGCCCATCGCGCTCGGTCACGCGCATAACTATTACCTGAACCTGGCGGCCGAGACGGGGCTGATCGGCCTGCTGGCGTACCTGCTCCTGTGGGGCGCGGTCTTTTGGCAGACCTGGCGCGTCACCCGGCAGGCCGAAGGGATCGAGCGCGGCGTCGCCATCGGGCTGCTGGGCGCGTGGACGCACTTGACGGTCCATCACCTGCTGGATAATCTCTACGTCAACAACGTCCATCTCCACGTGGGGGTGATGCTTGGCCTGCTGGCCTGGCTCGATCATTCGTCCGAATCCACACCTGCGTCCGCTTGACGACTGTCGCGTCGTCGCGTATACTGAGGATGGAGATAAGCAAACGATGATGCCAAAACCAAGGACATCCCATTGACTACCCGATTCATCCACACAGTTCACACCAACCGTAAGGAAGTCGGGCGGTTTTTCAAATTCAGCGCCGTCGGCGCGCTGGGCGCGGTGATTGATTTTGGCGTGCTCAACTTGCTGATTCAATGGGCGGGCTTCCCCAAAGTCATCGCCAACACCTGCTCGTTCAGTGCGGCGGTCATCAGCAATTTCATCTGGAACCGGCTGTGGGTCTACCCGGAGACGCGGGCGGACCCGCTGCGCAAGCAGTTCGTCCAGTTCTCCATCGTCAACGTCGCCGGCCTGGCGATCAACACTGCGATTTTCTACGCTGCTGACCGCTGGTTCCTGGGCGAGGCAGGTCTGTTGGCCGGGCCAATGGGGGCGCTGGCCCACACTATCGGTATGGCTCACTTTGACCTGGCCTACAACGGCGCCAAGGTGATCGCCACTGGGGTGGTGCTGTTCTGGAATTTTTTCGTCAATCGGCTGTGGACCTTTCGGCACGTGCAGTAGGGTTGACGCAGTGGTGAGTGATCGGCATGCAGATCCCCGAACGGATCCAGACGCAAGTCGAGACACTGCCCCGCAAGCCGGGCGTCTACCTGATGCAGGACGTGGGCGGGACGGTCATCTATGTGGGCAAGGCCGTGGACCTGCGCAGTCGGGTGCGCTCCTACTTTCAGCCGTCGGCCTGGGAGAACCCCAAAGTGCGGGCCATCGTGTCCGACATCGCCGACCTCGAGTTCATCGTCACCGATTCGGAGCTGGAAGCGCTGATCCTCGAGGCGAATCTGATCAAGGAGCACCGCCCCCGCTACAACGTGCGCCTCAAGGACGACAAGCGGTATCCTTACATCAAGATCACCTGGTCGGACCCGTTTCCCAAGGTGTTTATCACCCGGCGCATGGAGCAGGACGGCAGCCGCTACTTTGGCCCTTTCACCTCTTCTGGAGCTGTCCACCAGACGCTGGATCTGCTGCGCAAGTCGTTCCCGTATCTGACTTGTAATCGGGAGATCACCGGGCGGGATGAGCGGCCCTGCCTGTATTACGACATCAAACTATGCCTGGGGCCGTGCATCGGCGCGGTGAACCAGGATGAATACCGGGCCATGATCGGAGGACTGGCCCGCTTCCTCGAGGGTCGCAGCGACGAGGTGGTGGCCGATATGGAGGCGCGGATGAGATCGGCGGCGGCGGCGTTGAATTTTGAGCGGGCGGCGGTGCTGCGGGACCAGTTGCAGGCTGTGCAGCGGGTCGTCGAGCGACAAAAGATCGTCTCCTCGATCAGCACCGATCAAGACGTGATCGCCTTTGCCCGCGAGGAGGGGGATGCCTGCGTGCAGGTCTTTTTCATCCGGGGGGGCAAGCTGCTGGGACGGGAGTACTTTGTGCTGGAGGGAACCGAGGACGAGGAGGAGCGGGATGTGATGGCGGCCTTTCTCAAGCAGTTTTACGAGGATGCGGCCTACGTTCCGCCCGAGGTGCTGCTGCCGCAACGGATCGAGGAGGCGCTGATCATCGAGCAGTGGCTGAGGAACAAGCGGGGGGCCAAGGTCACGCTGCGAGTGCCCCGGCGGGGACGGAAGCGCGAGTTGGTGGCGATGGCGGCCGAGAACGCCGCCGAGACGTTGGCGGCCCTGCGCTCCCAATGGCAGGCCGACGCTCACAAGTATGAGCAAGCCCTGGCCGAGCTGCAGGAAGCTCTGCAGCTCACCGCGCCGCCGGTGCGGATCGAGTGTTACGATATTTCGACGACGCAGGGGAGCGAGACGGTCGGCAGCATGGTGGTGTTCGTGCACGCGGTGCCCCACAAGTCCGACTACCGGCGCTTTGTGGTGCGCGGGGTGGAGGGGCAGGATGATTACGCCAGCATGCGGGAGGTGCTGCAGCGTCGCTTTCGTCGCTGGTGGATGGCTACGTCGGATGAGATGTTGGGCCAGCGGGACATCAAGGGCTGGGCCAAACTGCCGGACCTGCTGATCGTGGATGGCGGTCGCGGGCAGTTGAACGTGGCCTGTGAGGTGTTGGAGGAATTTGATTTGTTGACCAGGGTGCCGGTCGCCGGTCTGGCCAAGCAGCGGGAGGAGATTTTCGTGCCAGGGCAGGCCAGACCGATCCTGCTGCCTCGCAGCTCGCAGGGCTTGTTCCTGGTGCAACGGGTGCGGGATGAGGCACATCGCTTTGCCATCACGCATCATCGCACTCGCCGCCGGCGAGCGGGGGTCGCCTCTCAGTTGGACAGCGTCCCCGGCATCGGCCCGGCCCGGCGCGCCGCGCTGCTCAAGGCGTTCGGTTCCCTCGACGGAATTCGCGCGGCCAGCGTCGAACAGTTGGCGGCTGTGCCCGGTATTTCCCAGGCGGTAGCTTTGGCTATCAAGGAGCACGTGTGATGTTGATCGAGTGGCTGCGGTGGTTGGGCTACGTACTGCTGGCGGCATCCGCGATCCCCCTGGCTATGGTGATCAGGTTGTTGGTGCGATCGCGCCAGGCCCCGTTTTACGCGGTGCGCCAGGGGGCCATTCAACGGCTCAAGCCTTGGCTGCTGGCGCTGGCGCTGCTGTTGGTGCTGGGGACGGGCCTGTTCGTGTTGCCTCCGTACCTGATCGAGATGCTGTCGGGGGCACGGGAGGAGGAGCAGCCGCTGGATGTGCCCCCGTCCACCCCAGCGATGGCGGTGACGTTCGTCTCGCTCCCTACCAGCGCGCCGACCGCCACGCCCACCCGCCGGCCGACCGCCACGCCGCCGTTCATCCCCACCCCGACGCCGGTGCTTTCGCCGCCAGCTTCGGCCCTGACGCCGCTCCCCTCGGCCGCATCGCCGTCCCAAGATGCGCACATCACCATCGTCACCCTGGCGGCCGACAGGGACGAGGAGGGACAGCCGGTGGATGCGGGGGACGAGTTTGCCCCGGGGAATCGCCAGGTCTACCTTTTCATCTCTTACGCGGATATGGCGGATGGCGTTCCCTGGACATTTGCCATCTACCGGGAAGGGGAGCTGTTGGACAGCACGACCAGGTTGTGGGAGTGGGGGCCGGATGGGCGGACGTCCCTCTACTACACCCCGCCTGGCGGGTACCGGCCGGGCGTGTACGAGATGCGGGTGTTTATCGGGGAACGGCTGCAGGGCGTGGCCCAGTTCGTGATCGCCGATGATTAGCCCAGCATCAGCAGCAGCGCCAGCGCCGACACCGCCGGCACGGTCAGGTTGTCAATTCCCCACGGCGAGACCGCCTCGACGACGGTGGCGGCGAGAGCGGTCACAGCGGCGGCGCTGATCGCGGTGCCCATTCCAATTGGAGCAGGGGCCAGCAGCAGGAGCGGTGCCAGCGCGGCGATCCACCCGGCGGCGAACATGACCGCCGATCCCTCCAGCGAGCGGCGGCTCCCCAGGATGGTATAGTGCCGCTTCCCGATGCGCTGCCCGACGACGGCGGCCAGGGCGTCCCCCCAGGTCATGGGCATCAGGCTCGCCGCCAGCAGGTGCGGGCGATCCCACAGCAGCCAGATCAGGACGGCGAAGGAGATGGGAAAGTAGATGGTGCCCAGTTGGCCCTTTTCACCAGTCTCCATCGCCTTGAAGGTCCCCTGCCAGTAGGAGAGGGCGTTGATGAGGATGAAGGCGGCCGGTGGGATGATGGCGACGGCGCGGCGCTCGAACAGCAGCACCGTCCCAAAGGCCCACATGCCGACGGCGATGTGGATGAACTTGCGGGTGAAATCAACGGAATAGCCGCGCCACGCGCGCAGCCCCTCGGCGATGCCAATGGCGGCAAAGACGTAGGCGAAGGAGGCTAGGAGGGCGATTGTATTTTGGGTCATATCTATACCTGATGGATGAGGATAGGAGACATCCAGGTCGTGTCGTTTCTATCGAGAGCGGCTAATTTGCATCGTGCGCTCCAGAGCCCGACCTCGGGGCTGCCCTGATCCAATAAAGAGCGATAGAAGGCCAGCGCCATTTCACACGCGCCCCTATCCGAGACCGGCCAACGGAAGCCCAACACCGAAGGCACGCCAGCTTGGGCAATTGCATCCGCAAGCCCAAGAAAGTCATCGTCCAGCAGCGCTGCCTGACTGCCAGTGGTTGTGCCATAGCAACTGCTCAGGTAGAGCAGCCGCGCCTCCGACTGAGCGAGCAACATCTTGAGCTCTGTCGCCTTCATCTGCACGACGTTGCCACATTTGTTTTCCCCCGTCCAAAAGTAGAGGCTGCTTTCCTCGGGAGAATCTCCTTTGTAGTGACCATGCCCTGCATAGTGGACGATGTCGTAGCTTCCCTTTTTCAACTCGGTTTGGACCCGCTGGTACGTGGCAAGTTCCGTGGGCAGAAAGGAGACCTTGACGGGAATGCAATCTTGGGACTGCAAGTAATCCCGCAGTCTCCGCGTCTCGATATCCACGCCGCCTATCGGGGGTTTTGTGTTCGACGCAATGAGCAGGATGCGCAATTCCCCCGTCCGCGCCAGCAGCCAGGGCGAGATCGCTTCGCGCTTGGGCGTCGCTCGGCAGATGAAGCGGGAGAGGGGATGCTGCAGGATCAGGTACTCGTCTGGCTCATCCGAACGGGTGAACTCGAGGGGCAGGCCGAGGAATTCCCGCGTGCTTTCGAAAAGCAGCGCCAGCGGCTGGCCCTTGATCCGCGCTTCTACGTAGGCTCTTTCGGCCTCGGGGTGATCAACGAATATCTCGCGCCACAGGTCGCGACCGATCTCTTTCACGTGAAAGCGCAAGTTGATAGAATCCCGCCGGGCGATCTCGGTTTTCCGAGCGTAATGATCGAGATCCACCGCCAACGTGCGAGACGTGCATCCGGAACAGACGTGGTTGCCACGCGCTCTGACCATCAGAGGGCGATCTCGGGCCAAGAAGATGGAGAGCAGCGTTGCGCCTCCCGTCGTTTCAACGCTCGGCCGCTCGGGCTTTTCCCGTCTCTCTTCGGCTTGCGCGATGATTTGTAGAATTTGTTGACCCCAATCCGGCGTTTCCTTGTCGACAAAACCGACGACGCCAAGGTATCGAATGGCCCGCACGATTTGTTTGGCTCGCACGTAGCGGGTGAGCAGGATGACGCGGATTTGGGGGGCAAGGGCGTGGAGCGCCATCGCCAGGCTCGCTCCGCTCTCGTCGCTTTCGTCCTCTCCGTGCAGGCGCACGTCGATGCAGGCGAAATCGAAAGCGTCTTGGAGAACGGCATCCAATGCCTCCCCCTCGTTCGTCGCCTCGTGAACGGTGTGTCCTTCATCGGCAAGCAGCCCTATCAAGGTATGCCGAAAGTCTGGCGTGTCATCTACGACCAGAATGTTGTACACCGCCTTACCCCCCTGTCTCATTCATCAGGAGATTATTCGACCCGGCCCCATTTCTCCTGAATGTAGCGTGTGGCCGCTTTGACGTCCAAACCCCGGGTCGAATTTCCCATCCGCACCCAGAATTGGTAGACATCCCCCTTGACCAAGAAAACTGGCCTAGGGCTGTGCCTGATGGCGACGACACAAATGCATTTCTCCCCCACGTCTTCAAAATGGGGGTGAATATACGACACCACTTCCATACCTAGGTGGGTGGTCACGATATCTGTCAGCACCAGTTGGAATCGGTCGTTATCCGGCTTGGGCAGGGTTTGCAGGTCTTTGTCGAGACCCAATATCTCGCCATCGTCTGTGACTCCGATGAGCAAATATCCTCCCGCCTGGTTCAGCATCCCGGCGATGGATTTGGCGATCATTTCTTGCAGGTCTTTGTTGACCTGATTGCGCTTGTAATCCCAGCGCATACTGGATTTGAACTCGACGCGCTCACTTTCGCCCTGCGCGATCAAGTCGGCGACCTGGGGCTGGTCATTGAGCATTGTATGCTCAAACGCGCGATCCACGTACGCCAATAATTGGTCTAGCTCGGACTTTTCGAGAAATCCAAACGCCGGTGCAATTCCCTGGGCGTTGGGCTGAAGCGCATCCCGCACCATTTGAACGTCCGCGTAACCGGTCAGAATGATGATGGCAGTGGCAGGATCTAGCTCCTTGATCTCGTGCATTAGCAAGAGACCATCCCGGTTATCCTCGTCTGTATCATCCAGACGTGCATCCAAGACCGCGACATCAAATCGCTCGGCAGCCATCATCCGCAGCGCTTCTTCTTTGCTGGGTGCCGAGCGCACATCATAGCCTTCATCTGACAAAAGACCGGATAGCGTCACACGCACGTCGGGTATGTCGTCCACGACAAGCACGCGTCCTTTGGACACAAACGTTCCTCCTACTGGGCCAGCGTTGCTCGCACGATGCTGACCAAGTCTTCAGTCTCCGTCTTGGGCACATAGTTTGCCGCCAGTTTGTCGCCCTCGGCGTCAGGCTCTAGCGCCTCTCTCATAATCTCTGGCGTGCCATAACCCGTGATGATGACGATTTTCACTCCAGGCCAGTGTTTCTTGATCTCAGCAGCCAGATCAAGACCTTCCGTATTGTCTTCGTCTGTTTCATCCAGACGGATATCCAACACGGCCAGATCGAAGCGGTCAGATTTGAGGAATTCTAACGCTTGAGGCGCGGACTTGGCGGCTTGAACCTTGTACCCTTCATCCTCTAGCAAACCTTTGAGGGTCGCGCGCCAATCGGGCAGGTCGTCAACCACCAGGATCCTGTGATTTTCCGACATGTTGCTCTCCTTTGCCGGCGATCGAACGCCTACGCAGAACCAGAAGCGGGTATGACGTCTCTGACGTGTTCGAACAGGTCCTGGGGGCCGAAGGACTTGGCAAAGTAGCGCCTGGCACCCAGCCGGTAGGCAGCAAGGGCCTCTTGAGTGGAGGGCCGCACAGTTGTGACGAACACCTGCTTGTCGGAGTATTTCTCGGCGATGATCTCGAGTACGTCCAGGCGACGTGAGCTAGCGATGACCAGGTCGAATTGATCCCCTTCCAATTCGGCGAGGGCTTGATCCGTATCCGAGGCGACGACGATCTCGAAATTACCCAGATCGCTCTTGGCGAATTCGATCCAGCGCGGCTCATCATCTATGATCAAGATTCGAGTCTTCATAACTATATACTCCTCCCACCCCTTACGCTGGAATCTGAACCAGCATGGTCGTTCCTGTGGAACCGGTTTTTTCTATTTCAACGCCGCCGCCAAGGGTCTGCAACATCAATTGGCTGAGCCAGAGACCCAGGCCCGCGCCGCCTTCCGGCGTCCTAGATGGAACAGGCTTTTGAAACAGACGTTCCTGTATACGAGGTGGTATGCCAGGTCCTGTATCTTGAATGCGTACTTTGATTATACCACCATTGAGACAGCTAGCAATCACCAGTCGGCCGTTCCCATCCATCGCACGACAGGCATTGTCGGACAGATTGCTGAATACTTCGGTGATCTGCCCGATGGGCGCCTGGATGAGGGGGATGTTGTCGTCCAGCTCCTGTTCGACGATGATTTCGGCCCCCCACTGCTTTTTTATCATATCAATCACTTCACCCAGCACAGCGTTGATGTCTACATCCTGCATCTCGACCTCGCGCAGCGGTTCTTGAATGCGCGCGATGATATCGGACGTGTAACGGGCGTTGCGCTCAATGATGTCAAGGATTTCCACGATCGTCTCGTCCTTCATATCAACGCGTTTCCGCAAGCGCGTCACGTTGGGAACGATGATGTTGAAGGTGTTGTTGATCCGGTGCTGCAAAGCGGCGATGGCGGTGCCCAGCGTGGCTATTTGCCCTTTTGCAATGATTTCTTCTTGTAGTTGACGGGTTTCTGCATAGAGTCGCGCGTTGTCCAGCGCGATAGCGGCTTGGTCAGCCATAGATGAGAAAATTTGTAAATCCTGCTTATCGTAGGCATATTCATGGTCCCAATCCCATAATGCAATCACTCCTAGTATGCTTTCACCAGCGATCATTGGTACTCCTAAGTAGGAAGGTGGAACATCTCCGATGAACTCTGCATGTCCGGGCTGGCTGTACCAAGCTTTGGACTCTTCCAGGGTTTGATGCAAAATGGGTTTTCTAGTGAAAATAATCTCCTCGGTCTTGCCGCGTTCGTCCATATTGGCTGCTCGGGATTCATAGTCCGCACGTTTGCCATGCTCTGTCGCGAGGCCAAAGTGAATGGTGTGCGCCTCCTCGTGATAGAGCGCGATGTACATATCCTGTGCGCCGGTCAGTTTTTTCGCCTGCTCGTAGATCAATTCCAGAATCTCGTTCTCTCCCAAACGAATGCCGGATGTCAACGATTGCCCCACTTCGTTCAGGGCTGCCAGAGCTTCTACACGTCGCTCTAATTGCTGATTGACCTCGTAGTAAAGGGTCGCATTATCCAGAGCGATGGCGGCTTGATTGGCCATGGAGGAGAATATCTGTAGATACTGTTCGTCGTAGACGTGCTCACGCTCCCAATCGTAGAGGGCGATCATGCCCAGTACTTTCTCCCCCGCGATCAAAGGAATGCCTAGCCAGGATGGTGCAACATGTCCAATAAACTCTTGGTGACCTGGCTGTCCATACCAGGTTTGCGATTCCTCTAAGGTGCGGTGCAAGATAGGCTGCCGGGTGAAGATGACCTCCTCGGTCTTGCCGCGCTCGTCCATATTCGCCTTTCGGGATTCGTATGTCACACGTTCACCGTGTTCAGTTGCAAAGCCGAAACGTATCATACTCGTTTCCTCGTCGTAAAGCGCGATGTACATATCCTGTGCGCCGGTCAGTTTCTTGGCTTGCTCATAGATCAGTTCCAGGATATCGTCTTCTTCCAAACGAATACCGGACGTCAATGTCCGTCCAATTTCATTCAACACTGCTTGTGCTTGAGCACGACGGTTGATCTCGCTGTATAGCCTGGCATTGCGAATTGCAACCGCTGCCTGATTAGCAAACAATTCAATGGAATATCTTTGTTCAGCGGAGAAATCTTGCCGTGTCCGGTAATTGACAAACATCACCCCGACCGTCTCGCCCGCCGTTTTGAGGGGTAGGGCCGCTGACGAAAGAATGCCTTCACGCACCACGAAACGTTTCCCCGGGCTGTCGGGGCGGACGACGGTGAAAGGGCTGGTGAGCACGGTCTTTGCTTGAGCATCAGGAGAGTATAGGGGACGGCCTCCTTCAACTACATTGACGACCACATCATCCTCGTAAATCCTGTCCTTCACGACGGTTGGGTCGCGTCTCTCTCCCTCTAAAATGGGCGGAAGAACGTACCGATCTTCCGCTTCAATATATTGATAGATGTCCACCAAATCAGCTCTTAATGTGTCCCTGGCGCTTCGCGCTGTCTGGGCCAGCGCCTCCTCTAATCCCTGTGCGGAGAGTTCGGCGGATAATATGCGGTTTCCAATCTGGTGAATCTTTTCCAATATCCCCATTCGAGTGGATGCTTGCTCAAAGAGTCGGGCGTCTCGAATGATGCCCGTTATCACGCGAGAAGCCAGGTTCTCTACCAGCTTTTTCTCCAGGTCACTGAAATCTCTCGCGGTATGCGTGTAAACATCGAGAACTCCCACCACCTCTTCATCCGCCCGCAGTGGGACGACCATGGCTGACTTTAATCCCACAGCAGCGGCCTGTTCTTTGTACTGCCACCGTTCATCAGAGGCGATGTCTTGCACGACGATCGTTTCGCCGTTCTTGAAAACTCGCGAGCCAACGCTTGGTTCGTCAAGATCCAGGATCACCTCGCGCATATAGTCGCTGGGCAACTCTGTCGCTGCAGCGATGTGCAAAAATTTCTGGTCTTCATCAACGAGCCAGATGCTGGCTGGCAGGTTCAGGGTCAGGCTGATCGTCTCGACCAACGGTTGGAGAAACTGTTTCTTGCCGGGTTCTGTAGGGATAATCATAAATTCCCTCCTTGACGAAATACCACTACTCAAGTTGTGCCTGCATCATGCGATGGGCTTGGAGGTTGTTTGCCAATTCGAAGCTTCAATTATGGGCTTGTTGCTCCCAAACTTGCAGCGCCTCTCTATATTCCGCTTCCGCAAACACCAACCCCTTTTCTCGCAAAACCGTAGCTGTCAGAAGATAAGGCAACCCCTTCCTCTTCTCCAAAAAAACAATCTGCGAACCAGAAAGGGTACGTCCATCATTCTCATCCAGGAAACGCTGGAGTTGATTGTGACCACGCTGAACTGTTTTCGAGAAACGCTCAGACTCGCTGGAGAAATACGTGATCAGACGACTTTTATCCTGTGGCGATGCTTGAACGCTTTTGTGTACAGTTCGAGAGATGCGATCAATGATTGTCGGCAAAAACTCGGGACATCGAATGCCCAGCAGAATCTGGCGCGTCACTACGTCTCGAATCAGCAGTTTGATAATCCGCTCACGCCCGTTCTTGCCTGGCGGCGGCGCGCCATCCGCGACCAGAATGTACAGAGCTTTCAGGTGATCGGCTATCACGCGTTCGCTTTCCGTGACGAAGGGTTCCGTCACGTTCGGGGCAGAGACGAAACGGTCTATCGCTTCCATGATCAGGCGATAACCGGTGGTGTCGAAGACTGACGGCGATCCTTGCAGGATCATCTCCACGCGCTCCGTGCCGATGACCGTTTCGGCGAAAGGTTCCGCCATTGGGCGCAGCTCGCCGCTCCAGCGATCCTGTTCGAGACAGATGAACAGAGAATTGGAAAACTCTACAAAGCGTCCGCAGCGGCAGCCCGGTCTACAACCTGGACCACAAGCCCGTTCAGCTCCCCGATCGTAGAACAATTCCGTATTGGGGCCTGCTTTACGGGTCGTCTCCTTTCCGTTGATGCCGCCTCCTTGCACCCAGTAGTTATCCCGTGCTCCCAGCCCCACGATACGGCTTTCGGGTACCCCGACTTTTATCCACGCTTGACGCGTCGCCTCATCACAGGGCAGACGTTCGTTCAACACCTCGCCGCCCTCAAAGTACGAAATCCAGATCCGGCTCTCATCGATCCCTAAAACGGCGGTGGTCAGCTCCCACATTCGCCTGATGGTGTCCGCTTTTCCATCGGGGCCAAAGACGAACGCTCCCGGCATCTCGAACAGGCTGAGGTGGAGGTCGTTGCTCCCTACTCGGTCCAGATCGAAGTGGCGGAAGCATTCCTGAACGAGGACGAAGCGATCCCCGTCTCTATTTTCCGCGCGAGCGAGGGATGTCTCTACCTGGACCAGGCCAGCGCTCATGACGAAGGACATGGGGATGGAAGGGTGCAGCATCGGGGCGCGGGGGAGTGGATGAAAATCGAGTCCCGCGTAATAATCCACAAAACGCTGTCGAATTTCAGCGGCGTTCACGTCGCGACCTCATTCAACCGTCCACAGACAGTAAAGGCTCCGTCCATTTCCCTAGATCAAGCTCAACCAGATTCCCTATGACACTGTTCTGTGACTTTTCTGTATCCCATCAACCATGTCAGATTCACCAAATGATAGATTAGTGCTTGACCCTCTGCACTGACAAGCCAAAGAACCAAATCGCCGCACTCGCAACTATCATCAGACCCAGAATAGCCAACCATCTTCCTCCACCAGTCCGCATCCAACTGCCTATAATGGCACCGAAGCAAAAGATACTGCTAACACCCAATATAGAGTAGGCAATTATCTGGATTCCCCGAGAGAATTTTTCACGCCTCCAATTCCAAAGTGTCACTTTAGAGCGACTTGGTATGTATCTTCCTACAAACGCAAGTGCCCCCAAAATTCCTGCAACAAGAACACCCAAAAAGGCCACAATTTTTAGTATATCGCTCACTCCTCCAGACACCAATTGGGAAAATGTTGTTGGCAAAAATAACCCAATTGCAAGGAACGCGGTCACTAATTGCCATCCTCTTTTGCTCAGGAAGTGAAGTGGATGACGTCGCGAGGTTATAAATTCTTGAACGTGATCCACTACATTGGCCTCCGCAGTGGATTGATCCCACTCGTGAGGCCTCCGGACATCGACTTGTCTAGGGCGGAATGTGATTGACATCTCGAACTCGGGCACTGACAGATGCAGCCAGTCCACAGGTAAAGCTTGCAAGACCTGAGTGTGTTTTTCAAGTACCGCTTTGTTCGTGGAAATATCGATTTTACCTAAAGGTTCCAGCAGAGAATTAAGTGCATCTAGGTCATCAGAAAACAGCCAAACAGGATCAAGCACTTCTATATGTGTAGAAGAGATGGTTGGCTTGTCTTTTTCATCCATTATTTTCTCATCTTCGGGAACCAGAGATGTACCTCTTTCTGTCTTGTTGGGCTCACTTGGTGGAGATGATTCTGACGAAGGAGGTTCAGGGGAAGAACTCGGCGGTGTAGTGGTATCTGGTTTCAGCAGGCCAATAATATATCCCTTTATGGCACCAGTAGGGTCCTTAACTTCCTTGTCGGAATCCTCACCTTCCTTGCCTATAACGATCTGTGGGTAGAACCAGATTCTGCCACTAGCAGGAGTAACTGTAAGGTCTCCCACATCCCAGCCAATATTGGGAAACCATACAACACCAGGCATCCAGGCATTGGCTAGTTCTTTGCTTAACCGCCACTGCAAGCGTACAATCACATAATCTTGGTCTTGAGCTGCAGAGAAAGCGGTTTTCAGTCTTCCACCAACGGGTAGAGCAAAGCAATAACGGGCATCACCGACATCATTGTTAGAGAGCGTACCAGAATGGAGACGGTAACTGGTTTTGCCAATCTCAACGTAACTGTTGTCTAAAACATATCCCCGAGTATCCCTATCGTACGGCGTCTTGACGCTTTCTAGATGCAAAACGTCTAAAGTGCCTGTTACCATCTGTCTACTGGTGCGAATGTCTTGAACTCGCTTTTCTATGTGTTCGAGGGCTTTTTTGCAGGTGTTGAAATGCTCTTGATCTCTCTGCGCAGACCAAAACTCTTGTGCTTCCTTGAACAACCGCAATGCCTCTTCATATCGGCGCAGGGTTTCGACACGGTCGCCAAAAAGCTGTAGTTCGTTCAACAGACCCAGAGCATACGCTGCTACTGCCCTGTTTTGTAGCTGTTTTCTCGAGTTGGACGAAAGCCAGTTAAGAGTTCGATGAGCTGCTTTGTACTGTTCCAGAGCTTGTCCAATTTCGCCTACTTCGGCGTCACAATCACCCAGATGAATCTGGGCCAATGCCAAGCCAATTTGCCAGTTTTCTTTTTGGCAAAGCTTTTTTGCTTCCAATGCGCGTTGCTCAGCTTCTAACCATTTGTATCCATCACGATAAGTGCGAGATTCGTGGAGTAGATCGTTGATAATTGATGGTATTCCTTCATAGTTTAATAGCGAGGAAGGAGCGTATTCAGAATCGTATAACTCTATCACTCTCTTGTCTCCTATTATGTTAAGGCTAAAAAGTCGTGGGCCTCAAGTTGTGCCCTCCCCACCAGGCAGCAGCTTTTCCAACTCGTTCAGCGACCGCATGGCTTCGGGCGGCAAAAAGTTGCGCGTCCAGGGATTGTAGGACATCCAGCGCAGCGTCTCGATGAAGCGCATGGCGAGGGTATAGGAGGACAGTTCCCCCTCACTGTTCACCAGCGGCCGGATCGCCTCCGCCAGGGTGATGACCATCTCCGCCTGGGCCTGCACCTGGGCCGCCTCCAGCCAGATCAGCTCGGCCTCTCCCTCCGCCTTGCTCTCGGCGGTTCTCTGCTCCCATCCGGCCTGCCAGGCCTCGACCCACTGCTGGGCGATCTCGTCCTTGACTTTGATCTCTCCTAGGTCCACCCGCAGGATGCGGGCGCCGACCGGGTTGCCTGGCGGGAAAGCGTTTTGCAGCTTGGCTTCCAACAGCTCCCGGATCTCCTCGCGGGGATGCTGGCTGCCGGTTGGATACGGCCTGAGCAGCCAATCGAGCCGATAGTTCGCCAGGATGGTGCGCAGGTCGCCCTCCAACTGGGTGATGATCACCCGGCCGGTCCACTTGCGCAGTTGTTCCTCGTGATCCGGCTGGTGGATGCGTACCCACAGAGCGGTGGCGGCGTTGAACACCGCCTCCTCGGTGTGGGGCAGGGGTTCTCCGATGCCGCCCTGGTCCAGCTCGGCGGCGATCTCTTTGTCCATATCCTCTGGATACCGGGCCTTGACGGGCTGTTTCACTTGCACGTTTCCATCTTCATCCAGGTAGCGATCGTCAATCTTGAACGTGATGTCGGCCACACACTCGACCGGGATGCCCTCCTTGGTCATCCCGCTGACGAGGAAGGGCCAGCGCTGCACCCGCAGGTCGACCACCTCCCATACCCGCTCGAACCGCTTGAGAAAGCTCAGGGAAGTCCCCATCACGCGCACCAGCCGCCCACCCTTTTCGATCACCACCGCGCTGTCGTTGTAGACGATGAACAGCCCTCGCCCGCCGATGCGGTCGTACAGGCTGCCCTTGCCGACGAAAATGTCCCCTTCCTTGACGATCATGATCGGCCTGAGTTCGGTCATACCGAATATATTTTGGCGCAAGAAGCCAAAAGCTTCCTTGCGGTCCTGGGTTTCGTACAGGGTGTGGATAAAGTGCGTGGCCAGCCAAGCAGTGACCGCCAGCGCCACCAGCACCGGGAGGGCGTTGAACAGGGCGGCCGGGAGCAAGGTCAGGATTAGCTTGAGCGTGCCGAGCAGGCTCCCGGTGGCCTGCTGCATGCTGATACCCAGCCAGATATCCAGCAGCGACCGACCCCGGAACTCGGCCAGGCCCAGGTAATCCAGCAGGCTGATCTGGCGGTAATGGTATTCCGTGAGCCAACCCAGGAGAAGCACCAGCACGACGGTCGCCAAAAGGACGAACGTGCGATTTGAAAATTGATCTTTTAGCCTTCTACGCAGCATCGGTGTACTCCTCCCCCATCTCTATGCCATCCACGCCCCGCAAGCGCCGGACGAGTCTGCCCGTCTCCCCCGGAATGAGTCCCCGGACCTGTGATCTGTTGCTCAGGTTTTCCAGGAGGTCGATGAAATACCCCACGATGCCGTCCGCGCCAGCGGCACGCAGTTGTTCGATCTGCTCCCCAATGGACAGAATCACGTCTATCTGCGCCTGGGCTCGAGCCTGCTCCACCATCTGCAAGCGCCGGGACTGGCCGGCTGCCCGGTGGATGGTGATCTGGCGCGCCCAGTCGGCCTTCCACGCCTCGATGCGCTGCTCGATCACCTGGGGATCCTGGGGCTTGATGTCGCTGATGCCGCCGCCGATGCGCTGGATGCCCCAGCCCGGCAGCACCTTGTCCAACTCGTCCCGCAGGTTTTTGGCGATCCGAGAGCGGGGGTGGTCGTTGGGATTGTCGATCAGTTCGAAAGGAGCGTAAAAATCGTCGAACTCGAAGCGAGAGAGATTTTCGTTCATAATGTGCTCGCCGACAGCCTGGGGCAGGTCGTACCAGGCGACTTTTTCCACGTCGCCCGGCGCCTGTGTGAGTTTTTGGTGTTTCACCTGCTGGGCTTGGACGGCCTTGAACACGTCACTGGTCCGGTACGGGAATCCCTCCCCCAGCTTGGGTTTCTGCCCACCCGCGCCGATCTGGAAGGGGATGAAGGTGACCACCCGGACCCCAATGCCGTCCTTGGTGCGGGCCTGGGCTGGGAAGGCCCGCAGTTGGATCCGCAGGTCAATCACCTCGGTGGGAGTGTCCGACATGTCGGTAAACACGAGGCCGGGGCCTCTGGCGCCCTTGAACTTGAGGCCGGTCGAGAGAACCACGGCGTGGTCGCTGCCGGTGAGCACGATGCCGGGGCCAGAGAGGAAATCCCCAAAGTTATCTCCATCGGCCCGCTTGACCAACTTGTCCTCGGCGGGCAGCCAGGTGCGGATGCCCTCGGTCCGCTCGGTGAACTTTTCGTCAATGACGACGTGGTAGGGATAGTTCGTCCCCAGCCCATACGTGATCAGGCAGCGCAGGGCCTTGCGCAAATTCTGGATCCACTGCTCGCAGATCTCGGTGTTCTCGGGGTAGCGGAACAGGGCGATCAAGTCATCAAGCTCTTGACTGAAGGTAGGCACGAGGCCGGGGGGAGATTTCGAGTTCTCTCCTCGGTAGGGTTCATTGTCCGGAAAGGGCAGGACAAAGTTGGATACGATGAGCAGCGCCAGTTCGGCGATGACCAGGGCCGGCAGGGTGATGGTCAGGATGCCGGTCAGCCCATAGTGCAGTCCTCGCGTCGCCGCCCACCAAAAGTAGACCCACACGGCGTATGGAACCCACCAGCGGAACCATTTGTTGGAAGGGCTGCGAGGGAAAAACATGATCAGGATTACACCTGCTACTAGGCTGACTGCAAAGAGAAATGACGCACTGTGGAGCGCTGGGACTAGAAATATGGACAAGGAGTAGAGGAAAGCACAGAGGAATCCCGGACCCAGGATAGGGAAAAACCACATAGGCCCGACCAGCCAAATCTGTATCATGCGGCGGATTTCCAGCCATTGAAACGTCGCCAGCCATAGTAAAACCGCCAAGGCCGCTGCTCCCAGAATAGCCAGTGCGAAGGGAACCCGCATTCCCAGTAGAATCTGTACGGCGATCTCGATCAAAACTTGGAGCAATATGAGCATAGTCGTGTACTCCTGGTGAAAACTAGTTCATCTGGATCAAGCGGTCTATTCGGTCGAGTTGGTCGCGCTCAAGTCGGGGTGAATGTCTAAAGCATATCACAAATTTATCCCAAATGCAAGCGCCATTGTTAGGCGATAACATCTACTCTGGGATACTTCTCGCTAACACAATTCGTAAGCGTTCAGGTGGTTGGGCTATGGGACACGGATCGACACAGATGACACAGATTTTTTCTATCGCGCGCCAAGTGCGGCTTGCTTGATGACCTCCATCTGTGTAAATCCGTGGAAATCTGTGTCCTATGCTCCCCTGGCCTGAACGGTTACCGCAATTATACTCCTATGCACATTTCCCACAAATTTGCCGCCCACCCGATTTTATGGTATCCT
>DSDT01000199.1 GCA_011048615.1 Chloroflexota bacterium | reverse complement strand
TAGTCTTGCTCTTTGATGGAACGCAGATTCACGCAGAAGAACGCAGATCAATCGATAAAAATCTGCGAAAATCCGCGTCCATCTGCGTCCCAATTCCGAAAATCGTAATTTGCCAGAGTCCAGACCAGAATAGTCTGAGCAGCTATGGGAATATAAACAAAAGAAGGAAGGCTGTATGTGCCTTCCCTCAGTACCCCCAAAGGGATTCGAACCCTTGTCGCAGGCTTGAAAGGCCTGTGTCCTAGACCAGACTAGACGATGGGGGCATCTGATGGTCATTTTACCACAAAGCACACCAGCGTCAAGCACGCGCATTCACGCGCCTCAATTCACGCTCATGCCCCCCCGTTCTATGTCTCGCGCATCCGCCAGGCTCTCGTACAGGGTGCGACTAAACCCCGTGACAGTCAGAAAACGGTCTAACAGCGCTCGTTCCATCGCCGCATCTCGAATTTCCAGATAGATGCTATAAATCAGGGCCAGGTCGAGATTGAACGCTTTGTCGAGTGTATGCATCGTGGACGAGAGTACCTGGGGCTGATCGCTCAACGTACTCCTGGCAAGACCGAACAACTGCCGACGGGTTAACTCTTCCAATACGATGACATCCTCGAAAGTCAATTCAAGCTCCACCAGTCTCCGACCAAACAGTGAGCGCTCCCTGGCATACCTGTCATCAAACATCCCATCGAGCACCCCATCCAGCCACTCGCGAATCACCTCGTGCAAACGGCGGACGAAACGGGTATTGGCCATCAAGGAATGCGTACCCTTGAATTTGGCCAACTGCTGCCCCAAATTTTCGACCACTTGATCAAGCTCCGGTTCGATATAACGGCGCAGCTTGGCGATGCGCGCCCGATCGGCCAGGTCCCAATCAACGTACATTCTGACCCGGTCAAACCACCTTGTCGTCATCAAGTCCATCCTCTCCCCACCCGGAGCAGCCACCCGCAACACACCTCATACCGAAGGAACATCATCCCAATCGTGACACAACGGTCATTGCCCAGCCTCTCCTCCCGCAGCTTTCGTCTGGCGCACATTGAGGCGGTTGAATGTAGGTTCACAGAGCAGGTGGGTTGTGCAACATCGCAAGAACCTCCGGGAGGATGGTGACACCGATCGGAACACTGGTACCGCAGCCCTCTTGCAAGGCAACCATAGCATACCACAGAAAAAGAACCTGGGGATTGCAAAGACGTTACGGTTTGGTTAAGGATACGCCAAGCGAGGAATCAACGCGCCTGACGACCACCCGTCGAGAACATGTAGCCTATCCCCCGCACATTGAGGATGTACCTGGGGTCGGAAGGGTCCGCCTCCATCTTTTTGCGCAGGCGGCGGATGTGAACCCGAATGATAGCGCGCGCACCCCAGGCATCTGTCTCGTATCCCTGAGCACGGCGCACCAATTCTTGAGGGCTCCACACCTGATCTGGGGTCTCTACCAAACATGTCAATATCTTGAATTCGGTCGGTGTCAAGTCGAGGGGGCGACCTCGGAGCATCACGACGTGCTTTTGACGATCAACCACGACATCTCGCACCTGCAGAAAGCGAGCAGGCTGAGAGACCACCGCATCTTCGATCTCCTCCGTCCCCTCCACTGTCGCCAATTCGGAAAGCGTCCGCTGTAATTGACTGACCAGGTGCTGACGCTGCTGTTCCTGATGGCGCTTGGCCAGACCTTTGCGAACACTCTCTAGAATTTCCGGGATGGGACAGGGTTTCAGCAAATAATCGTGGGCTCCTTTCCTGATGGCATCAATCGCGGTCTCCAGGGTCGCAAAAGCGGTCAGGAGAATGATGACCGTGCCTGGCGAGTCCTTCTGCACGGCTTCGGTGACTTCGAGCCCATCCATACCGGGCATCTTGAGATCCAATACCATCAGGTCCACAGGCCCACTCTTGTGCAGCAAACTCAACGCCTCTTCCCCACTGGCAGCCGTAGAGACGCGGTATCCCTCCAAACGCAGTATCTCTGCCAACGAGACGCGAGCCACAGCCTCGTCATCCACCACCATAATATGTACATCTAGCTCTTGGTCTGCCATCACTCAACCTCGCTATCCACCTAAAATGTCATCCGGCCTTGAGTCGCTATCCCTCCAGCCGGCAATCTCACCACAAAGAGGGTGCCCTCATTCGAGCGGCTCGACACCTCGATCTCTCCACCGTGCCGCTCGATAATCCCATAACTGATAGCCAGTCCCAAACCGGTGCCATCGCTCTTGGTGGTGTAAAACGGCTCGAACAGATTGGCGATCTGCTCCGACGACATGCCAGAACCAGTGTCTCGAAAACAGATCAACACCCACTCCTGGTCGGCCGAGAGCCTGGTCTCAATCAGCAACTCGCCTCCCGCTGGCATGGCCTCCACAGCATTGATGACAATGTTCAGAAACACCTGGATAATCTGGTCAGAAACCAGGGGTATCAACGGCAGATTTTCCCCTAGACGGGTATGCACGGTGATATCCCCGTGCTGTAATCGCTTATGAGCCAACGCCAGCACATTTTGGGCGATGCTATTGACGTCGGTAGGCTCCTGCCCCCCCCGGGATGGGCGGTAGAAATCCAGCATGCGCTGCACAATTTCAATCAGCCGCTGCACTTCGGTCTGAGCCATACCCAGGTATTGCACCCGCTTCTCTTCTTCGAGCTGACGGTGCAGGCTCAGGTGCAAGCTATTATGAATGGCCTGAAGCGGATTGTTGATCTCGTGCGCAATAGAAGCAGTCAAACGCCCGATGGCCGCCATCTTTTCCGCCTGCACCAGTTGGGCCTGAGAGCGCTCCAGTTCCTCCGCAAAATCGGCCAATTCGCTGTACAGACTGGCATTGTCCAGCGCCACCGCCACCGAGGCCGCCATGGCCTGTAACAGTTCCAGGTCCTGCTGAGTGAACTCGTCATCCAGCTTGTTGATCACCTCGATAGCCCCAATCACGCGGTCGCGAATTTTCAACGGCACACAGAGGACCATCTGCGAGGTGAAACCCCGCTCATCATCCACCTCTGCCATAAAGTGGGGATCCAGGTCCACGTTGTTGACCAGTTTTGGCTCCCCCGACTCCACCACGTATCCCACGATCCCCTCGCCGGGCTGAATGGTCCGCCCGGTGACCCAGCCCCGTTCCGGGCTAAAGGTCTTGCTAAAGACCAGTCCCCCGGTCTCTTCGTCCACCAACACCAACGAACCGGCTTCGACGTGCAAAATCTCGCGAATGCCCCGAATCGTCGCCTCCAATACCTGGTCCAACTCCAGGCTGGAGGTCACCACACGATTGATCTCGATCAAGGCGGATAGCTCCTCGTTCCGCCGACGAACGGCCTGCTCACTGCGGCGAATGCGCATCACGGCATCAATCCGGGCCAACAATTCCTGGGGGTCAAACGGCTTGGTGAGATAATCGTCAGCCCCCAGCCCCAGCCCCAGCGTTTTGTCACTGACCGAGTCGAGAGCGGTGGTCATAATGATGGCCGTGTTGCGCAGCACCGGATCCGCCTTGACCCGGGCCACTACCTCGTAACCATCCATCCCTGGCACCATAATATCCAACAAGACCAGATCTATCTCGCGTCCATTCTCGGACTCTTGACGCAAGCGGGAAAGTGCTTCCTCGCCAGAACGAGCGATCTGTACGTCACAGCGCACCAGCGACAGCATATTTTGCATCAACTCGATCATTTCGGCGTCATCCTCGACGACGAGAATCCGAGGCGCCGCCACCTGTTGACCATCGTTCATATCACTCTACATCCAGCAGCTCGATATTCCACAGCTCGCTTCGCGCTGTAGAATCCAGCGTAAAGTTGAGCACATTGGGCCGAATGACGGATACCCGCAGCCACATAAACAAGGGAATGGCCGGGAGTTCCTCGGAAAAGATAATCTGCGCCTGCCGATGGTATTCCTCGTATGCAGGCGTACCGGGTAACGCCTGCAGCGCCGCCTGGCAGATCTCGTCGTAGATGGGATTGCTGTACCCGGTGACATTATCCCCGTACCAATACCCGTTCTCCGGCACCGCGGCCGACACGTAATGTCCGCACAACGGCGTGAAGTCGAACCACCAGGCCGACCCGGCCATATCAAACTGGCGTCCAAAGAGCGGCCCTTCGGGGCCATCAGCGAAAAGCTGCCAGGAGGGCAGAGCTTGTATGCCCACCTGAATGCTACAATCCGCCAGGTGAGCCTTGATGATCCGCGCGATGTGCTGCGAGGCTGCACTGTCCGACGACGTCAGCAGCGAGACCTGGAATTCCGCTCCAGCAGGGACCCCTGCAACGCCCCGCGCCTTCCGCACGCCATCCTCGTCCTCGTCAATCCATCCCACCTTCTCCAACAGCGCGCGACCGGCCTCGGGATTGTAGCCCCAGTGCATCAGATAGACGCCAGCATACAGAGGATGGTTCGTCGGCAGGTAGCTATCCGGCACGACACTCCGACCATAGGTCACCTCATCCACGATAGCCTGGCGGTCGATGCACTGGATGATGGCCTGCCGCACCAACACGTCGGCAAAGAAATCGG
Organism: Chloroflexota bacterium; assembly: GCA_011048615.1. Lineage (GTDB taxonomy): Bacteria > Chloroflexota > Anaerolineae > B4-G1 > B4-G1 > DSDT01. Next base: position 14,914 of record DSDT01000199.1, on the reverse strand, counting down.
GGCGCTGATACTCGGGGGCAGGAACGATGCCGAAATCAATGTGCTCCCACCCGTTGCCCATCGTAGAGACAACGCGCAGCAACCCGTACTGTTCGGCCTGCATCAAGAGCGGCATGGACAGCTCGAAATCCGCGTCGTGGGTGCCGACGTCGCACTCACCAGAGAGCAGGCGGGCCAGTACATCGGATGCGTCCGAGGCGAAGCGAAACACCACCCGCTCCAGGTGGGGCAGTCCCTCGGAAGCACGAAAGTAACTCGGATTGCGTGTCAGGGTCAGGTGATCCCCCGAGGCCCATTCTTCGACCACGAACGGTCCCCAGCCCAGGGGCTGCCGACGGGTCTCGTCCGCTTGCAGCAGTTGGCTGGGAGATCGGTCCTCCAACTGATGGCGCGGCAGCGGGGGGAAAAAATTCATAAAGTAGGTCGAATCCCTAAACCCCGGCAACCCCACCCATTTGACCTGCCGCTCATCCTGGACGATATAATGGAACGTGCGCTCGGCCAGGTAACGATACCCTGGCGTGGATGAGTCGGAGGCGACGTGGTAGGCAAAACGCGAATCTTCCGTCGTGACCGGCTCACCATCGGCCCAGGTCACGCCCTCCCGCAACACAAAGGTGACCTCCATCCGCTCCATCAACAACGGAGTGCCGGTGAACTCGACAGCGCACTCGTCCGCGTAACATCCGGCCGGTCGAACCCACACCCCCTCCTCCAAGGGTACGACGCTTCCATCCGCGCTGAGCACACGACTCCCCCTCCGCACCCTCACCGTCCGAGTGATGGCGTCTCCATCGGCGAGACTGGGCACCTTTTCCAGAATCACCGGTCGGTAGATATAGTCCACATAATCAATGGGCCCGTCGTAAAGAGCCTCCATCACGTGCTGTGTGGCTCCAATGCGAGAACCGCCGTAGAGATAGAGCGTATCCGGCTCACCGACCAGGCAAACGGTGAGCGTCTTGGGCGGCGCCGGATCGGGGGTTGCCAGAGGCGATGGACCAGGGGTAGCCGTGACGACAACGATCTCTGGCGGTGTCGTCACCGTGACGGTCACAATCTGGGGCGCGCAGTGGGGCAACAGCAAAGCTGCTGTGATGAGAACGAAAATAACGAGTGTATGCCGCCGTTGGCGCTGCATCTTTTCCTCCTGTTCAAGGGAAGAGTATAACACCACACGGGCTGGAGTGCAACTTGAGCGAGGCGTTACGGAGGAAGCGAAAACAAGCCGCTACGACTGCTCCTGGACGAACCAACGGCGAATCCTGGCCTGCCAGGAGAGCAAACGAATCTCGCGACCCGCCTGCTGGGCAACCTGGAGGTCTCCCGGGTGTGGACCATACGCCGCCGCGTGATATTCGCTCAACAAGTGGTGGATCGGCTCGGACGCCTCCGGGAGAATGGCGACCAGCGCAGCGGCCCGCTCGATCGGGGTATCGGATGGGCGTGGGGACAACCCCAGACGCGCGAGAGCGTGGTTGAGCTCCATGTAAGCGCGGGGCAGCGGAAGCAAGGCCGCACGCCGCGCTCGCTCGCGCAGGAGCGCAGGAGGACGCAGCCCCAGGCGCCGTATGCCCGTCTCCAGGTTCACCAGCAGCGGAGGGTAGCCACGCTGACGCCGAACGCGCCAGGTTAACACGCCCAGGAGCAGCACCAGAGCCAGGGCCAGAGCCGGCAACGCAATTCTGATCAGAGGGCTGCGCTGCGGCGTTACCTCCGCCTCGGCGAGACCCGCCTCGGCAAACTGGCTCTCGTCCATCTCCAACAGGCGCCCCAGGCGCTCCTCCAGGTCCATTCCGATGGGGTCCCTACCACCGCCCGGCGTATCCGCGCCCCCTCCCGACGCGGATTCCTCGCTCTCGCCCAAAGGGCGATTGAGGGGCAACTGGGAGGAAGTGGGTTCAAACTCGATCCACCCTAACGTCGGGAAATAGACCTCGGGCCAGGCGTGGGCATCGCGCCGCCGCACCACGTAGGAGCGATCCCGCGCCTGCCATTCACCCTGGGCAAACCCCACTGCCAGGCGAGCTGGAATGCCCAGGGAGCGGAGCATGACGACTTGGGCTGAGGCGTAATAGTTACAGAATCCCTCCCGCAGATCGAAGAGAAACCAATCAACGGGGTCCTGACCAGTGGGCCGGCGATTCGGCACCACCTCGTTGTAAGTGATGTGAGTGCGCAAATAATATGTGACGGCAGCGACGACGTCATAAGGGGTTTCCCGGTCCAGGGCCAGCTCGCGGGCCAACTCGCGCGTCCGGGGGGTAATCGTATCCGGGAGCTGCAAGTAGCGATCGGTGACCCACCGGGGATAGTCGGTGCCGGCAGCCCGCAGTTGGGCGATAGTGACCGTACTGATCGAAGAACGGACGCGATACCGTTCCCAGGCCCGCACGTACGGACTGGCCTGCAACACCGCCATGTCGGCTGTCCCATCGGAATTGTAGGCCATGTCCACCTCGACCAGGCGGTCCACCCACAACGGCTGCGGGGGAATGTAGAGGGTCGAGATGGGAGCGACCGTGGTGACGGTAAACGCAGCCGTCCAGCGCCCCTCGATGTCAGGCACGTCCACATCGAACTTTCGGGGCGCCAAGGGCCGGGTGATGGTAAAGGCGGTCGTATTCCACTGATTATTCAGGTACTGATCGTAGACACGAGCGCGCCAATAGTATCGCGGACGCATTGGGGGATCGGGCTGAACCTGGACGAGTAACGTCAGCTCGTCGGTCAATTCGCTGCCAGCGCCCAAAAGAAGGCTCTGGCCGTAGAGGTTGTACGACACGCCGACGTTGCCGCTCAGAGAGGCAAAGGCGCTGTCGAACAGCTCTCGCATTCGGTCGAGGGGACGAGTGACCTGACGCCAGGTGTCTCGCATCGGGGAGAGCGCACTGGTCAGCGCCGGCATCGTCCACGCCACCAGCACCAGGAGAGCGGTGAACTGGAGCGCCACCCGGGTGACGTCCAAACCGAGATAGGGAGGCAGGAGGAAGCGCTCCCGCTGCCAACGAACGCTGTGGCGCAGATAAAGCAGGCGGGTCAAAAGCATCAGGACGAAAAAGAGATAGGCGGCCAGGAACAAGGCCCGGCTGGTCAATAGAGAATCGTTGAGATGAATGATCAACAAGGTGATCCCAGCAGGCAGGGTGGCGTGCCACGGCCGGGCGTGCCGGGTCAGGGTATATCCGGCGTGCAGGCTCAACGCCCAGAAAAGCGAGGCCATCAGGAACAAAAAGAACAAGGGGTCCCGCACGTCCTCTTTGCCCAGCAGTTGCCGCAAGGTCAAGAGCAGACGGACGGCCAACTGGATCAACCGCTCAGACCAGAGGGCCACATCCTCTATCGTGAGGCCCAGTTGCCAGGGAATCACAAACCCACCGTACACCAGGGCCAAGAGAACGACCATGCGGGGAGAAAAGATGCTCTGCCCCAACAACAGACCGGTCAGCACACCCAGGGTGGTGATGGTCTGAATCAAGCTCAAGTCCGCCACCCAGTGAGTGGCAATCAAGCGATTGGCAGCGGCCAACAGAACGAGCAGCAGGAGCAACGCGGCCAGGGGATCCCACCACCGAGTCGGGGCGGACAATTCCTTATCCCCTCTCATTGGAGATTCCCTCCTGCACCGCTGAAATCGAGGCTCAGGGCCATGCCAATATCGGCTCCGTTCTCCACCCGCCGGACCGGCACACCGAGGCTGGCGATGGTCGTCGCCAGGGCCTTTGTCCCAGGAGGACCGCTAAACGAGGCCGCGTCGAGGAGCACGGCCACCGGGCGCAATCCAAGCCGCACCAGGTGATCCACCGTCAGACCAACCTCTTCCTCGATGGAAGGGGTGATCAGGACCACTGTGCTGCCGCGCGGGAGGTGTTGGGCCTGAGCCGAAACCAGGGCCGAGATCGAGAGTTCCCCCTCTGCTCGCAGCAGGGCCATCGCCTCCAGGATCTTGCCCAACTGTCGTGCTCCCCGGTCGGGAGGCAGCACGGTGGGTGAGCGGTGTTGTCCGCAGCTCACCAGGCCCACTGCGCGTCCGCGCTGCAAGAAATACCGTCCCAGTGAGGCCGCTACTGTCGCGGCGTACTCTTCGGTAGAGGGAGGCACGGTGACTTCCACCATCGGATGCCACAGAGCATCCACGGCGATATCAGACGGAGAGTGAGGGAGCTGGGATTGCACCCGGCGCGCTCCATCCACAAAAATCCACACATCGGCCAGTGGGTCCAACTCGAACTCTTTGACGATCAACCGCTCCCGGCGAGCTGTGCTGGGCCAGTGAATGCGATTCATCGAATCGCCCGGCGCGTACTCCCGCACCCCCGCCGCATTGGGCGTCACCTGATGTGTGAGCCGGCGCAACGCTTCCCCGCCAGGCAACAGCCCTGGTGGATTGGGGAATGCGTGAATGTCCACCATGATCGGATAGACCAGCACGGTGCCGGTGGTCGGAACGGTGCGGCTGACGGGGAACAGTCCGAAGGGATCTCCGGCTGCCAACACGGTAGGACCCAGTGAAAACTCGCCTCGCTGTACCAATCGCGTGCGGGCCAAATACGTCCGCTGCTGCCGCCGTCCCAACCAGGTGAGCACCCGTGAACCCTGCGTCCCGGGCAAACTCGCCTGATCGTGTACCTCGATGAGCACGTGCGGGAAATGGCTGTCGTTCTTGACCTCGAACTGCTCCTGGAAAATCTCGCCCATCTGCGCGCGGCGCAGACGAGCCTGACGGCTGACCTGCATCCCCCTCAACGAGAGCTTGGACCAGATCCAACTGGACACCACCAGGAGGGCCCACAGGTAGCTCAGGCGGGCGTAAATGGGAAAACCCGTCACGGCCAGCGCCAGCAAGCTCAGGCCGAGTAACACCAGGACCACGTGCCGCGAGGCGATCATCCTCACTCCCCGCCGGTCAAATCTCCACCCGGCACCGGCATCTTTTCCACGACCTCTTGCACGATCCGCTCAGCAGTGATGTCTCGCAGCCGGGCCGCCGGGCCGGGAATCACGCGATGGGCCAGCGCTGGCAGCGCCAGCCGCTTGACGTCGTCGGGCAGCACGTAATCCCGTCCCAGAAGGGCCGCGCGCGCCTGCCCGGCTCGATACAGGGTCAGGCTGCCGCGCGGGCTGGCGCCCAGGTAGGCTTCGGGATGCTCGCGAGTCTGGCGCGTCAGTTCGACCATGTACCGCTTGACGGGCCGGGCGACGTATACCGCCTTCACCGTCTCCTGTGCCTGGGACAATTCCTCGACCGTCGCCACCTGCTCCAGATGCTCCAATGGATGGCGAAACTGCTGCCGTTCCAGGATGTGAATCTCGTCATCCAACAGGCTGGGGTATCCCAAGCGAACGCGCAGCAGGAAACGATCCAACTGCGCCTCTGGTAGAGGGAACGTTCCCTCATATTCGATCGGGTTTTGAGTGGCCAACACCATAAAGGGACGCGGCAAGGGATGGGTCACGCCATCAACGGTGATCTGCCGCTCCTCCATCGCTTCCAACAACGCGGCCTGGGTCTTGGGGGTCGCGCGGTTGATCTCGTCCGAGAGCACGACCTGGGCCATCACGGGCCCGGGCCGAAACTCGAACTCGCGGCTGACCTGATTGAAAATCGAGACGCCCGTCACGTCACTGGGCAGCATATCCGGTGTGAATTGGATGCGGCTGAACGAACACCCCAATGAGCGGGCCAGGCTGCGGGCCAACACCGTCTTCCCCACACCGGGAACATCCTCGATGAGCAGATGGCCCTGACACAGCAAACCAACTACTGCCAGCTCCACGGCATCCCGCTTGCCGACGATCACACGCTCGATGTTTGTGATCACGCGTTCAGCAAAAGCTTGGACTTGAGACATGGAAAACTCCCCTAGGTTTGTATGAATACAGCCGGGCGATGCCAGAATGCCCGAGCATGAATACACATTGGATCAACCGCAGGTTCAGATTGACCGTTCTCGCGGAGCGAATTCGCGCCAGAGTTTAGCACACTTACATGGGCTGTCAAAGCATTTGGGGAAAAAACGGGTGGTGATACGATTGTATCACCACCTGACGGTCAGACCTGTCCAATTCAAGCGAGGCTATTGCACCCCGCGCAGCCTCGGATCCAACGCGTCCCGCAGCCCGTCTCCCAAAAAGTTGAACGCAAACATTGTGATAGAGAGCGCCAGGGCTGGCAGGATCGCCTGGTGTGGATACGTCCGAATGGCCTGAGCACCATCAGAAATCATGGAGCCCCAACTCGGCGTCGGCGCATTTACCCCCAGACCGATGAAACTGAGGAACGCTTCGGTCGAGATGTAGCCGGGGATCGCCAACGTCACGGTAATGATCAGCGGGCCCAACACATTGGGGAGCAGATGCCGAAAGATAATCCGCCCATTCCCGGCCCCCATCGCCCGCGCCGCCAGCGAGAACTCTTGCTCACGCAGCGAGAGGACCTGCCCTCGGGCCAGACGCGCTGTGCCCATCCAGGCCGTGATGCCGATGCCGATAAAGATGAACAGCATGCCGCCAAACCGCCGGTCGAGGGCGTTCATCGCGTGGGTAAAGGTGCCCGGCTGGCTCGCGGCGAACGTAGAACGGAAAAAGGCCATCATCAGGATGATCAACAGCATCGTGGGAAAGGCATACATAATATCCACGATACGCATCATCACATTGTCCACTCGTCCGCCGAAAAAGCCGGATATCAAGCCATAGACCGTGCCGACCAACAAAGCGATGATGGGGCCTACGAACGCCACCGACAGCGAGATCTGGGCGCCAAAAATCAACCGGCTCAACAGATCACGCCCCACATAGTCGGCTCCCAGGGGAAAGTCGCTAGTGATCTTGGCGTATGGCCTGACCGTGGGGAATATCGAGAGCATCCATGCCGGCATCGCATCGGTCTGAAGCCGATCCTGCTCCGAGTAGGAGTAGGGCGACAACTGGGATGCAAAGATAGCACTCAGAGTCAAAATAAGAACCAGCCCCCCCCCCAGGAGGGCGGCCTTGTTGCGCGCCAAGCGATAGGTCGCGTCGGCCCACACTCCCGCCGTCTTGCGACGTTCGGGCACTGCTGTACTTGCTACCGTCTCAGAAGCCGTCATATTAACCCCCTAGCCCTACTCGTATCGAATTCGTGGATCCAACCACGCGTACGTCACGTCCACCACCACGTTGGCGATCACCAGGAAAATCGCGTACAGCAGGATCGTCCCCATAATGACCGGATAGTCCCGGTTGCCAATGCTGGTGATAAAGTATTTTCCCAACCCCGGAATGCCGAACACCTGCTCCACCACGAACAACCCCGTCAACACGGCGGCAAACATCGGCCCCAGGATCGTCACCACCGGAATGAGCGCGTTCCTCAGAGCGTGGCGCACCGTGACCACCCGCTCCGCCAACCCCTTGGCGCGAGCCGTGCGGATGTAATCCTCGTGCACCACCTGCAGCAGGCTGGCGCGGCTCAGACGAGCGATGATGGCTGAATACCCCGTCCCCACCGCAAAGGCTGGCATCATGGCATACTTCCAAAAGTCCCAGGAAAAGAGATTGCGGGGAATGAAGAAAAGGAGGTAAGGGGGTTTGGCCCCCCAACCGGTCGGAGGTAACCACTTGAGCGTCACCCCAAAGATCCACACCAGCACCGGCCCCATCGCCACCACCGGCACCGAGACGCCAAAGATGGCCACGCTCATCCCCAAATAGTCCCAGATCGTGTTCTGTTTCAACGCCGCCACAATCCCCATAGGCAGACCAATGGTGATGGCAATTGCCATGGAAATGATGCCCAACTGGATCGAGACCGGCAGTTGTTCCCGGATGATGTCGTTCACGGTCCGGCTACGCGAGGTGAAAGAGGGACCAAAGTTGACCCAGCGCAGATAATAATCCCCCCCCAACTTGATGTTGATCATGGCCTCGTCCAGCATGGAGACAGATTCCCCTTGGGTGATTTGGGGCACCAATACGTCGTAGAGGAAGCGCATGTACTGCTTCCAGTACGGCTCGTCCAGGTGATACTTTTTCTCCAGGTTGGCAATGATCTCTGCGGGCAGCTTTTTCTCCTGGTCAAAGGGCCCGCCAGGAACAGAGTGCTCCATCACAAAGGTGATCAGGGAGATCACGAATAACACCAATAACATCCATAATACCCGTCTGATGACATATCGGCCCATCGAACACCTCACTTCATTGGATTAGTGAGGGGCAAAGCCTCACAGGACTTTACCCCCCACTATGATGGTCGCTAAGGCGCGACTAGTCCATCGTTAGGTCCAAGCTCCACTTCTCGTACGCCTCGTGGCCGTGCTGCGAGTACGTCCGGTTGACGTACGGCTTGGTCACGTTGACCATGGTGTACCAGTAGATCGGGGCGATGGCTGCATCCTCGTAGCACAGTATGGTCTCGGCCTCGGCGTACATATTCTGCCGGGTGGCCAGATCCTCTTCCAGCGCCGCCTCTTCACATATAGCGGTGAACTCTTCGTTCCGCCACTGGGTCGCGCTTTCCTCGTGCCCACCGATGGCGAACACTTCGCGGGTCCAGTTGTTGGCATCAGGATAGTCCAGGCACCAGCCCAGCCGCCAGACGTGCGGGGAGTCCTCCTGGATGGTCTTCAAGTAGACCTTCCACTCCTGGTTGGTGACCGACACTTGAATGCCCAAGGTCTCCTTCCACATCTCAGAGATAGCCTCGGCGATGCGCTGGTGGCCCTCGGAGGTGTTGTGCATCAGGATGATCTCGGGAATCTCGTCTATCGAAGCGTAGCCCATCTCGTCCATGTAGGCTTGCAGTTCGGCCTTGGCCGCGTCGGGATCAGACTTGATGCCCGCATCGGGATGGCTCTCCATGGTCGGGCAAGCCGCCATACCGGGACGGCAGAACCATTGGGCCGGCTCCTGGCCGCCCTTGGTCACGTTATCCACCAAGTCCTGGCGGTCAATGGCGTGAGAGAGGGCGCGGCGCATGTGGACATTGTCCACCGGAGCCTTGGAGGTGTTGAAGCCATAGTAGTAGGTGCAGCCGTGAGGCGCGATGGTCAGTTCCTCAGAGAGCACCGGGTCGGCCTTGACACGATCCAGGTCTGCCAGGGGCACACCGACCGAGTCCAGATTCCCGGCCTCGTACTCGGCAAAGGCCGGGGAGGCATCCAGCATGGAAAAGACGATCTCGTCAATCTGCGCCACGGGGGCGCTGTCCAGCCCGGGCCAGAAGGGGTTCTTGATCAGGGTCAGCGTAGAGTCGTGTATCCATTCCTTCAGGGCGTAGGGGCCATAGCTCTGGTTGAAGCCTGGCTCGGTCCAGCGGTCACCCCTGTCCGCGATCAGCCACCAGGGCTGGGCGCGGCCCGTCCACATGCCGACGATGTTCAGGTTGTATATGGCCGGGGTAGTAAAGGTCACCTCGAGGGTATAGTCGTCCAACGCCTTGGCCGCCACACCATCAATGACCGCCTGCTTCGCCTCGTCGTCCAGATCAACGAATCCCTCGGCTTCGAGCAGTTCGTTGCAGCCGGCCAGGGCAAAGCCGAGCACGTAGGCATAGTCTGAGGCCGTCTCGGGGTTGCAGGTCCGCTTGAGACCGTACTCAAAGTCCTGGGCGGTCACGTAGCGCACGTTCCCCTCGTCGTCCAACACCTCTTCCACCTCTGAGCCGTTCCAGCGCACCCAGGGCACGCCCTGGACCAGGTTGAAGACGTAGGTCAGGCCATCGTCGGAGGCGCTCCAGTTCTCCGCCATGCCAGGCTCCAGCTCCAGCGTCACCTCGTTCAGCTTGGTCAGGCCGATGGTGAGCTCATCCACCACCTGCACCGAGCTGGTGTCGGTGGAGAGAGAGGGATCGAGGGTCGGCACATCGCCAGGCCCAAAGGTCAGGTACATGATGTTCGGACGGGTCGCCACCGCTGGCTCGGGCGTGGCGGTGACGATCACGATCTCGGTCTCGATCCTGGTCTCACCCTCGACCTCGACCTCCCGGGTCACCTCAACCTCTACGACGGCTGGCTCCGGGGTGCCACAGGCCGCCAACAGCGTGCTGACGATCACCAGCACCGCTACCAAAACAGACCACTTCTTGCTAAGCATTTTCTCCTCCTTGCTAAATTTTGGTTTAAAGTCTTTTGGGACAGAATGGCGATTGTCCCCACGCCACGTCTCTATCTTGCGCTATACATCACCTCCTTTATGTCCTCGCTTCCCATTCGACATACGCCACGTCCGGCACCATAGACTCGGGAGCATGGCGCCGTGCAACCAAGTTAGCTTACCGCCTGCCTTTGAGATTCTACCAGGTGACAGGCGCAATAATGACCATCCTCGATCTCTACAAACTCGGGGTCGACCTCCCGGCAAATCTCCATCGCCACCGGGCAGCGGGTGCTGAAATTGCACCCATCAGGCGGGTTAGCCGGGCTGGGTACATCCCCTTCCAGGATGATCCGTTGGCGCTTTTCCTCGACCACCGGGTCCGGAATAGGCACAGCCGATAGCAGAGCCTGGGTATAGGGGTGAAGCGGCTCCTCGTACAATCTATTGCGGTCCGATAACTCGACGACCTTGCCCAGGTACATCACTGCCACGCGATCACTGATGTGCCGTACCATGCTCAAGTCGTGAGCAATAAAGAGATAGGTCAGTCCTAATCTGCCCTGCAGCTCTTCCAACAGGTTCACCACCTGAGCCTGAATGGAAACGTCCAGCGCCGAGATAGGCTCGTCACAGACGATAAATTCGGGGTCGAGGGCCAGGGCGCGGGCAATCCCAATCCGCTGCCTCTGTCCACCGGAGAACTCGTGTGGGTAGCGGTTGATAAAATACGGGTTCAGGCCCACCAATTGCAATAACTCCTCGACCCGCTCCCGCATCTCTTTGCCTTGCAGCACGCGGTGAATCTCTAACGGCTCTCCGACGATCGCCCCCACCGTCAGACGGGGATTGAGAGAGGCATACGGGTCCTGAAAGATGATCTGCATCCTGCGCCGCATATGCCGCAAATCGCTGCCGCGCATCTCTGCCAGGTCCTCTCCCTCATAGTAGACGTGCCCCGCGGTTGGACGATAGAGCTGAATGACCGTCCGTCCGGTGGTCGTCTTGCCACATCCACTCTCCCCAACCAATCCCAGGGTCTCACCCCGGTAAATGTTAAAGCTGACGTCATCCACAGCCTTGACGTCCCCCACGTGGCGCGAAAAGACGATGCCCCGCGTGATGGGGAAATATTTTTTCAGATTCTCTACCCGGACTAGTACGTTATTATTGGCCATGCGGCTTTATTCCTTCCGTCCTGTCCTTTTCCCAACAGGCTACCCTATGTTCTACTCCTACGGCCTCCAAGGAGGGCACCTCCTGTTCACACCGCTCCACGGCAAAGTCACAGCGAGCCGCAAATGGACATCCCTTTGGTAGGAATACCAGATCGGGCGGCTGACCCCGCACCGAGTACAACTGGCGCCCATAATCGTCCAGACGGGGCAATGACCCCAGCAATCCCAGCGTGTAGGGATGGCGCGGAGAACCGTACAACTCTTTGACCCCGGCCTCTTCCACGATGTAACCGGCGTACATCACGATCACTCGCTCCGCCAATCGGGCGATCACGCCCAGGTCGTGGGTGATCCAAATCACCGCCATACCCAGCTTGTCGCGCAGCCGCTTGACCAGGTCCACAATCTGGGCCTGAATGGTCACATCCAGGGCGGTGGTCGGCTCATCGGCGATGAGGATCGCCGGGTTGCAGGAGAGCGCCATAGCGATCATCACCCGCTGGCGCATCCCACCAGAAAACTGGTGCGGATAGTCGTCCAAACGGTCCGCCGCCTGGGGGATACCGACCATCGCCAGTAACTCGGCGGCGCGCTCGCGGGCATCCTTGTTATTCATCCCTTGATGCAACCTGAGGGCTTCTGTAATCTGGAACCCAATCGTGAGCACGGGATTCAGCGAGGTCATCGGCTCCTGAAAGACCATGGCAATTTCTGCCCCTCGCACATAGCGCATCTCTTCCTCAGATAGCTTGAGCAAATCCCGTCCACGGAAAACGACCTCGCCGTTCACAATCTTGCCCGGCGGGTCGGGAATCAAGCGCATGACCGAAAGAACACCGACGCTCTTGCCACAGCCACTCTCTCCCACGATCCCCAGACACTCCCCCTCCTCCAGGGAGTAGGTGATCCCGTTCACGGCGTGTACCACGCCATCTTGGGTAAAGAACTGCGTCTTGAGATCTCTTACCTCCAGCAGGTTCGCCACCTATTGACCTCCTTATGATAATTTCAAACGGATGGGATTATACATTGTTGAAAACAGATGTCAAGTAGCCCAGCCGAATCGCAGGATGGACATTTCTTGTTCAACGACGCAAGCCAGCGAGAATGGAATGTAACTTTCCCAACCGCTGAAAAGTATCACAGGTTGATACAAAGCCCCATGATGCACACGCTGAATAGTCCCACTATCTATCAACCGTCGCACGCTCCGCCCGATTCCTCTCCAGACCGCCCATACCGCGCCCATGTTCTCGCAGGTCAATTGGCGTTGTATGGTGCTCTCAATACGCTCCCACACAGCGTCCGGAGGATAAAGTTGGCTTGTACTGTCATACAATGCCCATCGCAGCAGGGCATCTAACTCGTCTGGGCGGTCCGCCCCACTCCCGTCCTTACGTAAAGTCATACGCCACCTCGGGCACCAACCTGCGCTCCCGCTCCAGAACGGCATCCCTCAAACTCTCGCGGGCATAATACAGGCGCGATTTGACTGTCCCCTCTGGAACCCCCATGATAAATGCAATTTCTTTCAGACTCAATCCTTCCAAATAATGTAGGACGGTGACGACCCGGTGATCAGTAGATAACGAATCCAGAGCTTGTTCGAGCACTATGCGCCACTCTTGTTCTTCGGTGATGACTTCGGGGTGCCGCTGCACCGATGAGACCATCAACCGGTCCAACACGTCCTGGAGAGCGTTAAACCATCGCTTGACCCGATTGCTCCAGTTGTAGGACAGATTGACGGTCACACGGTAGAGCCACGGCCCCAGGGGCATACGCTCATCAATGCTATCGGCGTAGGTATACACCCGAATAAACGCCTCTTGGAGGATATCCTCGGCCGCTTTTTCATCACGGGTGATCGCCAAGGCAGTCCGATAGACAGACGTCTTGTACCGTTCGTACAATACACCCAGAGCCTGCAGATCTCCATCTCGAATGCGCATCACGAACCAGCCGTCCGCGTACTGTTCGGCCATCTGTCCTCCAGGTACACTTGCACCCCGTATATAATATCGTTGTCCGCCCCAAAAGGTTCAAACCCGGTAAAGAACTGGCGGGTTTCCCAGATCAATCGCCTCTTTCATCATCCATCCCACTGCTCTCCATCTCCAACTGGGCCAAAAAGTCACGATCCTGGAGAGACAGTTGGAGTCCGTCCAATAGATCTGGCCGGCGCTCCCTGGTGCGGCGCAGGGCCTGCTCGCGTCGCCATCGCGCAATCGCCGCGTGATCGCCGGAAAGCAGCACCTCCGGCACCCTCCACCCACGAAAGTCGGCCGGGCGGGTATAATGGGGGCCTTCCAACAGGCCCTGGGCGTGGGAATCGTGCAGCACCGCCCCTGGGTCTCCCAATACACCGGGCAGCAGTCTCGTCACCGCGTCCAGGACAACCATGGCCGCCAGTTCTCCCCCGGTCAGCACGTAATCCCCAATCGAAATCTCGTCCGTCACCAGGTGCTGGCGCACCCGTTCATCCACGCCTTCGTAACGCCCACAGATCAACAGAAGGGATGGAAAATGGGCCAGCTCTGAAGCAATGGCCTGGCTAAAGAGTCGTCCTTGAGGGCTGACGAGGATGCGGGGTACGCTGGTATCCTGGCCTACAATCGCCTCCACAGCGGCAAAGATAGGCTCTGGCTTCATCACCATTCCGCCGCCCCCACCGTAAGGGGCGTCGTCGGTGATGTGATGCTTATCAGAGGCATAATCACGAATATTGTGCAATGTAATAGAAAGGCGACCGCTCTCCTGGGCCCGCTTGAGAATGCTCTCCTCTAGTGGGCCCTGAAACATGGAGGGAAAAAGTGTCAGAATATCGAAGTGCATCAATAAATGGTACGTGATCTAGACGAGATATAGAATTAGGTGCCATCATTGTACACCCAATCGCTATAGTTGACAAGAAGAAGGCGTCGCTATTCTAACCGAACGCTTACCTGGACTGTCAGTAGTCCACCTCGCGGCTGAGCACGGTCAGCACCAGCATGGTCGTCTGGCCGACCTGTTCCAACGTTTCTGGCTCTATGGCCTCCACCCTGTCCCCTGGCGTGTGGGCCAAGCGATCCGACCCATCCCAGCTCAGGTAGGCGCTCAACGCCGAACGACCGCCAAACCCCGCCTCGACCGGCATGCCATAGTGAGGACCGCGGCCGCGCGTGGTGGTCTCCACCCCAAGCCGACCGGCGGCCTCTTGAAAGAGCTGGATCAGACGAAAGCTGCTCTTTTGATCCAACGCGATGCCCGTGCCATCCCCGGCTCCCACGCCGCTCAACTCGATGACCACCTCTATGGCTAACGATTGGAAGCCGATCTTGGCATCCATCATGTTCCGCACGCTCAACCCCTTGCTTCGCTCCCCACCAGCCCACGCGGCAAACACGACGGTCTTTTGGGGCTGATACGGCGCTTCTTTGAGCACCCGGGCCAGTTCCAGCATCATAGCCACACCGCTGGCGTTGTCATTTGCTCCCGGATAGAGGGTGCCATCGGGCCCCACGCCCAGTCCATCGTAATACGCGCTGACCATGATGACCTGATTGTCCAGGCCCTGTCCCAGTTGATCGCCCATGTGTGAGCCGCTGCCCGGGATGAAACCCACGACATCGTAATACCGTTCGTCCAAACCATCGCTCATCGTCAGTTGGGTCTCCAGG
>DSDT01000262.1 GCA_011048615.1 Chloroflexota bacterium | reverse complement strand
GCTCCCCCCACGTTGCAGGCCTCCAAGGCCTTGGGAACCGGAGACCTCGGAGGCCTGGTGAGAATGTGCTGCCCGACCCTTTCAAGACAGGGAGCATACAAACTGCCAAATTGGTTCTGCTAGCCCTTGGTCGGTAAATACTTGGCCAGCTTGCCCGCCAGGTTCGAAAGAGGTAAACTCTGCAGCCAGATTTTGCCCGGTCCGGTCAGCTTGGCCAGGAACAACCCCTCGCCGGAAAAGAGCACATTGGTCACCCCCTTGACGGTGATAATGTCATACCCCACCGTCGGTTCGAACAGGGCGATGTGACCCGGATCTATCTGCATCATCTCGCCGGCCGCCAGGGTGTACTCCCGCACCTCGCCGGGGATTTCCAGAAACGCCAGGCCCGGTCCGGTGATCTTTTGCAAGATAAACCCCTCCCCGCCAAAAAAACCGGCTCCCAACCGCTTGTGAAAGTGCATCTCGAGCTTGACCGACTCCTCGGCGCACATGAAGGCATCCTTCTGACAGATCAAACTCTGACCAGCGGCCAGTTGGAAATCGAGCACTTTGCCAGGCGCTTCGGGAGTGAACACCACCAGTCCCTCATCGCCGCGACATGTATACGTCGTCATAAAGAGGGATTCGCCCGCCAACTTGCGACCCAGACCGGCAATCAGGCCTCCCCTGGTGCTGGTCTTCATCTCGATGTTGCCCTTCATCCAGGCCATCCCCCCCGACTCGGTATAGACCGATTCGCCCTTGCTCAAACGAATATCCACTGTTTGTAACAACGTACCCGTCACCTCGTACTGCATCGCTCCACCTCCTTGATCAAATTTAGCCTCAAAAACCCAGTTAGGGATATTATACTCCCAGACATCACTTGGGCAAGTGACGGCAATGAATAAAGATTGCATATTGCGCCAGGATGGCTATAATCTAACATGCCAAACAAAGCATTCAAGTAGGAGTGCGGCTACTATGTACGAACTCGAACGGCGGATCAAACGGGCCGCCGAAAGCATCCTGGAAAACGAAAGCCTGACGGCGGCCCTGGATGACGACACAGCCCAGGAACTCGTCGCTTGGGGCCTCGACTGCACGAAAACGGTCGTGCAAAACACCGCCAATATGAACGCTGCCGAGGCAGAGGAGAGAATACGTCCTCAGCTGCGGGCCATCGGGCGGCTGATGCGCTCGATCGGGAATTGGATGGCAGCGCGCCAAAAGACCGCTGAAACCGGTGCCCCGTGGCTCGAAGACATCCTGGAGCAAGCCGCGGTCATCTATGGGCGGGATGTCTCTTTCCCCAGCATCGAGCAGCGGGAGGCCTTCCTGCACCACGTCCAATCCATAGCTCACGGCGCACAAGCCGTCCTGGCATGGCGCCAGTTTATTGAAGGGACGAGAGACCTTCCCGCAAGCTTGGAACGAGATGACCCGCCAGACCCAGAAACCCCTTATTGATAGCAGAACCAGGTGACCGCTGCTCCGTATCCCCTTCTCGTTCACCCAGGTTGAACACCAAGGCCTGCAACGTTGCTCCATCTCCATCGTGCATTTGACTCGACAATCAAAATATGATAGACTCGGTAGATCCAAAATTCAGACCTCAGGTCTTGTCAAGATACTTTTGGCATTGGAGATGCCTGAAAAACGGGCTGATTAGCCTCCAATCGAGGCTTTTTGAGACCTCCGAGGTCTTCTATGGCCCAAAATTGGATCTACTGAGACTGACTACTGTCTTTTCTCTGATATTTTCATTGCACGGCTAGTTCTTGTTGGCAAAAAGGTGTAAGTATCTTTTCCACTCGTTGTGCGCCTGTTCTTTTGACTGTAAACAGATTGGCTTTCCACACAAACATGCCCGTGGCAATCAAGACGCATTGTTCTTTTAGCGCAATTTCGCGCTGTACAACAAGAAACCGCGCTTTGCGATCAACCTGTGGAGGATCACGTTGCTAAATCAATTCGCTTTCATTGGTTTCTTACTGATCGTGGCGCTCATTTTGGGCGCTGCTACCCCTATTCTGGCGCGGCTCGTTCGCCCCCAAAAAGCAATTCCCCGCAAATTGGAGATGGATGAATGTGACATGCGCACACACGGCGAAACCTGGGTCGAATTCAAGGCTCAATACTATACCCTGGTCATCGTCTTTTTGCTATTCGATGTCGCAGCCGTGTTCCTGCTGCCGTGGGCGCTGGCTTACAATACGCTTGAACTCTACACTGCGATCGAGGTCATCGCCTTCATCCTCATGCTGCTCGGCGGCCTGGTCTACCTCTGGCGCAAAGGCGCGCTGGAGTGGCTGTAGCCTCTGGACCGCTCTCTCCCCAGGAGTTGCGCATGGAATTCCTCAAAGACCTCATTATCAACATTGGGCAGTGGTTCGTCGCCCTGCTAGCCGACGCCGGTCTGCCGGACATTTGGGTGCAGGTCATCACGCTGGGCGTGGGGGCATTTACATTGGCCTTGGTCCCACTGGCGACCCCGTTCTTGCTCATCTTGTACGAGCGCAAGGTCGTCGCCCGCATCGCGGACCGACTCGGCCTCAACAACTCGGCATACGGCGGCCCGTATGGGCTGCTCCAGGTCCCCGATGACGCCATCAAGATGTTCACCAAAGAGGACAGTGTCCCCGCCACCGCCGATCGCTGGGTGTTTAACAGCGCCCCGGTGGTCTGTGTGACCGTCGCCGTGTTGATCTGGGGAGTGATTCCCCTCGGGCCGGGCGTCATCGGTTCCGACCTGAGCATTGGCATTTTTTACATTCTGTCCCTGGGAGCAGGGAGCGTGGTCGCGGTGCTGATGGCCGGCTGGGGATCGAACAACGAGTATTCCCTCGCGGCCGCTCTCTGCGGCGTCGCCACGTTAATCAGCCGCGAAATTCCCCTGGTGCTCTCGGTGATGGCCGTGGTGATGGTGGTGGGGTCATTCTCGATGCCAGACATCATCGCCGCTCAAGACCAGTATGCCTGGTTCCTGTTTGCAATGCCCTGGACCGCGTTGATCTTTTTAGCATCCATCCTGTCGGAACCAGGGCGCCGGCCCTTTGAGACAGTGAAGGCCGATTCGGAGGTCGTGGCCGGGTATTTCACCGCGTACAGCAAGTTCGGCATGTTCTACCTGGCCGAGTTCATGAATCAGTTGGCCATGTCCATCCTCTTTGCCACCCTGTTCCTGGGCGGCTGGCGAGGACCGTTCGTGGAGCAAATCCCCATCCTGGGCACCGTGCTCTGGCTGGCGATTAAAACCCTGTTCGTGATGTCGGTCATCCAGCTCCTGCACTACTCGCTGCCCCGGCTGCGGACCGACCAGATTTTGGCCGTCACATGGAAGTTTTTGACGCCCCTGGCGCTGGTGAACATCTGCGTGCTGGCATTAGCCGGGAAGACGCTGCCACCGAACGCCGGGCCGTGGACGCGGACCCTGGCCTTTTTAGCAGCCAACATCGGGATGACTCTGGTGGTGCTGCCCATATTAGCGGCCAGGGATCGGGCAGCACGGAGGCGTCAGGAACAAATCCGTCGGGCCGCACAGCCAAGTTCGAGGAAGCATAAATGACCCTTCAACAAATCCTGTTCCTTATTTTTAGCGCCATCACGCTGATAGCAGCTCTGATGGTGGTGACCCGTCGCAACCTATGCCACGCCGCGCTGTTCATGGTCCTCTCATTCTTCGGGGTGGCAGGACTGTACGTGTTGTTAGAGGCCCCTTTTCTCGCCGGTGTGCAGGTGTTCATCTACGTGGGAGGCATCTCTACCCTGATCATTTTTGCCATCGTGCTCACGCGAGACGTAGTGGATCCCACACTCCCCCCCCACAATCGGCAGTGGATAGCCGGAGCGCTGGTGATGGCTCTCCTGTGCAGCGTGCTGATCTGGACAGTTCTGGGCTACCAGTGGACAACGACAACGCCGGGGCAGGTGCCTGCCGACAGCATCGCCCGCCTGGGAACCATTCTGGTAGACCCGGAGGGATTTTTACTTCCCTTCGAGGTCACATCCGTCTTGCTCTTCGCCGTGCTCATCGGGGCCATAACGATTGCAAGGGAGCGATGAACATGGTCTATGGAATCCCTTTGGAATGGTACCTGATTGTAGCAGCAGCCCTGTTCTGCATCGGCGGATATGGCGTCTTGGCGCGGCGCAGCGCTGTGGCTACCTTGATGGGCGTCGAGCTTATGCTCAACGCCATAAACATCAACCTGGTGGCTTTCTGGCGCTACTTGGAGCCACCAGGAACGACAGGCCAGGCTTTTGCGCTGTTTGTCTACGCCGTCGCAGCTGCCGAAGCGGCCGTGGGGTTGGCGCTCATCATTGCCGTCTGGCGCACACACAATACAGTCGTGCTCAAAGACCTGGACATGCTTCAGGGTTAACCACCGAGGTGCTGGCTTATGCACAATCAGTCTGACCTTTTACTCAATCTGGCCTGGTTGATCCCCCTCTTTCCATTCCTGGCGTTCGCCATCATCCCCCTGGGCGTTTACCGGAATCGCAAGCTCAGCCACGGCCTGGTGATTGGTGCGATCTCTATCGCCTTTCTGCTGTCCCAGATCGTGCTCTGGCGAGCAGTGGGGGTCTGGTCCATCGAGCATACGTTGGCCTATGAATCTCCCATCATCCACTGGCTGTCCTCCGGCTACGAGCGATTTGGCCTGGGCATCTACATTGACCCGCCCACGGTGGTGATGTTGTTTGTGGTGCCGCTGATCTGTATGATGACCTTTATCTATAGCGTCGGCTATATGAACTTTAGCGTCCAGGTTGATCCACGCTACAGCCGCTTTTTTTCCTACCTCTCCTTATTCGCCGCCGGTATGTTGGGTATGGTCATCTTTAACAACCTGCTCGCCTTCTTCATCTGTTGGGAGATCTTGGATATCTGTTCATATCTGTTGATCGGATTCTGGTACGAAAAGCGTCCCGATCTGGACAGAATTACGCCCCAGGAAGCGGGTCTCAAGGCCTTTATCGTGACCAAGATCGGCGACCTGTTCTTTATACTGGGGCTGATGCTGCTCTATGCAGAGATCGGTTCGCTCACGTATAGCGTCATATTCAGCCACGAGACGCTGGAGCAATTGACCCACACCCCGTTCTTGGGCACGGATATGGCGACCGTCATCGCGCTGTTGCTTTTCGGTGGGGCGGTGGGCAAGAGCGCCCAGTTCCCGCTCCACGTCTGGCTGCCCGACGCGACCCAAGTCCCCACCCCGGCCCTGGCCCTCATCCACGCCGCGACGGTGGTGTCGGCGGGCGTGTTTCTGATCGTGCGCACCTTCCCCATCCTCCAGGTCGCCGACGCCGGTGTACTCGCTTTCGAGGGCATCCCCTTTGTCGCCCTGATCGGGGCATTTACCGCTATTTTCGCCTCCGTCGTGGCGGTCGCCCAGAACGACGTCAAGAGAGGGCTGGCCTTTTCCACTATCAGCCAGTTGGGCTATATGGTGGCTGCGCTGGGTATTGGGGCCTACGTGGCCGGTACCTTCCACTTGATCACCCACGCCTTTTTCAAGGCCCTGCTGTTTCTCAGCTCCGGGTCGGTGATCCACGGCCTAGAACACGGCCATCACCACGCTCACGAGCATCATGAAGAGCACGAAAAGTGGTTCGATCCGCACGACATGATGAACATGGGCGGGTTGGCCAAGCGTATGCCGCGCACCTATCTGGCGTTCGTGATCGGTGGTCTGGCGCTCTCGGGCTTCCCGATCTTGACCTCTGGCTTTTGGTCCAGAGACAACATTCTGGTCCAGGCCTGGGCCGGCAACCTGATTGTCTTTTGGACTCTTGCCATCACCGCCGGGCTGACGGGCTTTTACACCATGCGGCAGCTCTGCCTGACCTTTGCCGGTGAGCCGCGCACCGGGGCCGCCCAATATGCCCCAGAGAGCAAGCCAGCGATAACCACGCCACTGCTCATCCTGGCAGCCTTTGCTGTCGGCCTGGGATGGATCAGCATCCCGGAGCAACTGCCGGTTGTGGGCGGCATCGTCCCCAATTGGTTCCACCATTTTATGCTTTCGACCATCGCCGCGAGCGAGCACGTATTCGATTCGACGCCGATGCTGATCGGCGCCGGCCTAAGCCTGACGGGGCTGCTGATGGGATGGCTCGTTTATGGGTACAAGCCCCTGAAAGCCAGCGAGATAGACCGCATCGAGGCGGTGATGCGCAAGATCAGGCTGGGCTGGCTCTACCGAGCTGCGGCCAACCACTTTTACTTGGATTCGCTCTACCAGAACGGCGTTGTATGGGCTGTCCTCAAGCTGGCCGATCTTGCTGATTGGTTCGACTATGGACAGCCGCAAAAGCGAGAGAGCGACGGCCAAATCGTTCTGGTGAAAAGACATGGCGTCGTGGATGGGATTGTGCACAATGCCGGCCGGGTGGGCAATCTCGTGTCCCAGGCTGCCAACTGGATCGACGCCACCCTGGTGGATGGGCTGGTCAACCTGGTCGGCGCCACTGGCCGCCACGTCTCCGCGGACCTCGACGCATTTGATCTCGAGATCGTGGGCGGCATCGTCAACGGCGTGGGCGAGGTCAAGTTCCTCGGCGGATGGATTCGTCACATCCAGACCGGAAAAGTACAGTTCTATCTACTGATCGCATCGGTGACGGTGCTGGTGCTGATCATTGGATTCTTTGCCATCATATTCTTACCCATCTGAGATTGGAGGAGAGCATACCATGAGTCTGTCAATCCTTAGCGTCACCCTCTTTGCCCCGTTGGCTGGTGCCTTACTCATCCTGGTCATCCCCCGCGAGGACAAAAGGACCATTCGCTCGTTAGGCATCGCCTTTGCCATCCTGACCCTCATCCTCACCACCATCATCTGGATCGGCGTGATACAAAGAGGGGCTGGCGAGATGCAATTCGTCGAGCGATACCCCTGGATCTCGCAATTCAACATCTGGTTCAGCCTGGGAGCCGACGGTCTCAGCGCGCCGATGCTCTTTTTGACCGCGCTGCTGACGACCCTCTCGCTGTTCTATTCCTCTCGCGCCATCGAAGAACGGGTCAAAGAATACCATGTCCTGTTTCTGATCTTGGAATGGAGCATCTTGGGCGTCTTTCTCTCCCTGGACCTGGTGATGTACTATGTCTTTTGGGAGATTGGGATGGTGCCCACGTTTCTCCTGATCGGTGTATGGGGCAGCAAGAACCGCACATACGCCGCCCTCAAGTTCTTTCTCTACACGATGGCGGGCAGCGTCGCGATGCTGCTGGCCATCATCGCCGTCTACTTCCAGGTCGGGACCTTTGAAATCAGCGATGCCGTGGCCGGTCAACCCTTTGCTAACCTCCCTGTGGCGGCCAGCATCGCTTTTTGGGCCTTTTTCATCGCCTTTGCCATCAAGATGCCGACCTTTCCCTTCCATACCTGGCTGCCCGACGCCCACACCGAAGCCCCCACCGCTGGCAGCGTCATCCTGGCTGGCATCCTGCTCAAGCTGGGCGCGTACGGCCTGATCCGGATCGTGCTGCCCATGTTCCCCAACCAATTCGCCTATTACGTCATGAACGTGCCCATCATTCCCATCATGGCCGTAATGAGCATCGCCTACGGTGCGATGGTCTGCATGGCTCAGTGGGACCTCAAGCGGCTGATCGCCTACTCGTCAGTGGCGCACATGGGTTACGTCACCTTGGGACTGTGCGCAGCGGCGGCAGCATTTCAGTTAGCAAAAGTTGGCATCCTGCCATTGAGCGGCGACGAATTTGACGCGGCCGCCGCAGCCATCAACGGTGCGGCCTTCCAGATGTTTGCTCACGGCATCATCACGGGCGGGCTGTTTTTCCTGGTCGGCATCCTCCACGAACGGACCCAAACCCACCAATTAAAGGCCTTGGGTGGGCTGGCGAACCAGATCCCCTACTATTACGGCATCACGTTGGTGACCGGTTTCGCCTCGTTGGGCCTGCCGGGCCTGGCCGGGTTCTGGAGCGAATTTTTCGTCTTTCGGGGCGCCGTGCGGTTTATCCCCCTGGCGGCCTTTATCGGCGTGCTGGGCGTCATCTTTACTGCGGCTTACGTCCTGTGGAAGATGGTGCAGCACGTCTTCCTCGGCGATCTCGACGAGGAAAAATGGGGCAAGTTGACCGACATGGAATGGTGGGAGAAAGTGACGATGTGGCCGTTGGTGATCTTGATGGTCGTGCTCGGCCTCTATCCCGCCCCACTGCTCGACACGTTCAACGCCGCAACGACGACTATCTTGCAATCGCTGCAGACGCTGCTGCCGTAACAAGCAGGGAGGAGGAGGACGTTGTTTGGAGAACCGACGCTCACGATAGGAGAGACGCTCGGGCTGCTGGCCCCCGAACTGCTGCTCCTCATCACCGCCCTGTCTATACTGGGCGTGGAGGCCTTTCTCCCCCACGATGAGGAGAGGAGATGGATACCACGGGCCACGCTGACGGGCCTGGCGCTGGCGCTCATCGCGACGATGGCATTGTGGAACAATACCGCGCCAGTCCTCGCCGTTCTCTCTTGCGATCCCTTTGCTCTGACGATCAAGGCGATCATGCTGATCGCAGCGGGGCTGGTCGTGCTGACCGCCGACGTCTACATCCGCAACCACACCCAGCGCCAGGGCGAATTTTACGCCCTGCTGCTCCTGGCCATCCTGACCATCTGCCTGCTGAGCGGGACGACTGACCTGGTCATGCTCTTTGTGACCTTTGAGTTTCTCAACATCCTGTCGTACATCCTCACCGGCTACCTGTGGGAGGACAAGCGCTCCACCGAGGCCGCGATCAAGTATTTCCTGTACGGCACCGTCCTCTCGGCGGTCATGCTGTACGGCATGTCCTGGTTCTACGGCCTGACCGGTGCAACGGACCTGCATGGCATCGCTCGAGCGTTGACGGGCCAAGAGAGCGCACTGCGCCCCGTCGTCCTGCCAGCCCTGATCCTGACGGTGGCCGGCTTGGCCTTCAAGATCGGAGGCGTGCCCTTCCACCAATGGGCGCCCGACACCTACGAGGGCGCTCCCACCCCCGTCGCCGCGTTCCTTTCCGTAGGCCCCCAGATCGGCGGCTTTGCCATCATCCTGCGCGTCCTGCTGACCGTGCTCCCGTTTGGAACGTCAACCACAGAACTGGCCATAGACTGGGCTACACTACTGATAACCATATCGGTGCTCACGATGACCCTGGGCAACCTGGTAGCCCTGTGGCAGGAGAACATCAAGCGCCTGCTCGCCTATTCCAGCATTGCGCAGGCTGGGTACGTGCTCGTCGGCGTCGTCGCGACCTCACCCCTGGGCGTTGCGGCGGTCCTGTTCTACCTGATCGCTTACGCCCTGGCCAACCTGGGAATATTTGCCGCCATCATCGCCTTTTCCAACCAGACCGGGTCCGACCAGATCGAGGATTACGCCGGATTGCACAGGCGAGCGCCCGGCCTGGCGATGATCATGATCATCTGCCTGCTTTCGCTAACTGGGCTGCCACCGACGGGCGGCTTTTTTGCCAAGCTGTGGCTCTTTTCGGCGGCCTATGACGCGGGACTACTCTGGCTGGCTGTTCTGGGTGTGGTCAACAGCGTCATCTCGCTCTCCTGCTACTGGAAGATCATCCACGCTATGTACCTCCTCCCGGCGGAGACGGAGGAGCGGCTGAGCACTTCTCCTATGCTGGCAGTGGCACTGGGGGTGACGGTGGTGGGCGTTCTCGTCGTCGGAATTTTCTCAGGCCCGCTCCTATCGCTGCTCCAGACCGCCGCGCCGACCTTTTTCGGTGGGTGAGGGTGTCAAACCGAATGACAGCCAGCCAGCGGCGTGTGTGGGCGACCGATGGTAGAGGCTCGATAGGCTCATGGATGTAAAGGGATGAAATTAAACAGACTCCTCGATACGCTTCCTGCTTTTCAAGGGCAAGTCAGTGATGTCGAGATAGACCGCATCGTCGTAGATTCACGCCACGTGCAGCCCGGTGATCTTTTTATCGCTATCCCTGGGGTCAACGTAGATGGACACCGTTTCATCGCCGCAGCCGTGGAGAGAGGGGCGGTAGCCGTCATCGGCGAGCGTCCCGGGCGAGATTTGGCCGGTTTGGGAGCGGTCGCCTACGTGCAGGTCCCCAATGCGCGGGCGGCGTGGGGGTGGTTATGCGCCGCGTGGGAGGGATTTCCGGCTCGCCAGATGACCCTCATCGGCGTCACTGGCACCGATGGCAAGACCACCACCACCAACCTCACCTACCACATCCTGCGCGCCGCCGGGCTGAACGTCGGCATGATCAGCACCGTCAACGCCCGCATCGGCGACGAAGAGAGCGATACCGGTCTCCACACCACCACCCCCGATCCGCCCGCGGTGCAGGCCTACCTGACCCGTATGGTCGAGACAGGGGCCACCCACGCCGTGCTGGAGGTCACCTCCCATGGACTGGCCCAACATCGAATCGCCGGCTGTGACTTTGACGTGGCCGTCGTGACCAACGTCACCCACGAGCACCTAGATGCCCACGGCTCCCTGGCAGCCTACCAACAGGCCAAAGCGCAGCTGTTCGAGGGGCTGAGCCTTTCCTTCCGCAAGCCGGCGAGTCCCAAGGTGGCGATCCTCAACCAGGACGACGACTCTTTCCGCTACCTGAGTCCCATCCCAGCCGACCGGCAGGTCACCTACTCCCTACACGGTCCGGCCGACGTGATCGCCCAGGACGTCCGCTTCGCTCCCGACCGCACCCGCTTCACGCTCCACACGCCGATGGGATCCATACCCATCGAGACCCCCTTGGTGGGCGCTTTCAACGTCAGCAACGTGCTGGCGGCCGCCTCGACCAGCGTCGCCTTGGGAATAGAGTTGGACGCGATCCGTGCAGGGGTGACCGCCCTGCCAGGGATACCGGGTCGGATGGAGCGAATCGAGCAGGGGCAGAGCTTTTTAGCCATCGTGGACTTTGCCCACACGCCCAACGCCCTCCAACGAGCGCTGGAGACGGCCCGCACGATGACGGGGCCAGGCGGACGGGTGATCGTCGTCTTTGGCTGCGCGGGTCTCCGCGACCGGGAGAAGCGCACCCTGATGGGTCACATCGCCGGAGAGTTGGCCGACAGGGTCGTCATCACGGCCGAGGACCCCCGCACCGAGAGCCTGGACGAGATCATGGCCAAGAGCGTCACCGCCGCCACAGCCGTTGGCAAACGGGAAGGGCTCGACCTGTGGCGCGTGTCTGATCGTGGGGCAGCCATCCTGTTCGCCTGTCAACAGGCCCGCGCCGGGGACGTCGTCATCTCTTGCGGGAAGGGACACGAGCAGAGTATGTGCTTTGGCAGCATCGAGTACCCCTGGGACGACCGAGAAGCTATGCGGCGGGCCCTGGCTGGCGAAACCCTGGACACGCTGCCTACTGCCAAGACGGTTCGAGGGCAAAAACGGAGATGAGACCATGCCATACGCCAAGACGAGTCAAGGAAAGCTGTTCTACACCCTGAGCCAGGGATCGGCCGCAGAACCCACGCTGGTGCTGATCCACGGCGCCGGCGGCTCCCGCCTCCATTGGCCGGCCGAACTGCGCCGCTTGCCCGGAGCCACCGTCTATACCATTGATCTGCCCGGTCACGGGCGTTCGGAAGGGCCGGGATGCAGCAGCATTGAAGAATACGCCAGGGCGATCACGGACTTGCTCGACGCCGCCGGGATCAACGTCCCAACGGTCATCCCGGTCGGGCACTCGATGGGCGGCGCCATTGGGATGACGCTGGCCCTGGATTTCCCTGATCGGGTCGCGGGCCTGGTACTGATCGCGACGGGGGCCAAGCTGCGGGTAGCTCCAGCTATCCTGGCGGGCATTCAAAGCGATTTGGAGGCAAGTGCAGACCTCATCACCCAATATGCATGGGCATCCCAGGCCCCATCCCATCTGATGGATGCCGGGCGGCAAGTGATCCTCGAGACCGGAGCAGACGTGCTACTGCAGGATTTCACCGCCTGCGATCACTTTGACGTCATGGAGCGGTTAGGAGACATCCACGCGCCCACGCTGATCGTCGCCGGATCGGCAGACCAATTGACCCCAGTCAAATACGCCCACTTTCTGGCCGAACGCATCGCCCAAGCCCGTTTGGTGACCATTGCAGAAGCCGGTCACATGGTGATGTTGGAACAACCGACCAAAGTGGAAAAAGCGGTACGCGCCTTCCTGAACACCTAGTACTGGCTTTCCATCTCTGCCATTCTGGCGAACAGGTTGAGGAATTCCTCATTGCTCTGCGTCTGTCGCAAGATGCGGAGCAATTCTTGCATAGCCTGCACCACGCTGTATCCAGAGCCTTGCGAATCCAAAAAGCGCTGCCGCATGATCCACACCTTTTGCAGCGTATCCTCGTCCAGCAGCAACTCGTCTCGCCGTGTACCGGAGCGCTCGATATCAAAGGCCGGAAAGATGCGCCGCTCCTGCAGCCGCCGACTCAGGTGAAGCTCCATGTTGCCGGTGCCTTTGAACTCTTCATAGATCATGTCGTCCATACGACTGCCGGTATCCACCAGGCAGGTGGCGACGATGGTGAGACTGCCTCCCTCCTCGATGTTGCGGGCCGCACCGAAAAAATGTTTAGGCGGGTAAAGAGCCGCCGGATCGAGGCCACCGGAGAGGGTGCGACCACTGGGCTGGACCACCAGGTTATAGGCTCGTGAGAGACGCGTGATGCTGTCCAGCAGGATGACGACATCTCGATCATTCTCCACCAGTCGTTTGGCCCGCGCCAAGGCCAGTTCGGCCACCCCGGCGTGGCTCTTGACCGGCTCGTCAAACGTCGAGCTGATGACCTCGGCGTCCACCGAGCGATCCATATCGGTGACTTCCTCAGGCCGCTCACCGATGAGCACGACCATCAGATGCACCTCGGGGTGACTTTCTGTGATGCCGTTGGCAATGTGCTTGAGCACCGTCGTCTTGCCGGCCATAGGCGGCGAGACGATCAAACCGCGCTGTCCTTTGCCAATCGGTGCAATCATGCTCAGCAACCGGGTTGTCAATTTGTTGGGCGAGGTCTCTAGCAAGAAGCGCTCGTCAGGAAAGATGGGGGTCCGCGATTCAAAGTAGGGTCGCTGTTTAGCCACCTCCGGATCCATCCCATTGACGGCCTCCACACGCAGCAGGCTAAAGTACTTTTCGTTCTCCTTCGGCGGGCGAACTTGACCGATCACCAGATCGCCGGTGCGCAGCCCGAACCGGCGGATCTGTGACTGGGAGACATAGACGTCATCCGAGCTAGGCTTGTAGTGACCACAGCGCAAATACCCCTTGTTGTCATCCACAATATCCAGCACACCGCCGCCAAACATCAGATCATCTCGTTCTGCTTTGGCTCGCAGCAAACGGAGGATGAGGTCCTCTTTTTTGAGGCGACTATAGCCAGAAATCTCCCACTCTTTGGCTATCTCGCGCAACTCGGGCAGCCTCATGACATCCAGGCTGGCCATATCCATTCTTCCCTTGACGACTTCTGTCATATTCACTCCCTCACTCGCTTTCACCCGTCGTAGCGGGCGATGAACTCTGCCGCCTTCTCAACCAGTTCCCGATTACCGATGAAGAGGGGGGTACGTTGATGCAGATAGCCCGG
Organism: Chloroflexota bacterium; assembly: GCA_011048615.1. Taxonomy (GTDB): domain Bacteria; phylum Chloroflexota; class Anaerolineae; order B4-G1; family B4-G1; genus DSDT01. The sequence continues at coordinate 6,280 of DSDT01000262.1, read as the reverse complement.
CTTGATGTCCAGGATACTTTGCCGTCCATCCGAGGCATAACCGCCAGCCTGCTCGGCGATATAAGCCAACGGCGCCGCTTCGTAAAGCAGTCGCAGCTTGCCATCAGGTCTATTCGCGTCGGCCGGATAGTAGAAGATGCCTCCCGCCATCAGATTGCGATGGAAATCGGCCACGAGAGATCCGATGTAGCGGGTCGACAGGGCCCCTGTATAGGCATTCTCTCCTATCCCTTGCAACCACCGGGTAAACTCTCGCACGCCATGACTCCAGTAGGGCTGATACCCCTGGTTGACGCTGTAATACTTGGGTGCGTCAGGAATGCAAATGTTGGAATGAGAGAGCAAGAACTCGCCGACGCTGGGATCGAGGGTAAACACATGCACACCCTGTCCCGTTGAATAGACCATGTCTGTGCTGGAACCATAGATGACATAGCCGGCTGCAATCAGGTTTTTGCCGGCCTGCAAACAATCATCCAACGTGCCCGGTCCATCCAGCGTGAGGCGGCGATAGATGCCGAAAATGGTGCCGATGCTGATATTCACATCGATATTGGAGGAGCCATCCAGGGGATCAAAGACCAGCACGTATCGCCCTTTCTGGTACTCTTCAGGGATGGCGATAATATCCGGCGACTCCTCGGAAGCCATCACAGCCAGCCGCCCGGTATAGCTGTTCATCCGGACGATGGTCGCGTTGGCAAAGACGTCCAACTTCATCTGCTGCTCGCCCTGTATATTGACCTTGCCGGCCAACCCCAGAATATCAACCAGACCAGCTCGCGTCGTCTCGCGAGCAATGATCTTGGCGCACAGGGCTATATCGTATAACAGACTGGAGAACACGCCCGTCGCTTCGGGATACAGCCGCTCCTGTTCGATGATGTGTCGCTCGATTGTGATAATCTTTTGGTGCATATCATTCATCACCTAATCCTCCTCACGTGAAATGTGACTTCAATCTAAATACCAGACCCAGCGAGTACCACGAATCTCGCGGATAATGTCGGTGGTCGACAGAATGCCCAGGGGACGACCCTCTTGATTCACTACCAGCAAACGATGGATATTGCTTTCCAACAATTTCTGGGCCGCCTCCTCCACGGTGGCATCCTCCGAGATGCTGATGACGTCCGGCGTCATCACCTCGTGGGCCTGAATGGCCATGAGGTCTTGCCCATAATGAGCGATGACGTCGGTGTGAGATACTACTCCGACCGGGAACTCGCCCTCGCGCTCGGTGACCATGACCGCGTGAATCTCGGTATCAGCCATCACCTTTACGACCTCTTGAAGAGGGCTGTCTGGCTTGCACAGAATAACACCTTTGTGATAAATATCCCGCACCCGTCGTTCTCTATCCATTCGCTTCACTCCTTAGTTTGCATAGAACCATTACCCGCCCACAACGAACAACACGTAATAGTAGCCAATCACCGCCGCCCACAGAATGCTGTCCACGCGATCCAAAGCGCCTCCATGACCCGGAATAATGCTGCCACTGTCCTTGACGTTCGCGCGCCGTTTAATCATCGAAACGGCCAGATCGCCGAATGGAGCCAGCGTCGCGATTAACACTCCCAACACCAGGCCATGTCCGATCCCGATCGGCACCCCCTCTCCTGCACCCCATTGCCACAACCAGGCCAACAACCCCGTCAACAATCCACCACTGACGACCCCGGCCAGGTAACCCTCCCACGTCTTGCCGGGACTCAATGTCGGAGCCAGTTTGCGCCGCCCCCATGTTCCGCCGGCAAAATATGCCCCCGTATCGGCGATCATGATGGAAGGGATAACCGTCAGCGTCCACCAGAGACCGTGGGGCAGATTTCGCAGCCCAATCAGGCAGGCCCCACACAGGCCCAGGTACAGGCCACCGACCACCGTCAGCGCCCAATCGGCCACCGGTGAACCCTGACGATGAAAAAGCTGCCAGGCCAAGGATCCCAGAATCAACAGGGTCATCCCCGGTCGCAGCATTGCCAGCCCTGGGAAATAAGCGTCTGCCAAAAAGACCCACACTAACCCAAGCCCAAAAACCAGAGTGGGACGAAACCCAACCCGGCTCATCATACCGACGAACTCGATCTCGGCTAAGGTCAACAGCAGCGTCATCAGGGCCAGGAACGTCAGGTCTCCCACGCAGACGCAATAGATGACGATAGGAACAAGAATAATGGCTGTGAGTGCACGTGTACGTAGCATGGGGCAAGTCCCCCAGGGTATCCAATCTATCCCAGACGCTGCAATTGACGGGGTTCGAGTTACTTTGGCACTATATGATCAAGACTCGGGAAGCAAGCCGAAACGGCGCTCGCGTCGACTGTACTCTGCCAGCGCCTGGTAGAGCGCATCCTTGTCGAAATCCGGCCATAGGGTAGGCGTCACGTAAAACTCGGCATACGCTCCCTGCCAGATCAAGAAATTACTGATACGCATCTCTCCGCTGGTACGAATAATCAGATCGGGGTCGGATAGCTCGGCGGTGTAGAGATAATGACTGATCAGATCCTCGTCAACCTTGTCAGCTGGCACGCCGTCGGAGATGATACGGCGAACCGCATCCACCAACTCGGCTCGCCCGCCATAGTCAAACGCCACGTTGAGGATCAACTGCTGATTATGCTTGGTCAACTCGATGGCATCCAGGACCTTGTTCCGCAATTGAGAGGGCAAACGCTCCAGATGCCCAATATGACGCAGGCGGACGCCTTCTTCGTGTAACTCGTGCAGCTCTCGGTCAATCACCCGCTCCAGAATGGACAGCAGCGCTTTGACTTCACCCGTGGGACGGCCCCAATTTTCAGTCGAGAACGCGTAAATGGTCAGAATCTCGATACCGAACTCGACCGCCGCCCGTAACACGCGACGCAAGTTCTCCGTCCCGGCGCGGTGACCGGCTGCCCGAGGCAATCCCCGCGCCCTGGCCCAACGGCCATTCCCATCCATAATAATACCAACGTGCCGAGGGACCCGTTCCAAGGGTGGATAGGGTTGATCATCTTGTGATTGAGAGGGCATGATTGTAGATCGATTCAAGGCAGTTACTGAACTGCGCTTACTCTGAAGAACAAAATGCCGTAGTGTGGATTACCATCCATCTTGTCGCTTAAACTGGACCATCCAGCACGGGATCCAGTCCACATCAAGCGAAGAAAATTGGCAACTGCTCAGATGGGAACTGAACGGTCGCGGGAATCGGTTGCGGAGCCATCCCAGAGTGCGTGCTCACCCTAATGTTCCAAAAGCTCCTGTTGCTTGCGGACGCTGATCTCGTCCATCTGCTCGATATAACGATCGGTGAGATCTTGAAGATCGTCCTTGGAACGGTAAAACTCGTCTTCGGAGACGAGCTTTTCCTTCTCCAGATCACGCAAATCATCCAGCGCCTCTCGCCGAATGTTACGCAGGGAGACCTTGCCTTCCTCAATGCGCTGACGCACCATCCGAGCCAATTCTTGTCGCCGCTCCTCCGTCAAACGCGGAATCGGCAGGCGAATCAATCGGCCGTCGTTGGCAGGGGTGAGGCCCAGCTCGGATTTGAGGATGGCACGCTCAATATCCCCCAACGATCCCGGATCGTAAGGCCGGATGGTGAGGAGTTGAGGCTCTGGCGCAGAAATCGTCGCCAATTGGTTGAGAGGAGTAAGGGTGCCATAGTAATCCACCATCACCCGTTCCACCAGGGCCGGGGACGCCCGACCAGTGCGGATGGCACGCAAGTCAGCCTCCAGCACCTCGATAGTTTTCTGCATCCGACTTTCCACTTCAGAGAAGACTTCCTTAATCATTGTCCATCACACTCACCCAGAAATTAGCGTCCCAATCTTGTCTCCCAGTACAGCCTGCTCCAGACTATGGGGTTGCCACAAGTTGAGCACGAGAATGGGCAACGTGTTCTCCATACAAAGCGAGATCGCCGTTGCATCCATCACCCCTACCCGCATCTCGAGCGCCTCCATGTAACTCAGGCGCTCGAATCGCTCGGCGTCGGGATTTTCGTGCGGGTCTTCGGTATAAACGCCATCCACCTTGGTGGCTTTGACCAACAGGTCGGCGTCAACCTCCATCGCTCTCAGCGCTGCCGCCGTATCGGTGGTAAAGTATGGATTCCCAGTCCCTCCACCGATGATGACAACCCGCCCTTTCTCCAGGTGTCGAATCGCCCGGAGACGGATGTACGGCTCTGCGATAGCACGCATCTCGATCGACGTCTGCACGCGGGTGCTAATCCCCAATCGCTCCAACGCATCGGCCAGCGCCAGGGCGTTCATCACCGTCGCCAGCATACCCATATGGTCGGCCGTCGCCCGATCCATGCCGTGGATCAGGCCATCCCGACCGCGCCAGATATTGCCCGCCCCCAGCACAATGACGACTTCTACTTCGAGATCACGCACAGCGGTGACCTTGGCCGCGATCTCCTCCGCCATGTGAGGGCTGATGCCAAACCCATCGGGATTAGCCAGCGACTCGCCCCCTAGCTTGAGCAACACGCGCTTGTACTTGGCTACAGACATCGCCCCCGCTCTATGTACCTCGATCCGGCGTGAATCGCTACGCCACTTCCTCACCCAGCTCGTAGCGCACGAAACGACGCAGAATGACGTTCTCTCCCAGCTTGGCAATCGCCGAGCTAATCAACTCCTCGACCGTTCTCTCCTCGTCCTTCACAAACGGCTGCTCCATGATGCAAGCCTGCTGGTAGAACTTTTCTATCCGCCCTGCAACGATGCGGTCCACGATATGTTCCGGTTTACCCTCTTCCAACACCTCGGCGCGAAAGCCGGCCCGTTCGTTTTCCACGACCTCCGCTGGCACGTCTTCCCGGATGAAGTAACGAGGCGCTGCAAAGGCGATGTGAAGCGCCAGGTCGTGAGCCAACGTCTGAAACTCGGCGGTACGAGCGACGAAATCCGTCTCACAGTTCAACTCGAGCATCACGGCCACGCGATTGCCGGGATGAACGTAGGCCTCGATAAGCCCCTCCGACGCCTCCCGATCTGACCGCTTGGCCACCTCTGCCAACCCCTTCTCCCTCAAACTGGCGACCGCTTCCTCGAAATCGCCATTACAAGCTTCCAATGCATCCCGACAATCCAATACCCCAGCGCCAGTCTCCTGCCGCAATTCCTTAATCATAGCCGTAGTGATTTCCAACTCTTGCTCTCCTTGTCCCATGTGCGCAGCCTACAAACGCCTGGTACGAGCCTCCAGGCATCAATCGTCGTCGTATTCGTCCTCGTCCTGTTCCTCGTCTTCCTCGTCCTCATCTTCCCACGCCTCTACCCACTCTTCCGCCTCCACCTCCGGTTCCTCCACCTCGTCCGCCTCGTGCTCGCCGGATTGCTCCTCGTCCTGTCCTTCGAACGTCAGTTCCTTGAGACGAGCCAGCGTAGCGGCACTGAGATACTTTTCATCCTCAATGCTGACCGCTTTACCCTCCAACATCTCTGCGGATTCGAAGGCTTTGCGCGCGGCTATACCCTCCAACACCGCATCAGCGATTTTCGCAGTCATCAGTTTAATGGCCCGAATAGCGTCATCGTTGCCGGGGATGATGTAATCAATCGGATCGGGATCACAATTCGTATCCACTAGTGCCAGAACCGGGATACCCAACTTGTTGGCCTCTTTTATAGCCGTAGACTCCCGCCGCACATCCACCACGTACAGCATATCGGGAAGCTCACGCATCTCGCGGATACCTCCGAGACGACCGTTCAGCTTTTCGATCTGGCGTTGCAACCCCAGAGCCTCTTTCTTTGTGAGAAGTTCGAAATCGCCCCGATCGCGACGGGCCTCCAGATTGAGCAGATAGTCAATCCGCTGCCGAATCGTGCGCCAATTCGTCAACGTGCCCCCTAACCAGCGCTGATTGACGTAGGGCATTCCGCACCGTTCCGCTTCCTGGGCGATGGTCTCCTGGGCCTGCCGCTTCGTGCCCACGAACAAGATCGTCCCACCGGCGCCCACCGTATCTCGAACCAGGTTGTAATACCGATCCAAAGCGGCGAGCGTCTGCTGCAAGTCAATAATGTGCACGCCATTGCGCTCTGTAAAGATGTACGGCCTCATCTTGGGATTCCAGCGCCGAGCGCGATGACCGAAGTGCACGCCTGTCTCCAGAAGTGCTTTCATAGAAACAACAGCCATGAGGAACCTCCTTTATTTGTTTTTTCCTCCGCCTCCGTCATCCTACCGAGAAACCAGGTTGGCTGCATCCTGGCACCCTCTCTTTAGTCAGGAAGCGTGTGTGATTAACTGCTCATGATTC
>DSDT01000105.1 GCA_011048615.1 Chloroflexota bacterium | reverse complement strand
GCGTAGGTGGGGATGGGGGTAGGGGGGTCGCGAAGCGGTCCTGATTGTTGCACGTACAGGCCAATATAGCCAGGGTTAGGGGCAAAATGGCGAATGCTAATCTCTTGTGAATCCTCATATCACTTTCTCCTTTCTCCCAGACGGGCCAATTCCTCGAACAGGTCCCGCTCCTGCGGCGAGAGCTGCTTGGGGAGTGTGACCTGAACGGTGGCGAACAGATCGCCGCGCTGCTGTGGAACGCGAGGATTGGGCATACCCTGGCCGCGCAGCCGAAAGGTGCTGCCGCTGTCGGTGCCGGCGGGGATTTTCAACGCTACGTCGCCGTTCAGTGTGGGGAGCCGCACGTGACCTCCCAAGACGGCCGTGTACAGGTCCACTTTGACCTCGCAGTGCAGGTCGTTCTTTTCCCGCTTGAAAATGGGGTGTGGCTTGACGGTGACGTTCAAATAGAGATCCCCTGCCGCTTCTCCCCCATATCCCGGTTGACCTTTGCCGGCGATGCGCACTTTTGACCCATTGCCCGCCCCGGGGGGGATTCTGACCCGAATTCGGCGTCCTCCACGCTCTAACACGCGGGTGGTGCCGTGACACGCTTCCTCCAGCGTCAACTCGACCGGGGCTTCCATATCCTGTCCTCGCAGCGAGCGCTGTCCGCTCGCGCGGCGAAAGACGTCGCCGGTGGGGGAGGCTGCACCAGCGCCGCTCATACCTCCAAAAACGGAGCGAAAAAATTCGGAAAACAGGTCTCCTCTAGCGCCGCTAAACAAGTCGCCCAGGTCGCCGCTCCATTCGACCCGCGCCCCGCCCGGCGCCCCGGTGAACCACTGCGACCAATCGAATTGGCTGGGATCGCCGCCCCGGCGCTGCCACTGCTGCCAACTCGCTCCCAGTCGGTCATACTTGTCCCTCTTGTCCGGATCGCTCAGTACTTGGTAGGCCTCGTTGATCTCTTTGAATTTCTCCTCGGCCCGCTTGTCGTTGGGGTTGACGTCGGGATGAAATTGGCGGGCCAACCTACGGTAGGCCCGCTTGATGTCTGTCTCACTTGCACTTCGATCGATCCCCAGGATTTTATAGTAATCCTTGTACTCCATAAACTCTAACTCCGTTAGGTCCCACGCCGTCTCCCATTACGACTGCGCAGGCTCACGACCTCGGAGGTCTGTGGGCCAGGTTGAGCCACTACTGTCATTCTATACTGTAATTTCCTCGCTGTCAAGACCAGGGGGACAAAAACAGAGGCAGGATCATCAGCCTGCCTCCACGTACTTGTTTCCTCTCGCGAGCTGTGAGAATTACCCCTCTTCGGAGAACCTCTCCTCCGAGTCTGCCTCGGTGATGATCTCGACCTCTTCGATGGCGGGCATGAGCACCTCTTCTTCCAATTCCTCTAGGACTTCTTCCTCTTCCAGCGGCGCGATGCGCACGATCATTTCATCTGGATCGGTGAGGACGTCTATGCTGGCGGGAATGGCGAGGTCGTGCACGTATATCGCCTGGTCTATTTCTACCAAATCAGCGAGGTCTACCTCGATGGCATCCACCAAATCTCCAGGCAGGCACTCGACCTCGACACTGGAGATGCCGATCAATAGAATCCCCTCTCGCCGTTCCGTCAGGGGCGACTCTCCGACCATCTCCAACGGGATTTCCGTGGTCAGGCGCTCGGTCATCTTGACGCGATAAAAGTCCACGTGCAGCACAGTTTGTCGGATCGGATCCCGTTGCACGTCTCGCACCAACGCCATCTCGGGTTTACCCTGCTCCTGGACTTGGATGGCGATGAGTTGGCTGCCGCCGACCTGGTCGAGGATGTGTTGTAACTGGCGCGTCTCGAATTGTAGATGCACAGGCTCAAAGCCGTGTCCATACATCACGCCCGGCGTCCAGCCCTCTCGGCGTAACTGTTTGACCTGTTTACCCAGCACGACTCGCGGCTGGGCCACTAATTCAACTTGTTCTCTCTGCTGACTCATTCCCTTTTCCTCCCTACGTATGCCTTGTCGCTCACAATACCCTCAAATCAAACGGGTGGGGCTTGTTGATCCCACCCGCAAGGCCGCGCTATTGTAGCGCAATCCCTCGCTTTCGTCAAGCCTATCTTCTCAACAAGTAGAGGAAGATAGGGGGTTGTGCGGGCGCGAAGCGCCCGCACAACCCCCCGCCCCCCACTTTATTGAGAAGTTACCGTCAAGCCGAATTTGGTGTTGGGCGGGTTTTGTGCTATAGTTACAGGATACCAATACTTGATTTGCCAGGAGGGAATAGGATGAGCGAGATGGATGAGATGGACGACGAAATGGAACAACAAGCCGATATGCTCCAGGAGCAGATCGAGCGCCGCCGCAAGCGCGGCAAGGAAGAGATCGCCAAGATCGTCAACCGGGGGCAGCACCCGGTCTACAGCACTTTTGAGGTGACGTCGGCCTCGGAGCGAGTCTACGTTGTCCACGTGCGCTCGCTCACCGAGCAGCTCAACACCTGCACCTGCCCCGACTATCGCACCAACACCATCGGCACGTGCAAGCACATTGAGGGCGTGCTGGTCAACCTGGAGGAAGAGTTCGCCGATCAGTGGGACGAATTCGTCGCGCAGGCCCCACCCGTCACCCAGATTTACCTCCACCACGCCGAGCAGACCACCGTCCGCGTGACGCTGCCCCTACCGGAGAGCGAGGGCTTGAACGCGCTGTTGAGCCGCTATTTCGACGCCGAGGGAATCCTGCAGGGCAAGGTGACCCAGACCCTCCCGGCGCTGCTGGACGAGTTGGAGCGGCTGCCGGCCTCGGAGCGGGACGGGGTGCACGTGGTCCAGGCGACGCTCGATTACCTGGAAAAGCAGCAGGACATCCAGGCGGTGGAGCAGCAAAAGCGCTGGTTCCTCGATCAGGTGGAGCAGGGCAATCGCTCCCTCAACGTCATCGGGACGCCCCTCTACCCCTATCAGGAGGAGGGACTGCTCCACCTCGCCTTTGGACGGCGGGCCATGCTGGCCGACGACATGGGGTTGGGCAAGACGGTCCAGGCCATCGCCGCCGCTGCACTGCTCAAACAACTGCGCGACATCGAACGGGTGCTGGTCATCTGCCCGGCCTCCCTCAAGCACCAATGGGCGCGCGAGATTCAACGCTTTACCTCCCTCTCCGCTCAGGTGATCGAGGGGAACGCCCTGCGGCGGCGCGACCTATACCGCGATCTCCAGTTCTTTAACATTATGAATTACGAGTTGGTGCACTACGATGAGGAGGAACTGATCCGCCGCGAGTTCGATCTCGTCATCCTGGATGAGGCGCAGCGGATCAAGAACTGGCGCACCAAGACCGCCGACCGGATCAAGCGGCTGCGCAGTCCCTACGCCTTTGTGCTGACCGGCACACCACTGGAGAACCGGCTGGACGAGCTGTATTCGATCTTCCAGTTCATTGATCCTACGATCCTCGGCCCGCTGTGGCGCTTCAACCAGCAGTACTACCAGGTCGAGCGGCGACCCTCCGGCTCCTACAAGGTGCTGGGCCACAAGAATCTGGACGACCTGCGCCGCCGCATCCGGCCCTATGTCCTGCGTCGCGTGCGGGACGAGGTGCTGCTCGACCTGCCGGAGCGGATCGACAGCAACTTTTTCGTCGAGATGACCGATCCCCAGTGGAAGGCGTATGGCGAGTACGAGCACAAGCTCGCCAAGCTGATATCCCAGGCCAAGCGCCGGCCCCTCACCCCGGAGGAGCACAAAGTGCTCCTGGGCTGCCTGGTCAAGATGCGCTTGATCTGCAACGCCCTGGCCCTCCACGATCCCGAGATCAAGCCCCAGGACCGGGAAAAGACCGCCCCCAAGCTGCGCGAACTGCGCGAAATCCTCGACGACGAGATCGCCAGCAACGGGAAAAAGGCCATCCTCTTTAGCCAGTGGACCCGCATGCTCGACCTGACCGAGCCGGTGCTGGAAAAGCTCAAACTGGGCTGGGTCAAGCTCACCGGTGACGTGCCCACCAGCAAGCGCGGCGCGCTCATCGAGCAGTTCTTTGAGGACCCCCAGTGCAAGATATTTCTATCCACCGACGCCGGCGGTGTGGGCCTCAACCTGCAAGCGGCCAGCATGGTGGTCAACCTCGACCTGCCGTGGAACCCGGCCGTGCTCTCCCAGCGCATCGCCCGCGCCCACCGGCACGGTCAGCCCCACACTGTCAACGTCATCAACCTGATCGCCCGGGGGACCATCGAGGAGCGCATGCTCGATACGCTGGCCGCCAAGCGAGCCGTTTTCGACGCGGCGCTGGACGAGGACAGCGACGTGATCGAGCTTTCCTTCTCCGAGGCGGGACAGAGCGTCCTGCAGCGGCTGCAGGTGATGCTGGGCGAGCCGGAGGCGGTCACGCCGGAATTGATCCTCGAACCGACCGCTGTGTCGGAGGAGGAAGAGGAGCGGGAGGTCGTGCCGGCCCCCACGCTGCAGGGCTTTGCCGACCTGCTGGTGGGTCGCTATCCCGGCCGGGTGCTCCTGGTGCGACAGGCTCCCCAGCTTCCCGGCGCCCCAGTCGACGGAAATGTCCTGATCGTCGTGGACCGGGAGCCGGCCAAGCTGCGGCCCAAGGTGGAGAAACTGCTCAGCGAGCATTACGCCGACTCTCCCGCGCCGGGCCTCTTGTTGATGGAGCAAGAGGGCTACCGCGCCCTCGCGGCCCTCACCGCCGGCATGGTGGAGCAGACGGAGGTCCAGGCTGCTGTCTACCGCGCTCCAGCGGTCCCGGCCCCCGACCGGGCCGCCGATCAAAAGGCGTTGGAAAAGAAACTGCGCCGCGCCAACGAGGGGTTCGACACCGCCGACAAGCGGCTCAAGCTGGCCTCGGTCGTGCTGGAGGGCGGTTTCCCCGAAGAGGTGATGCGCCCGGTGCGCCAGGCGTTGGGCTGGACCTTGAGCGCCCACCTCTCCCTCGTCAAGGACAAAGCGCCGGGTCCAGATCTGCCCTCCCCCCGCCTGGTGGAGGCGGAACTGGTGGCCCCAGGCCGCGTCCCGACCGACCTGGCTGCCCGCGTGGACCGGGTCCGCGCCCTCACCGCCCCGCCCGCCGAGGACGAGGAGGAGGCCCCGCCGCCCAGCGTCGAGGCCGCCCAGGGCTTTATCGCTACCATCCAGGAACTGATCGACCTGGGGCGGGAGTGGGTCGCCAAAGAGGGGCTGTAAGCCCGGTTCATTTCTGAATTGTAACAATACTGTAACGCTGCTGGCACGGGCTTCTATGGTATAATGAATCATATAGTGTCCATAGGAGAGGGGCAGCGTGCAGGCTCGATGGGGCAATCAAGTGACGTGCCAAGGGTGACCAGGTTGCCTGGTCTCTGATGGCGCGTCTTGTCTTGGCCTTGACCAGGGGGTGTGAAATGAAGAGATGGTATAGATGTGTTGACGTCCCGCTCGGTGTGAGGATTGGCATCGTTCTGCTTGCCGTCGCGGCCGCGTGGATGCTGATGGGCGCGTTCGGCGTGGCCGGACCGGAGGATGGGGCCGACAAGTTGCGTCACGTCTCGACGTTGGATGGCGGGGCTGCCCCGGAGAGGGCGCTCGGTTCATCCGCGGCCAGCACAGTGACGGTCTCCCTGTCCCCCTCGATCAGAAGCGTCCATGCGGGCGAATCCTTCACGCTGGCGGTCGAGGTCGCCTCCGGTGCCCAGACGGTGAACCGGGTCCAGGCTTATGTGGATTTCGACCCCCAGTATCTCCAGGTGCTGGAAATCAGCAGGGGGAGCGTGCTTGTGGACGAGGTGTACAACGCCTTTGACAACACCGCGGGCTGGGCGGATTACGTGGTTGAGGCCATCATCAGTGGAACGGCGATCAGTACGCTGACCGGCACGTTTACCCTCAATACCATCACCTTCCAGGCTGTCACGGCGACGACCGGCACGACGCTGACGTTTCACACGGCTCCACCTCGGGAGACCCAGGTCCTCTCCGGCTCGACCGTCTTGAGCAGCACGCTCAGCGGCAGCACGGTGGTCATCGAGCCGCCGACGGAGCACGCCATCTATTTGCCCCTCATCCTGCGCAGCTATACCCCGCTGCGGGCCAATTTCACCGCCGACCCGACCAGCGGCCGGGTGCCGCTGAAGGTGGCCTTTGCCAACGAGTCCACCGGCCGTTACACCGACAGCCTGTGGGAGTTTGGCGACGGCATCACCAGCACCCAGACCAGCCCGACCCACACCTACACGCTGACGGGCACCTTTACCGTCACCCTGACGGTGATGGACGCCCACGGCACGCCGCTCCTGCCCTCAGACGTCTCGACCCTGGCGCGGCCCAATTACATCACTGTCTATTACGAGAGTCCACCCAACGCCCCCTCCCACATGCAGGCCACCTCCATCAGTTGCAGCCAATTCCGCCTGGAGTGGCAGGACAACTCGACCGACGAGGACGGCTTCACCATCTACGAGGGGGCCAATTGGGTGGCGGACGTGCCAGCCAACACCACGACCTACACCGCCGGCGGGTTCGCTCCGGGGACGTACCACTGCTTCCGCGTCCGGGCCTACAACGAGCACGGCGATTCGGAGTGGAGCGATTGGGGATGCGGGACCACCCCGGCCTGTGACGATCTGATCGTCAACGGTGGCTTTGAGCAGGATGAGGGCTGGGAGATTCCCGGGACCCCCTACCCGGCCACCTACACCACCGCCATCACCCGCACCGGTGCCCGCGCTATGCGGTCTGGCATCGTGGAGGTGGACGACAACCGGTTCAGCTATTCCGATTTCCGCCAGACGGTGAGCATCCCAACCGACGCCGTCAGCGCCACACTCCGCTTCTGGCTCTACCGCCTCAGCGGCGAGACGCCCTACACCCCGACCTTCCCGCTGGCCCTGCTCGCCAGCGACGTCGAAAAGATGGCCCTGGCCGACGACTTGCAATACGTGTTGGTCCTCAACCAGTACAATCAGATCCGTCGGCAGTTGATCTGGCAGCGGGTGGACGACCAGGCTTGGACGTTCCACGAGTTCGACATGCTGGTTCACGCTGGTGAGACGGTCAAGCTCCAGTTCGGCGTCTATAACGATGGCGTGGACGGCGTCACGGCTATGTACGTGGATGACGTGTCGCTGGATGTGTGTGTTTCTGAAGGACAAGCGCTCGAGATCAGAATAGATAGGAGGAAGTGAAATGGGGGTACATCAATGGGCTAACGAGTTGATGGCTGGGGTGAGGGATTGGAGGTGGGGAGGGAGACGGCTGTTGGGTGAACGGGCCTCTCGGGTCGGCCTGGTGGTGCTGACATTGATCGCGCTGAGCGGGATGACCGTGTCGGCGGCGGGAGAGCCGGCGCCTCGTCCGCTGATTACTGCTTCGACGCTTCCCACGCCCGCTCCGAGCGGTTTCTACTACACGGTGCTGCGGGGGGATACGCTCTACTCTATCGCCCGGCGGTTCGGCGTCACCGTCCAGGCCATCGTCCAGGCGAATGGGCTGCTCAATCCCAACCTGATCTTTGCCGGACAGTCGCTCTGGATCCCCGGTGGCAGCGGCAGCCCGACCGGGGCGATAATTTACGTGGTGCAGCGGGGCGACACCCTCTACTCCATCGCCCGGCGGTACGGCACCACCGTCTACGCGCTGATGGTCGCGAACGGCCTGCGAGGAACCACGATTTACGTGGGGCAGCGGCTCGTCATCCCCGGCACCGGCGCGCCCTGGCCGTCCCAGAGGATTCACGTCGTGCAGCGCGGAGAGACGTTGTGGGCCATCTCCCGGCGGTATGGAACGACGCCCTGGATCATTGCGGCCGCCAACGGTCTGACCAACCTGAATCTGATCTATGTGGGGCAGCGGCTCATCATTCCATAGCCCCCTTGATGGGCAGCGATTGCTCGGCCGCCTCCGCCGGATGTGACGATCCGGTGGGCGCGGCCGAGTCTTCGTTCTGATAGCCGGGGGAGGTGGTCGCTTGACCGAATCCGTCTCGAACACTATAATGCACCCCAGTATGCGATCACATTTGCTCAATCGGCCCGCAAGGAACTCGAGGGCCTCAGCGCCAACGTCGTCAATCGTCTATTTCCCAAGATAGAGGCATTGGCACAGGATCAGTGCCCTCCTGGTTGCCGCAAGCTTTGGAGATCTGAAAATCCCTGGCGTATTCGTGTTGGGGATTACCGCATACTTGAGTGTTCGACAATGATCGAGTTGTTGATATTGTAGCGGTGCGCCACAGAAACGAAGCATACCGTTTTGGATAAAAGTGGCGCGCATTGGTCGGATCGCAAAATGACCGTTCGAATTCTCCTCGCTCCCGCGGGAGGCGGCAAGACGGCCCACGTCATCGCTCGCATTCGTGCCCTGCCGCCGCTCTCGCCGGTGTGCGTCCTCGTGCCGGACCAGATCAAGGCCGCGGCCTTTCGCCGTCGCTTGGCGCGAGCGGGCGGGGCAATGGGCGTTGAGGTGCAGACCTTTTACGGTCTCTACGCCGACGTGCTGGCGGTGTCCGGTAGTTCGGCAGATGTGCCACCCTCCGATTCACCGCCCATGGCGCGCCTGACCCCCGCCCTCCGCTATCGCTTGATCCGCCATCTCGTCGCCCGCCTGTGCGACGATGGCGCCCTGGTTTACTACGCCCCGCTGCGAACCGCGCCGGGCTTTGGACGCCTGCTGACCGGCCTGTTCGAGGAGCTCAAGCGCGCGCGGGTCTTTCCCGAGGCTCTCCTATCCGCCACGGCCGACTGCGAGCCGCGCCTGGCCGAGCTGGCCCGCCTCTACGACGCCTACCAGGCGTGGCTGATCAACCACCATTGGGTGGACGCCGAGGGGCAGGGCTGGCTGGCCGCCATCGCCTTGGAGCAGAACCCCGCCTTGCTATCCGACCTCGCGCTGCTGGTCGCGGACGGATTCGACGAGTTCAACCCCACCCAGCTCGATGTCCTGCGCCTGCTAGCCGACCGGGCCGACGAGACCGTCGTCACCCTTCTCGGCGACCCTCACCGCCCCCACCGGTTGGCGCACCGTCGCTTTGCCCGCGCCCGCGCCGCCCTCGCCCAAGCCCTGGGCGTCGAACCCATCCCTTGCCCGCCGCCGGACGCTCCCTCTGTCTCCTTGCCCCCTGCTTCCCTGGTCCACCTCGAAGCCCATCTCTTTGAACCCAACGCCGTGCCCCTTTATGCTGACAACGCGATCACGTTCATCGAGGCCCAGAACCGTGCCGCCGAGGCCCGCGAGGCGCTGCGCTGGCTCAAGTCGCAGGTCGTCCGCGATGGCGCGCCGCTCTCGGACGTGGCAGTTGTGGCGCGGGACGTGACCCCCTACCGCCTGTTCCTGGAAGAAGCCGCCGCCGAGTTCGGCATGCCGCTCCGTTTTGCCGCCGGCGCTCCCCTGCACGCCAACCCCGCCATCGCCGCCCTGCTGAACGTGTTGACCCTGCCCCTGCCGGCGGTGGACTGGTCGCCGCGTGCCCTGCTGGACGCGCTGACCAGCCCCTATTTCGATTGGACAGCCGACGACGCACCCCTCGACGCCGTCAGCGCGGATCGCCTGGGCGACGTGGCGCGCGCCGGGCAAGTCGTGACCGGGCTGGAGCAGTGGCGCGAGGCCTTCGGACGCCTGGTCGCTGGCGATCCCGGAGCGCGCGACGAGGCCTCCGACCTGGCCGAGGACGACGAGGGGTTGGCCCGCCGCCATCCCCCCGCCGGCGCGGAGGCCGCGCGGTTGTCCGACGCCTTCGAAGAGCTCGTGGCGCGCATCACACCCCCGTCCACAGCGACGCTGCGCCAACGGGTGGCCTGGCTGGAGGAGCTGATCGGCGAGGAACCCACGTCGGCCTCTGGGGGCGCGCCGCCCTGGGGCATCGTCGCCTGCGCCCGCCAGAACGCCGCCACCCGCGACCGGGACGTGGCCGCCCTGCAAGCCCTCAAGGACATCCTGCGGAGCATGGTGCTGGCCGAGTCGGTAGTGGGGGAGAGCGGGCAGGACGTATCCCACGAAGCCTTTGTCGCCGAGCTGCTCCAATCCATCGAGGAGACCTCTTACCGCCACCCCGTCGCGGGGGACGCCATCCTGGTCGCGTCGGCGGCCGACGTGCGCGATCTGTCCTTCGATTCGGCGGCGCTGCTGGGGCTGGGCGAGGGCGACTTTCCCCGCGCCGAGCGGGCCGACGTCCTGCTGCGCGAGGCCGACCGCGCCTGGCTCGCCGCGCACGGCTTCCCCATCGAGCCGCGCCTGCTAGGCGACGAGGCGTCCTTCTTTTACCAGGCCATCACCCGCGCCCGCCGCCGCCTGCTGCTCTGCCGGCCCTACCTGGCCGACGATGGCCAGCCGTGGGAGCCATCCCCCTATTGGGAGGCCGTGCGGCGCCTCCTGGCGGACACACCTAAACGGACGCGCCACGTCCGCTCCACCGATCCCATCGCCGACGTCGCGTCGGCGCAGGAATTGACTGCCTCGGCCCCCGGCGAGGCGACCGCAGCAGCGCGCGCAGTCCTGGTCGCCCGCGATCAACCCACACCCTCCCCCTGGCGCGGCGATCTCTCGGCGCTAACGGCTCGGTTGGACGAGCGGTTCGGCCCGGAATGTCCCTGGTCGAGCAGCCGGCTGGAAACATACGCCAAGTGCCCCTTCTACTTTTGGGCCGCCTATGGGATGGAACTGGAACCCCGCGAGCTGCCCCAGATCGGTTTCGACGTGCTGATCCTCGGCTCGATCTATCACCTGGTGTTGGAGCGGCTGTACACCCGGGTGTCCGATGCCGACCCCGACCGGCTGCGGGCCGCCCTGCCCCAGGTCGCGCAGCAGGTCTATGACGCCGCGCCCCACGACTATGGCTTCCGTCCCACGCCGCTGTGGGAGCGCCAGCAGGAGGAATTGACCGAGGTGCTGCTCCGCACGCTGGAAGGGCTGATCGAGATCGCCGGCGAGTACCGGCCTGCAGCGCCCGAACTGGCCTTTGGGCTGCACGGGCGTGCGCCGCTGGAACTGCACGGCGAGCACCCTCTCAAGCTGCGGGGCTATATTGACCGCGTGGACCGCGCGCCGGACGGGCGCATCCGCATCATTGATTACAAGGCCGGTTCCACGCGCATCCCGGCCCGCGATCTGACCCGGGGCTACCGCCTGCAGCTCCCTCTCTACGCGCTGGCGGCGGAACAGGCCCTCGGCGCCGAGGTCGCCAGCGGCTTTTACTGGCACATCAGCTCTGCCCAACCGAGCGGCCTGGTGCTAGAAAAGTACGAGGGCGGCGTCCCCGGCGCGATAGAGACGGCCGTCGCGCACGCGACCGAGATCGTCGCCGCCGTCCGGGCCGGGCAGTTCGCGCCCGCGCCGCCCGACGACGGCTGCCCCACCTTTTGCCCGGCGGCGGCCTTCTGCGAGGGTTACAAGCCGAGGTCGTGGTGAACATGTCCATTCTCGATTCGCTCGGACTGAACGATCTCCAAACAGAGGCCGCCACGACGCCCGGCGACGTCGTCGTCACCGCCGGGGCCGGCTCGGGCAAGACGCGCACGCTGGTGGGGCGCTATCTGTACCACCTGGAGGCCGGTGCGCCCCTGCGCGCGGTCGTCGCCATCACCTTTACGGAAAAGGCGGCCCGCGAGATGCGCACCCGCATCCGCCAGACGATCACCGATTGGCTGGCGCAGGACCCGCCCGGGCGCGCCTTCTGGGAGGCGGCCTTTGCCGACCTGGACGCGGCCCGCATCGGCACCATCCACAGCCTGTGCGCCCAAATCCTGCGCGACCACCCGGTCGAAGCGGCGCGGCTGGACGTCAGCCCTGGCTTTGGCGTCCTGGAGGAGGGGCGGGCGGCCGTGTTCCGCGCCCGGGCCGTCGAGGAGGCCCTGGCCTGGGCCGCTGAGGACGATTCCGCCTCCTACCTGTTTCGGCCGTTCAAAGAGTTCGGCCTGCGGACGGCGGTCTCGACGCTGATGGAAAAGCGGTTGGACGCCGACCCCGCCTTCGAGCGGCTGAGCGACGATCCGCTGCCAGAGTGGACCGACGCGCTGTTGGGGTGGCTCGACGGACATCTGAATACCGTCGAGTGGCGCGGTATTCTGGATGACCTGCGCGGCCTGCGGGCCGACGATCCGGCCGACAAGATGGAGATCGCCCGGCAAGAGGTGCTGGCCCACGCCGGGGCGGCCGATGCAGCGCGAGAACGGGGGGCCGTCGGTGCGGCGCTGGCGGCGCTGGCGGCGGTGCGCGCGTCCACCGGCCTGAACGGGCGGAAGGGGAACTGGCCGGGTGACACGTTGGCGGCGGCCAAGGAGAGCATGCGCGCGCTGCGGACCTATTTCGACGAACGGTTAGCGCCGCTGGCGGACCCGAAAAAGCCCTCCTCCTGGCAGTTGGACGCGCAGGTCGCCGGCCTGCTCTGGCCGCTTCACGCCGTCTACCGGCGCGCGGTCGCGTGCTATACCCGCGCCAAGCATGCGGAGAACGGGCTCGATTTCGACGACCTGGAGGCCGAGGCGCTGGCGCTGCTGCAAATGCCCGAGGTCTGCACCGTCTGGCAAGAGAACGTCCATGCCGTGCTGGTGGACGAGTTCCAGGACACCAACGAGCGGCAGCGCGAGATCGTGTACGCCCTCAGCGGGTTCGGCGCGTCGGCGCGTCGGCCGGGGGCGCTCTTTGTGGTAGGCGATGCGAAACAGTCCATCTATCGCTTCAGGGGCGCGGACGTGACCGTCTTCCGCCGCGTGCAGGATGACGTGGCGCGGGCCGGGGGGTGGGTGATCTCGCTCGATCTGACCTTTCGGGCGCACCACGGGCTGGTGGAAGAGACGAACCGCATCCTGGCGCCGGTTCTGGGGACGGAGGAGCGGCCGGGGCGGCCCTACGAGGTGCCCTTTGCGCCGCTGCAAGCACATCGGCGCGAGCCGCGCTCCGGCGTCGCCGCGCCCTGGGTCGAGTTCCACCTGGGGGTGGGGCAGAGCGCCGACGAGGGCCGCCAGGCGGCGGCGGATGGATTGGCGGCCCGGCTGCTCGACCTGCGGGTGCGGGAGGGAGTCGCGTGGCAGGACGTCGCGCTGCTGTTCCGCGCCTCGACCACGTTCCCCGTCTACGAGGATGGGCTGGAGCGGGCCGGCATCCCCTTCGTCACGGTCGCCGGGCGAGGGTTTTACGACCGGCCCGAGGTGCGGGACCTGTTGAACGCGCTCGTCGCCATCGCGGACCCGACGGACGATCTGGCGCTGGCGGGGTTCCTGCGCTCTCCGGCCGTCGGCTTGAGCGACGCGGCCCTCTACCTGCTCCGATTCCCGCCGCCGGGAACGGCGGCCGTGGAGCGCCACAAGCCGCGTGCGATCTGGCCGGCGCTGAACCACGCCGCGCTGCCTGACATCGTGCCGCCCGAAGAACTGGCGCGGGCGCTCCGGGGCCGCGATCTGGTGGCCGAACTGCACAGCCTGGCCGGGCGGGTCTCGGTCGCCGCGCTGCTCAAACGGCTGTTGGACTTGACGCATTATCGGGCCGCCCTGCTGACGGCCCAGTCCGGGCCGCGGGCGCAGCGGAACGTGGACAAGCTCCTATCCGACGCCCACGCCAGTGACCTGGTGAGCGTGACCGAGTTCGTCGAGTATGTCCGTGCCCTGCGGGACGTCGGCGCGCGGGAGAGCGAGGCCCCCACCGAGGCCGGCAGCGCGGTCCAGCTGATGACGGTCCACAAGGCGAAGGGACTCGAGTTCCCTGTCGTAGTCATCGCCGACGCCGCGCACGCCGGCTACGGCCGGTCGGCCGACGTCCTGCTGGATGATCTGCTGGGCGTAACGGTGGACCTGCGGGATGAGGATCGTCAGGGCGACATTCTCCATCCCCTGGTCTATCGCCTGGCCGGGCTGCGGGACTTGGAGCGGAACGTCGCCGAGGGGAATCGGCTGCTCTACGTGGCGGCGACGCGGGCGCAGGAAAAGCTGCTGGTCAGTGGGCACACGAAAATCCTCAAGGGAGGCGGCTTGAGCCTGTCCGGGTGGCTCGAGCTGTTGGGGCAGGCGGCGGGGTTGGGGGACGTCACCGTGGCCGGGACGCCCTGCGCGGCGCAGACGATCCCCCTGAGCGGGGACGTGGGGTGTGTGCTCTACCCGTGGCGCGAGGAGGCGGCGGCCTCGACGTCCGCGCCCCCGGCGCAGGAATCGGAGGCGGGGTATCGCCCCCCGGTGATGGAGGATTTGGTGGCACCGCTCGTCGTGTCCGCGCCGGACGACGACCCCAAGCTGAGCGCCCGGGAGGCGGACCCGCCCCCGCGCGTGTGGCGCGTCGTGCCTGTGACCCGCCGTCCAGAGGGACCGGCCTGGGTGGTCGGCAGTCTGGTGCACGTCGCGCTGCGACGCTGGTATTTCCCCGACCGGCCCGGCTGGAGCGAGTTCCTGTGGCCTTTCGCGTTGGAGGCCGGCCTGACCGATCCGCAAGAGATCCAGCGCACCATCGCCCAGGCGCGGCGCATCCTATCCCGCTTCCAGGGCCACGTGCTCTATGCCGCATTCGACCGCGCCGAGCGGCATCACGAGCTGCCCTACACCATCGAGGTGGATGGCGCGCCCAAGAGCGGCGTCCTGGACCTGCTGGCCCGGCTCGATGGCGGTTGGGCAGTGGTGGAATTCAAGACGGACGAACTGCGGGCCGCAGCCGACCTGGCGGCTCATATTGACGAGAAAAAGTACGACGAGCAGGTCAGGGGCTATGCTGCGGCGGTGATTCGTCTGCTTGGCGAACGTCCACGCACACTGCTGATCTTTTTGAACGTGGGCCGGCAGGTGGAGGTGGTCGAGTTTGACACGGGTTTGGATTGTGGTAAAATTCAACGGCTGAATTTTATGTCTTAATCACTACTATGTCAAAGATTGAACACGACCTGCGTATCCTGGAGGCCCTGGAGCGCAACCCGGAGACCACTCAAGCCAACCTGGCGGCCCAGTTGGGCGTGGCCGTGGGCAGCGTCAACTGGTACCTCAAGCGGCTGATTCGCAAGGGGTACGTCAAGGCGACCAAGATGGAGCGGCGGCGGCTAAAGTATTTCGTCACGTCGGAGGGGTTGGCCGTGAAGACCCGGCTGACCTCCCAGTACATGGAGGCATCGCTGCAGGTCTACCGGGAGCTGCGCCAGGCGGCGCGGGAGACGCTGAGCCGAGTGCGAGAGGCCGGGTATACGGCCGTCCGGGCCGATGGCAAGGGCGAGGCGATGGAGATTTTCCGCCTGACCTGTTTGGAAGAAGGAGTGGACATTGAAAAGACCTCGCCGGCCTCGTTGCCAGAAGTGGAGACTGATGGGACACGATTCGTGATCAATTGGCCGGTGGAGCGACGAGGGGGTCTCGCCGATGAACTTCAGACCCAGCTTATCCTCCGTGTAGCGCCCGCTCAGCGTATACGTGCGATGCTGGTTCAACAGGACACTTTGTTGAGCGTCTGGCGTGAGCGCCTCCGGCGGGCGCATCCAGGGCTTTCTGATCTGGCTCTGTGTCAGATGGTGTTCGAAAGGCTATCACAAAATGGCTGAAAAGCCTGACTTGATGCTGTATCTCGACATTCTGTTGACGCTGGAACGTCTGGATGTGCCCTATGTCGTGATCGGCGCCTTTGCTGGGGTTTCCTACGGTGTCACCCGGGTGACCGCCGATCTGGACATCGTCGTGGACCTGAGCGAGGCTCACATCCAGGCGCTGGTCGAAGCATATCCACTGCCCCGGTTCTATGTCGACCCTGAGCAGATGCGAGAGTCTATCCATCTCGGTATGATGTTCAACATTATTGACACGACTGCGGGACGCAAAGTGGATCTGATTCCCTTGACGATGAAGCCGGGGTATGACTGGGCGTTACGGAACCGCATCCGACGAGATGTCCCATCTCCCGGAGGGGGCGTTTTTCAGGCCTGGTTTGCCCGTCCTGAGGACGTCATTGTGGGCAAGTTGATGGCCTGGCGGGAAGGGCGTTCGTTCAAACACGAGCAGGATATCGCGGATATCCTGCTTGCGGTGCGATTGGGGGACGATGCCGAGTTGACCGGCATGTTCGACGTGAGCCGTGTCGAGCGGTGGGTGGCGCGGATGGGGGATCAGGTGCGGCAAGTGTGGGAACAGATCAAGGAAGCAGCGCAATACCAAGAGTGAGAAGAGGTTGCTCATGGCACATGAAGGAGTCAGGATTCATCCCACGGCGGAGGTCTCGGAGCAGGCAGAGATCGGGGAGGGGACCTCGATCTGGCATCAGGCCCAGGTGCGGGAGGGCGCGCAGATCGGGCGCGGCTGCATCGTGGGCAAGGGGTCGTATATTGACGCCGGCGTCGCCCTCGGCGACCATGTCAAGGTGCAGAACTATGTCTCGATCTACCACGGCGTCACCCTCGAGGATGGGGTTTTTTGCGGGCCGCACTGTGTCTTTACCAACGACAAACGCCCGCGGGCCATCAACCCCGATGGGTCGCTCAAGGCCGCCGACGACTGGGAGCTGAGCCGGACGCGGGTCAAGCGGGGGGCGGCGATCGGCGCCAATGCCGTCATCGTCTGCGGGGTGACGGTGGGGGCGTGGGCGATGGTCGGCTCCGGGGCGGTCGTGTCGCGGGATGTGCCGGACCACGGGCTGGTGTGGGGCAACCCGGCCCGGCTGCGCGGGTTCGTGTGCGCGTGCGGCGCGCAGTTGGAAGCGACCCAAGACGGTGAACAAGACGAAGAAACGGCGCTGCTGCGTTGTCCGACGTGTGGGGACGTCGTCAGAGTGAACAAAACAGATTGGGAGAAGATTACATGATACCTATATCAAAGCCATTGATCGGCGAGGCGGAGAAGCAGGCCGTCCTCGATGTGCTCGATTCCGGCATGCTGGTGCAGGGGCCGCGGGTGAAGGCGCTGGAAGAGCGGTTCGCCAAGGTGTGTGGGACGGAGTACGCCGTCGCCACCTCGTCGGGCACCACGGCGCTCCACCTGGCGCTGCTGGCCCACGACGTCGGCCCCGGCGACGAGGTGATCACGACGGCGTTCACCTTCGTCGCCACGGTCAGCTCGATCCTCTTTACGGGCGCCAGGCCGGTCTTTGTGGACATTGACGAGCAGACCTTCAACGTCGTCCCGGAACTGATCGAGCAGGCGGTCACGCCCCGCACCAAGGCGATCATGCCGGTGCATCTCTACGGCCACCCGTGCGACATGGACGCGATTCTCGACATCGCCCAACGGCGCAATTTGGTCGTGGTCGAGGACGCGGCCCAGGCGGTCGGCGCGACGTACCGGGGCAAAGCGGCGGGCGGATTTGGCACCGGCTGCTTCAGCCTCTACGCGACAAAGAACGTCATGTCCGGCGAGGGCGGGATGATCACCACCGACGACGAAGCGGTGGCCGAGCGCTGCCGCCTGCTGCGCAGTCACGGGTCGCGGCAGCGGTATTATTACGATTTCCTGGGCTACAACCTGCGCATGTCGGACCTGCACGCGGCGATTGGGCTGGCGCAGATCGCCCGGCTCGACGAGTTCACGGCCCGGCGGCGGGCGAACGCGGCCTATCTCAACCAGCACATCACCAGCGTCGTCACGCCGACGGTGCAGGATGGATGCGAGCACGTCTGGCACCAGTACACGGTGCGGGTGAACGGCGGGCGCGACCGGGACGCAGCGGTGGCAAGCCTGAGCGAGGCTGGCGTGGGCACGGGGGTGTTTTACCCGATGCCGCTCCATCAGCAAGGATACATCCGCGAGATCGTCGGCGAGGTGCGCCTGCCGGTGACGGAGCGGCTGGCGCAGGAGGTGATCTCGCTGCCGGTCCATCCGCAGTTGAGCCAGGCGGATCTGGAGCAGATCGTGACGGCGGTGAACGCGCTATGATGCGAGCAGCGGTGATCGGGGTGGGAGCGATGGGACGGAACCACGCCCGGGTGTACAACGAGATACCCGAGGTCGAACTGGCGGCAGTTTCGGATCTGGACGAGGCGCGGACCGAGAACACGGCCCGGCTGTACGGCGCGCAGGCGTATACCGACTATCGGGCCATGCTCCAAGAGGTGCAGCCGGCCGTGGTGACGGTCGCCGTGCCGACGCAGGCCCATCACCAGGTGGTGTTGGACGCGCTGGAGGTGGGCTGTCACGTGTTGGTGGAAAAGCCGATCTCGGCCACGCTGGACGAGGGACGCGACATGATCGCGCGGGCGGCGGAGTTGGAGCGGGTGCTGGCGGTGGGCCACATCGAACGGTACAATCCGGCAGTGATCGAGTTGAAACGCCGGCTGGACGCGGGGGAGCTGGGCCGCATTTTCGAGATTCACGCCCGCCGGTTGGGGCCGTTTCCGGCCCGGGTGCGGGACGTGGGCGTGGTGGTGGACCTGGCCCCGCACGATTTGGACATTATGCGCTACCTGACCTGCCGCGAAGTGACGCGCTTGTACGCCGAGACAGAGCAAGAGATCCACACCGAACACGAGGACCTGTTCTCCGGCCTGATTCGCTTCGCGGGCGGCATCCTGGGGGTGCTCAACATCAACTGGCTGACGCCGACCAAGATCCGCGAGATCGTCGTCACCGGGCAGCGGGGCGTGTTCCTGGCCAATCTGCTGACCCAGGACCTCTATTTCTACGAAAACGCCGAGGCGGGCGAGCTGGATTGGAATCACTTGAGCTTGCTGCGCGGCGTGGGCGAAGGGCAGATGGTGCGTTTGAGGCTTAATAAGCGGGAGCCGCTGCGGGCCGAGTTGGAGGCGTTCGTGGCCGCAGCGTGCGGCGAGGGCGGTTCGATTGTGAGTGGCAAGGATGGGCTGACCGCGCTGCAATTGGCCCAGGCCCTGGTGCAGTCAGGCCGTGAGCACCGCGTCGTGATGATCGAGTAGGGGACAAACACAAGGTGCGACGCACCTGAGCAGTTCTGCATCGTTCGAGGACGAGATATGGCATTTCAATCGTTGTTGCGCCGGATAGAGGACAAGACGGCCAGGTTGATCGTCATCGGGTTGGGCTATGTGGGGCTGCCGGTGGCGGCTCGCTTTGCCCAGGTCGGTTTCGACGTGCTCGGCCTGGAGGTGGACGAGGCCAAGGCGGCCCGGATCAACGCCGGCATTTGCCCCATCGAGGGGCAGGAGCCGGGGTTGGCGGACCTGGTCGCCGAGGTGGTGGATGCCGGAGGGCTACGGGCGACGTCCGATTACAGTGTGTGCCAGGAGGCGGACGTGGTATTGATCGCCGTGGAGACGCCGATTGACAGCGTGCATCAGCCGCGCTACAGCGCGCTGCGGGCCGTCTTGCGTTCGCTGGAACCGAATCTTAAACCGGGGAGTATGGTGATCGTCGAGTCAACGGTGGCGCCGGGCACGATGGACCGGCTGGTGCGCCCGATGTTAGGCAAGCACGGCCGGCGCAAGAGCGGCGAGGATTTCTACCTGGCGCATTGCCCGGAAAGAGTGATGCCGGGATTGCTGTTGGAGAATCTAGCTCGGATGAGCCGCGTCGTAGGGGGGGATACGCCGGAGGCGGCCCAGTTGGCGGAGGCGTTCTACCGCCACGTCGTCGAGGCGGACCTGGATCTGGCCGATTGCGTGACGGCCGAGTTGGTCAAGACGGCCGAGAACGCCTACCGGGACGTGCAGATCGCCTTTGCCAACGAGCTGGCATTGATCTGCGAGCACGTCGGCGCCGACGTGTGGCAGGTGCGGGATCTGGTGAACAAGAGTCCCGGGCGGGACGTGCTCTACCCCGGCGCCGGGGTGGGCGGTCACTGCATCCCCAAGGATCCGTGGCTATTGGCCTACGGGGCCAGCGACGCGTTGGTCGTCAAACTGATCCCGGCGGCCCGGGAGATCAACGATTACATGCCCTTGCACGTGGCGGAACTGACGGTCGACGGGTTGCGGGAGGCTCACGTGGAGATTGAGGAGGCCCGGATAGCCGTCCTGGGCTACGCCTACCTGGAGAACTCGGACGACACGCGCAATTCGCCCAGCATCACGTTGATCAGCCGGCTGGAGGAGTTGGGGGCCGAGGTGGTGGTGCACGATCCGTGGGTACGGGAATACCAGGGGGAGATCGAGGCGGTCGTGCAGGGCTGTGACGCCATCGTGGTGATGGTGGCCCACGACGCGTATCGGGCTCTGGATTTGGAATCGCTGCGGGCGCGGGTGAGATGGCCGGTTCTGATCGATGGGCGGCACGTATTTTC
>DSDT01000209.1 GCA_011048615.1 Chloroflexota bacterium | reverse complement strand
TCGGCCACCTCGCCGGCGGCGATGCCCTCGTCCACCAGTTGGGTCAGCCGGACCGCCATCTGGTTGCCCAGCGAGTGCCCGGTGATGCGGATGGTACCGGTGTAGCCTTCCAGCGCGGCGATGTAGGTCTGGTAGAACAACTCGCCCGCGCTGGGCGTGCCGGCCGGCGGGGTGCTGTAGCCATAGTCTGGCGGCAGCAGCGGATTTTTGCTCCAATCGCGCCAGCGCATCCCCTTGGGGCCGTTGGCGCTCCAGATCTTGGCCTCGGCGTCGAGCACGCCCTGCGGCGGCGGGCCGTCACCGAACCATGCACCAGTCACGCCGGTCGTCTCGTCGGAGAACTGGTTCCACACAAAGATGCCCACGTTCCAACCGGCGTCGAGCCACCCGGCGGCGGTGTCGGTGCCGTCGAAATCGAAATCAGGCAGCTCGTTGGAAATGAACGGCTGCCAGCCGTGGGCAAAGATGAGGGTCGGTTTGGCGGGATCGAAGTAGGGATTCGTCTCACCGGGGGCGAATTTCTGGTTAGTGCCGTTCAGCCCGAACCAGTACAGGCCGTAGCTGAGCTGGGTGGGATCGAAGGGGTCGGCGGTGGGCGCCGCCTGGGCCGGAGGGCGTGCTAGCGCCAACATCGTTACGATCAGAACAAGAGTGAGAGCGGGCAACTTGGTCAGCGATTGACAATCGTGGGACATGCTCGAGCCACCCGCATTCTTTGCCTCCCGATAGCGCCGGCAACTTGGTCAGCGATTGACAATCGTGGGACATGCTGCTTCCTCCTTCGGTAATGGGGGGCTCGGAAGGATGCGGATCAGGTGAGCCCGGCAGGATGGTTCGATTGATATTTTCTCTTGTGCAGATTATAGTCGAGAGGTTCTTACTTGACAAGTTGTCCCGACCAGCGTGATAGCTGGCTGATCGCATTGCCCGGATCGAGCATGGAGAACGTGAGCGCTCTTTTTGCCGGCTGTGTTTCTGTCCGGTCAGCAGTCTACTCGATCTGCATGCCCTCCCTCCTGGCAGATACGGTTGGACAAAGTGAACGCTTCCGGGTATAATTTATCGAACAGGTCTCGATAATCCGAGAGGTATCCCCATCCCGTTATCAAGGGATGGATATAGGATTTCTGTCAGTACCGACCTCTCGGCCGGTACGTTCGTTCTTGTTTGCTCAATCGTAGCCGTTCATCGAGGGAAGGTAACCAGGCTGTTTCGCCCGGTGATCGCCTGGGCTGGCGAAAAGCCCTCGTAACGGACTCCATTTGGCTGAAAGAACGCCCAAAATCTGGTTTCCGATTTCTCCCCTGAATGCTGACGATCGGGCGTTAGGATGAGTAAAGCGCCAAGCGCTTGGGCGATGGGTGGTTGTCTCATTGCCTGGTGCCGACGGTCTGAACATGAGGAGGTTTCTATGATGACGCTGGCTTACGTCGTGCTGGCGCTCTGCGTGTTGGGTGGCGCGTGGGCGGCGGTCTACATCGAGAATCTGTTGCGTGCTGCCGTCGCGCTGGGGATAGGCAGCGCAGCACTGGCGCTCCTGTTCTACCTGCTCGGTGCCCCCTATGCCGGTGGTTTCGAGTTGAGCGTCGGCGCCGGGTTGATCAGCGTCCTCTTTATTGTTGCCATCAGCCTGGCCGAGTCGATGGGGAGGGAACAGGATGAATCGTAACCAGCTCCTGGTGATCGTCGTCATCACGGCGCTGTTGACCGGTGGGGTGCTGGTGCAGCGCGGTCTCGACGTGACCACAGAGGATACAGGGAGTGACGACGGCGGCTTTCGCGCCTGGTTCTGGTCATACCGTACCCTCGACCTGGCGGTGCAGGTCGGGCTGCTCTTTGCCGGCGCGCTGGGCGTCGCCGCCGTGCTGCCACACGAAAGGGATGAGGAGGATGATCTATGCAACTGGCTATGACCCCCTGGCTGGATGGTCTGAACACCTTCTTGAGCATTGCCCTGTTCATCATCGGGCTCTTTTGCCTGCTCACCCGCCGCAATGTGATCAAACAAGTCATCGGCGTCAAGATCATGCTGCAGGGCGTGACGCTGGGACTGATCCAGGCCGGGCACCTGAGCGGTGACGTGAACTTTGCGCAGACGATGGTGATCTCGGCCCTGATCGTGGAGGCGGTGGTGATCGCGGTGGCGCTGGCGCTGATCGTCAACATCTTTCGCCATTACCCTTCCGGCGACGTGGACGAGCTCAAACGGCTGTGGGGATAGGTGTGGACGGTCTGGTTTATGCGCTGATGCTGGCGCCGTTGGCGGGTGGGGTGGGGATGCTGGTCGCGCGGGGGCGTCTCTCTACGGGCAGAGTTTGCCGCACCATGCTAGTGGTGACGGCACTCACGGCGGCGGGGCTGGCGGCGCTGCTCCCCTTTGCCGGCCAGCCGCTGACGACGGTCGTGACGTGGCTGCCGGGCAGCGGCCCGATGGCGCTCAGCCTCGACCAATCGGGACTGCTAGCGGCCGTGATGACTACGGTCGCTGCGGCCGCAGCCTTGTTTATGGCGATGATCACCGCCTGCGATGACGTCGAGCGGCCCTGGCTGATGGGGGCGATCGTTCTGTGCGCGCTCTCTTTTGCCAACCTGGCCTTTCTGGCCGGGCATTTTTTGGCTCGCTACGTGGCGCTGGAGGTGGTCGGGCTGTGCATCGCGCTGGCCGCACTGATCGAAATGCGCGGGCGGGAGGGTATGCAGCGCGCGATTTTTGTCTACCTGCTGATGCGCCTCGCCGACGCCGGCCTGCTCACCGCGATCCTGCTGCTCAAGAACGCCAGCGGCACCCTCGAGATCGGCCCGGCGCTGGCAGCGGGCCAGGCGCTCGACGGCGTGACGCACGCCTGGGTCGTAGCAGGGCTGCTGCTCGCCGTCATCGTCAAGATCGGGTTGTGGCCTTTTCACGTCTGGGTGCAGGTCGGGCGTGAACTGGCGCGGCTCACCGACACGTGGCTGTATGCCACACTGATGCCTAACCTGGGACTCTACCTGCTCTATCGCGTGACTCCGCTGCTGGCGCTGCATAGTCCGCTGCGG
The DNA here is from genome assembly GCA_011048615.1 of Chloroflexota bacterium. Lineage (GTDB taxonomy): Bacteria > Chloroflexota > Anaerolineae > B4-G1 > B4-G1 > DSDT01. Next base: position 17,131 of record DSDT01000209.1, on the reverse strand, counting down.
ATCGCCGTCATGATCTTGGGAGTCGGCAGCATGATTGCGTCGGTTTTGCTGCTGTTGCAGCAGCCTGTCGCAAAAACGACGCCGGTTTATGCTATGGCGGCTTTGGGAGGCCTGGTGGTTTGCCTGGCCGCCGGGGTCGGAAGAGCGGCCTGGTGGGCGTTGATGGCGTTCACCCCGCTCCGTTTGTTGCTGTGGTACGCGCCGCGTCTTGCAGAGGGTCTGGGCGTACCTTCTCCGCCCCGTATCATCCCCCGCGCGTGGGAGACTGGCGCCGATAACCCCACAATGGCGATCGGCAAACTGGCACAGCAGATGTACAGTATTGTCGAGTCTGGCCTGCTGGAACGTGGTCTCGGGCAGATCGTGAGCCGACTCGTTGCGGGTGCGACTGCGATATACAACGCGGTGGAGCTGGGTGCGCTGGAACGCGGTCTCCGCCAGGTTGTGACCAAGGTCCTTGCGGGCGCAACCGCGGTGTATGATACGGTGGAATTGGGCATGCTGGAACGCATCATTGATCAACTCGCCGGCAGTCTCACCGGCAGCGCGAGCCAGTTGTATCATTCGGCGGAACGTAAGGGACTCGATGGCTTGCTGGTCGCCATTGCGGATGCAAGTTTAAAGAGCGGACACCACCTGCGGCGCTGGCACGTGGGCCGGCTGCGCACGAACCTGTTATGGGTCGTCCTGGCCCTGATTCTCGCCATCGTGGTGTTTGTCGTATAAGCTGTGGAGGGCCAACCCAGGAGGTGACAAAATGAACTTGAATGATATCCTATTGCTGGTCATTCTGGGGGCGCCGCTGCTGACCGCGGTGCTGCTGGCTCTGTGGAGCGCGCGGCTCGGGCGCGCCGCTGGATGGATCGCGGCAGTGAGCGAGGCGATCTCACTGACAGCGGCTCTGGCCTTGCTGCCCGCCCTCTACTATAATCAGGCGCCAATGTTGTCCATGGCCTGGATTCCCACGGCGGGCATCGAATTCAACCTGCAGGCCGACTGGTTGACGCTGCCCTTCCTGGTCACAGAGGCGGCGGTGACGCTGGTCGCCATCATCTACGGTTGGGGCTACCATCACGTGGACGAGCGGTCCGGCTATTTCTACGCCTTGCTGCTCATCTTTGGCGTGGGCATGTCCGGCACCACGATGGCCGACGACATGGTGCTGTTCTACATCTTTTGGGAGTTGATGCTCGTCGCCTCGGCGGCGCTGATCCTCATCTGGGGTGACGGCGAGCGGCGCGGCCCGGTGACTCTCAAGTATTTCATCTTTACTCACGTCGGCTCGCTCATAGTGCTGGTCGGTCTGCTCGCCCTCTACGACGCCACCGGCAGCGACGCCTTTGCCGTGCTGCGGGCCGGGCAGTGGACGCTGGCGCCGGGGGTGATGACGATGGTGATCGTCCTGTTCTTGATCGGTTTTTCCGTCAAGATGGCAGTCTTTCCCGTCCACCTGTGGCTGCCTGACGCCCACACTGTGGCGCCAATGCCGGTGACGATCATGCTGGCGGCAGCAATGTTGAGCATGGGGACGTATGGCATCTTGCGCTTCCCGTTCAGCATCTTTACGCCGGCGCAGATGGCGCCGTTCGCTGTGCCGATGATGGTGATGGGCATCGTCTCCGAGATATACGGCGCGTTGATGGCGCTGGCAGAGCGGGACGTGAAACGCATCATCGCCTATTCCAGCGTCAGCCAGATGGGGTATATCATGTTTGGGCTGGGGACAATGACCCACGACGGCGTGGTCGGCGCGACGTTGCACGTCATCTACCACGCCATCGTCAAGGCGCTGCTGTTCATGGTCGTGGGGCTGTTGATCCGCGCCACCGACCGGCGGCGCATCGGCGAGCTGGGCGGTCTGGGCGGCCGCATGCCGCTGGTGGCCCTCTGCGCGGTAATTGGGGCGCTGGGGATCGCCGGCATGCCGCCGCTGGGCATCTTTAACAGCGAGTGGATGATCTTTTCCGGTGGCTTTAGCTCTGGACACATCGGCCTGGCGGTGGCGACGCTGTTCGGCTCGTTGCTGACGGTGGTCTATGCGCTCTGGTTTGTGGGGCGCATCTTTTTCGGCGCTCGACCGGAGGGGCTGACGGTGGGCAAGCTGCCCCGCACGATGGTGATCACGACGGTGGCGGTGATGATCCTGCTGATCATCGAGGGGCTCTTACCAGCGCCGCTCTTTATCTGGGCCGAGCACGGACTAGCGTCGATCCTGGGAGGCGGCTTGTGACCAACGGCGGCGTGTGGGTGGCACTGCCCCTAGTCTGCCTGACGGGCGGCGCCTTTGCCCTCTACCTGGTGGCGCGCCTGTTCCGGGCGAGCAATACCCTCCTCTCGACGCTGGCGACGGTGGTCTTTGGCGCAGCGCTGGTGCTGCTCCTGCCGCTCTTTGCGCGCAGCCGCGCGGCGGCACTGCATGGTACGGCGCTGCCAGTATTAGCAAGTATCACGCCGGCCGGCGCTTTCCTGCGCGCCGATCCAGGGGCGCTGGTGCTCGTGGCGATCGCGTTAGGGATCGGTGGGAGCACTGCTCTCTACTCTGGAAGATATATCGCCATCGATCCCCGCTACGCCACCTATTACCCATTGCTGCTGTTGATGGTAGCCGGGATGATGGGCATGGTGATGACGACCGACCTGTTCAACTTTTACATGTTCTGCGAGTTGATGAGCATCGCCGCCTACGTACTGGTCGCCTTTCGCCGTCACACCGACACCGCCATCGAAGCGGGATTCAAATACCTGATCATGGGCAGCGTCGGCACCATCATTATGTTGATGGGGATCGCTTTCATCTACCGCGAGACAGGCCAACTGACGCTGCCGTTGAGCGGGGCCGAACTGGGGCCATGGCAGCGAGCCGGGAGCGCCTGCTTCGTGGTCGGGCTGGGGCTCAAGAGCGCCATCGTCCCGCTCCACACCTGGCTGCCCGACGCCTACGGGCGCGCGCCGAGCAGCATCAGCGCGGTGCTGGCATCCGTCATCTCCAAGAGCACGCTCTACATGCTGCCCCGGATCTACCTGGGGCTCGGCATGCCAGCCCACGATCTGGGGCTGATGCTGATCTGGCTGGCGTTTCTGAACATGACGCTCGGCAACGCGCTGGCATTGATGCAGACGAACACCAAGCGGCTGCTCGCCTATTCGTCCATCGCCCAGACCGGCTACATTATGTTCAGTTTGGGGATCGGGCTGCGGTACGACGTTCCCGATGCAATACAGGCAGCGTTCTTTCTGCTGTTGACCCACGCAGTGATGAAGGCGACGGCGTTCCTCAGCAAGGGCGTATGTCACTTTTATCTGGGCACGACCACGGTCGAAGAGTTGCGCGGGACGGCCGTCCAGTTGCCGCTGGTCGCGGTTACCTTCAGCCTGGCGCTGGGTGGGCTGGCAGGTGTGCCGCCGCTGGCGGGTTTCGTGTCCAAGTGGTTCATCCTGGCCCAGGCGCTCCACCCGGCCGAGCCGCTCGCCTACGTAGGGTTGATCATTTTCCTGCTCAACAGCCTGCTGGCGCTGGGGTATTATCTGCCCCTCATCGCCCGGCTGTTCACTGCGCCTCAATCCGGCGACGGGCGACCGCCGGCGCGTGTCGCGGTCTCGCCCTGGATGGCGGCGCCGCTGATCGTGACGGCGGCGCTGATCATCGCGATCGGCGTCTCCCCGGGTCTATGGCTGACCGGGGTAAACTGGATGGCCGTATTCTGGCAAGATATGTAGGAAATAAAGGGGTATGATGGAATCTGTGTTCACCAGCCCGCCGGCGGCGTTCGCCGTTTTTCTGCTCCTGGCCTACGGTCTCTATCGCGTGGGCGGAAAGCTGGCGGCGATCTCGGCCCACCGGGAATCGGATCAGGAACAGCCTGGCAAACACCTGCCCTACACTGGTGGGGAGGACATTATGCCGGTGCCCGTGCTGCTCTCCTATCACACTTTTCTGCGCCTGGCGCTGATGTTTGCCATCCTGCACGTGGCGGCGCTGGTCGTCTCGACCATGCCCGTCGGTATGGCGACGCACCGTATCGCGTTGGTCTACCTGACCGGCATCGGCGTCAGTGTCCTGGTTCTCTCGGAGGGCGAGCTATGAGCAGCCGACATTCTGTGATCCGCAGCCTGCAATCCGTCATCCGCTGGGCGCGGCGCAAGTCGCCCTGGGTGCTCCACTTTAACAGCGGCGGCTGCAACGGCTGCGACATCGAGATCCTCGACCTGTTGACGCCGCGCTACGACGTCGAGCGGCTGGGCATCCTGGCCGAGGCCTCGCCGCGTCACGCTGACATCCTGCTCTGCACCGGGCCGGTCACGCGCCAGACGCGGGATCGTCTGCGCCGTATCTATGAGCAGATGCCGAATCCCAAATGGGTGCTCTCGGTGGGCAGTTGTAGTTGTTCGGGCGGCGTCTTTCAGGGCGGACTCAACGTGCTGGGCGGGGTAGATCAGGTGGTACCGGTGGACATGTACTTGCCCGGCTGTCCTTGCCGGCCTGAAGCGATCATTTACGGGCTGGCCCAGTTGTTGGAGCAGATCAAATAAAGGAGGCATAGTTGAAGACTCGCAACACACTCAAGGGTATATTCTGGATTGCGCTGTATGTGGTGTTCTCGCTGGCGCCGCTGAGCCTGATGCTGTTCGGTGAGCGACCGATGGGGCGCGAGTTCTGGCGCGAGTTCTCGGTAGCGCTCGGCTTTGTCGGTATCGCCATGACGACGCTCCAATTTGTGCTCACAGCGCGCATCGCGGCGATCAAGTCGCCCTATGGCAGCGACGTGGTCTATTACTTTCACCATCACATCTCGCTCGTCACCTTTGCCCTGTGGCTGGCCCACCCGCTCATCCTATTCATCCAATTCCCTGGGACGCGCCAGTTACTCAACCTGATTACTGCCCCGTGGCGCGCGCGGGCCGGCGTGACCTCGGTCATCGTCCTCATCGCGCTGATCGTGATCTCGGTCTGGCGACGGCAGCTCAAGATCGAGTACGTGCGCTGGCGCATCTGGCACGGCATCCTGGCGACCCTCGCTCTGATCCTGGTCATGGTCCACATCTACCTGGTGGGCCGATATGTCGGCACGCCGTTCAAACAGGCGCTCTGGCTCGGTTATGGCGGCATCTGCGTGCTGCTGGTGGCCTACGTGCGGGTGATCAATCCCTACCTCATCAGCCGTCGCCCTTACGAGGTGGTGGAGGTGCGCCCGGAGCGCGGCGCTGTGTGGAGCCTGGCCCTGCGGCCAGTGGGCCACCAGGGAATGCGGTTCCAGCCCGGTCAATTCGCCTGGCTCACCGCCTGGAACTCGGCCTTTTCTGACCGCGAGCATCCCTTTTCCTTCTCGTCCAGCGCCGAGAACCCGGAGCAGGTCGAGTTTGCCATCAAGGAGTTGGGCGATTTCACGTCTACCATCAAAGATCTGAAGCCAGGCCAACACGTCTATCTCGACGGGCCCTATGGCGCGTTCAGCGTCGACCGGCAGGCAAAAGCCCAAGAGATTGTCTTGATCGCCGGTGGGATCGGGATCAGTCCGATCATGAGCACGCTGCGCACGCTGGCGGAGCGCGGCGACGGACGTCCGCTGCTGCTGATCTATGGCAACCGCACCTGGGAAGAGGTGTCGTTCCGTGAGGAGCTCGAGCTGCTGCAGGAGCATCTCGACCTGCGCGTCGTCCACGTGCTGGAAAAGCCGCCCAAGGGTTGGGAGGGCGAAGTCGGTTTCGTCACCGCCGAGATGCTGGACCGGTATCTGCCGGCCGACAGACGCCGGGTGGAGGCGGTTTTCGTCTGCGGCCCTCCGCCGATGATGAACGCGGTCGAGGCCGCGCTGCTCAAGCTCGACGTGCCGCTGCGCGCGATTCATATGGAACGGTTCGATCTGGCTTAAGGGGAGGAGACTATGCGACACCGAATAGCAAACTGGCTGACGGTATTGATCACTGTGTTGGTAGTGCTCGCTGCCCTCGTGGTGGCGCTGGTGCAGAGTGGGGCCGGGTAATGGACGTCGCTGCGGTGGTCCAAGCGCTGCAGGCGGCCTTCCCCGATTGCGATGTGGCGGCGCGGGCGGTGTCCATTGACGACACGTTCGTCACCCTGCCGGTCGGAGCGCTGCGGACAGCGATCGAGTTGCTGCACGAGCGGTTCGATCTCTATCACCTCTCGACCATCACCGGGATTGACACCGGCGAGGCAGTGGAGATACTGTATCATTTTTGGGATCGCCGTGGGCTGACGCTGCGCATCGTATTACCCTACGACGCGCTCCACGTCGCCAGCGTGACCGACTTGATCCCCGGCGCGGCGTTTTACGAACGCGAGATCATCGAGATGCTTGACGTGATGGTGGAGGGCCACCCTGACCCCCGTCCGATGCTTCTGCCGGACGATTGGGATGAGGGGGCGCCGCTGCGCAAACAGACGGAGGCCGTATGACCAGAGTAACGATTCCGATCGGGCCGCAGCACCCGCTGCTCAAAGAGCCGCTGTCGTTCCTGCTCACGGTCGAGGGCGAGGAGGTGATGGAGAGCGTCCTGCGTCTGGGGTACGTCCATCGCGGCATCGAGCGGCTGTGCCAGGAACGGACCTACGTCCAGAACATCCCGCTCATCGAACGGGTCTGTGGGATCTGCTCTCACGTCCACACCACCACCTACTGCCAGGGTGTCGAGGCGCTATCGGGGCTGGAGGTGCCGCCGCGCGGGCTGTACCTGCGCGCCTTGATGTGCGAGATGGAGCGCATCCACAGCCACCTGCTCTGGTTGGGCGTGCTGTCCAAGAACATGGGCTTTGACACCATCTTTATGTACGCCTGGCGGGATCGCGAGATCGTGCTCGACATCATGGAAGAACTCTCCGGTGGACGGGTCTCGCACGCGGTCAACGTCGTCGGCGGCGTGCGGATCGATCTGGACGAGGAGCATGCGCGCTCGATCCTGACACGCTTTGACGTGTTGGAGCAACAGGTCGAGCGGGCGTTGGAGCTGATCGAGTACGAACCGACACTTATGGCGCGCACACAGGGGGTGGGGATCCTTTCGCCCGAACAGGTGCGCCGCTACTGTGTGGTCGGGCCGGTGGCGCGCGCCTCGGGCGTTGACATCGATCTGCGGCGCGACCTACCGCGCCCGCCCTACGACCGGCTCGAGTTCAAGGTCATCACCCATCCGGCCGGCGACGTGTGGGCCCGCACGTTAGTGCGCGTGCGAGAGACGCGCGAGAGCCTCCACCTCTGCCGCCAGATCATCGCCCAGTTGCCCGACGGCCCGACCTCGGTCACGGCCAAGCGACGTGTGCCCGAGGGGGAGGTCGTCAGTCGGTCCGAGGCCCCGCGCGGTGAGGTGATCTACTATATTCGCAGCGATGACAGCGATAAACCGGCGCGGCTCAAGATCCGCACCCCCACTATGACCGCCCTCATCACCCTGCCCGATCAACTGCGCGGCGCCACCATGGCCGATGTGCCGGTGGTCCTGTCTGGAGTGGATCTGTGTATTGCGTGTGCGGACCGATGAGCGAATTGCAGATTAGGTGAGTGACGTGGATGAATGATTTGCTAGGGTCTCTGTTTGCACTGCTGGTCTTTCCGGGGCTGGCGTTCTTGTCCACGTGCGCACTGGCGTTCGATTGGTTGGATCGCCGGGTAATCGCGCGCATGCAGGGGCGCGTCGGCCCGCCGTGGTTCCAGCCGCTGGCCGATCTGATCAAGCTACTGGCGAAGGAAGACATCCTGCCCACCGGTGCGAACGAGACCGTTGCTGCCGTGCTGCCTATGGTCTCGCTGGCGTCTGTGCTCACTGCCGCACTGTACGTGCCGGTGGGTGGGCGCGTCGCGGCATCCTTCGAGGGCGATCTGATCGTGGTGTTGTTTCTGCTCAGTATTCCTGCCCTGGCCTACTTTTTGGCCGGTTGGGTCACGGTAGGCGTCTATTCCGTTCTGGGCGGCAACCGTTCACTGCTGCAATACTTTTCCTACGAGGTGCCCTTCTTGATGGCCCTCAGCACCCCGGCGATCCTCAACAGCTCCTGGTCCATCGCCGAGATCTCGGCCCGACAGCTGACGTGGGGGCTCTTTACGCTCCCCCTCGGCTTTATCCTGGCCCTCGTCGGCCTGATCGGCAAGCTCAAGCGGGATCCGCTCGACATCCCCAAGGCAAAATCCGAGGTGGTGGCCGGCGCGCTGACCGAGTTCAGCGGTCGCAAGCTCGCTCTGTGGCACCTGGCGATGAGCATGCAGACGGTGGTGGGTATCTTTTTACTGGTCAATCTCTTCCTGGGCGGCTCCAAGGCGATTTTTCTGGCTGTGCCGCCGCCTCTGGCGCCGGTAATCTTTGGACTCAAGGCATTGACGATTCTGGTGCTGCTCTCGACATTCAGCGTGCTGTACGCGCGCCTGCGCATTGATCAACTGGCCAGGTTGGGCTGGCGGGTGCTCGCCCCTCTTGCCCTGGTGCAGATTCTGGTCACCGTCTGGATGGGAGGCTGATCGTGCCGCGCTACAACTGGCCATTGTTGCCCGAGATCTTGCGCACGCTCTTTAATCGCCCGATCACGGTACAGTATCCCTTTGGCCCGCTGGAAATGCCCGAGAGGTATCGTGGACGCGTTGATATCCAAGCCGAAAAGTGCCGGGGCTGTGGCCTGTGTGTGCGCGACTGCCCAGCTTCGGCGCTGGAGCTGGAGCGCGTGGACAAGGAGACGTTCCGTCTGATCTACCATCCCGATCGCTGCGCCTACTGTGGGCAGTGCGAGGAGAGTTGTCGGTTTGACAGTATCTATCTCACCAACGATTTCGTCCCGGGCACGCCGCATCGTGAAAACTTGACGACCGTGTTGGTCGACCGCAAGCCGGAAGAGGGAGAAGAAAGTGGCGGCGACGACGAACCTGCGTAATCATGACCCTCGTCCAGATTGGAGTTGGGTAAACATTACACCGAGAAAGTCCAAGTGAACCACATCGTACTTCTATCCATCGTCCCTGCCGTGGGCCTCCTGGGGCTGGGTTTCAGTCTCTACCTGGCCCACAGTACGTTGAAGAACGATCCCGGCTCGCCAGAGGTGTCTGGCATCTCCAAAGCGATTCAGGCCGGGGCGACGACGTTTATGCGGCGGGAATACCAGGTGATGGGCGTGACAGCGCTGCTCTTTGCCCTGTTCCTGGCGCTGGTGTTGAACGTGTACGTCGCGTTCACCTTTTTGATTGGGGTGGTGTGCGCCACTCTTTCCGGCTTCATCGGGATGAGCATCGCCACCCGAGCCAACGGGCGGGTGACCTGGGCAGCCCGGAGTGGGTTGAGCCAGGCGCTGTACGTGGCCTTCTCCGGCGGATCGGTGATGGGAATGGCCGTGGTCAGCCTGGGGGCGCTGGGCATCTCTGGCGTCTACCTGCTCTTTCGCTTGCTGCCCGCCACCCCGGACCCCTTGACGGTGATCACCGGCTACTCGATGGGGGCCAGTTTCGTGGCTATTTTCATCCGCATCGGGGGCGGTATCTTTACCAAAGCGGCCGACATGGGAGCCGACCTGGTAGGCAAGGTGGAGATGGGCATCCCGGAGGATGACCCGCGTAACGCCGCTGTGATCGCCGATCAGGTGGGCGACAACGTGGGAGACGTGGCTGGCCTGGGGTCCGATCTGAATCAATCCTATACCGACACCATCGTGACCTCTCTGCTGATCGGCGCCGCGGCCCAGACGACCGGCGGACTGTACCTGGGAGAGAAGGGGGTCATTTTTCCGCTGCTGCTGGTGGCGATGGGCAGTCTGGTCTCGACGCTGGGCATCTTGATCGTCAGATGGCTGGCCCGGAAGGAAGTGATCTGCCCGGAGGTGTTGTTGAGGGTGGGGTTGCTGACCAGCGGAGTGTTGTCGCTGGTGGGCATTCTGCTCCTGTCTTACTTTTACCTCGGTGAACTGGGGCCGTTTTACGCGGCGACGGCCGGCCTGTTGGTCGGCGTGCTCATTGGCCTGAACACCGAGTACTATACCTACCGCCGGCCGCTCCGCACGATCATCCTGGCTAGCGAGGCCGGGGCGGCCAATAACATCATCGCCGGTCTGGCGGTCGGGCTGGAGAGCACGGTGTTCTCCATGATCTTGTTGGGATTGGGGATGATTGCGGCCCATCACTTTGCCGGGTTGTATGGCATCTCGCTCTCTGGGCTGGGTATGCTCTCCATCTTGGGGATCAACCTCTCTATGGACGCCTACGGCCCCATCGCCGACAACGCCGGTGGCATTGCCCAGATGAGCAATCAACCGGCGCGGATCCGGGAGATCACCGATCGCCTGGACGCGGTGGGAAATACCACGGCCGCCATTGGCAAGTCGTTCGCCGCCAGCGCCACCGCAGCGGCGGCCCTTTCTCTGCTCACCGCCTACTCCGAAGCGGCCCGAATCGAGAACCTGGACATCCGGGAACCGCGGGTGATGGCCGGCCTGTTGATCGGCGGTGTGCTGCCGGCCCTCTTTTCGGCGCTGGTGATCCAGTCAGTGGACCGGACGGCCCAACTGATCGTCGTAGAGGTGCGGCGGCAGTTCCGCCAGATCCGCGGCCTGATGGCGGGAACGAATCCACCAGACTATGGGCGATGCGTGGATATTGCCACCCGGGGGGCCCTGAGTCGGCTGGTACTGCCATGCCTGTTGGCTATCGGGATTCCCTTCGTCGTTGTCTTCACGTTGGGGCCGGAGGCGTTGGCTGGCCTGCTGGCCGGGTGCATCGTGAGCGGCATCTTTCTGGCTCTCTTTATGGCCAACGCCGGAGGGGCCTGGGATAACGCCAAGAAGCGGATCGAGGCCGGGGAGGCGGGCGGCAAGGGATCGCTGGCCCACCGGGCCAGTGTGATCGGTGACACGGTGGGCGACCCGCTCAAGGACACCGCTGGCCCGACGCTCGATATCCTGGTGCAGTTGATGGCGACGGTCTCGTTGGCGTTCGTCCCGCTGTTCGAGAGGATCCTCAGATGAATCTCTGTCCTGACCTGTATGAACTGGTCCGCGAACATCTCGATGCCGGCGATGTGCAGTCGCTCAAGGCGACCCTCGCCCACGCCGAGATGGACAGCTTGCGCATACTGATCGAGAACTTGACGCCCGAGGAGCGTGTCGTTACCTTTCGCTTGCTCGACAAGGAGCGGGCGCTGACGACGTTCGAGCAGCTCGACATCGAGCAGCGCCAGGACCTGATCGCCTCCTTCACGCACGAGCAAGCGAACGCGATTTTCGGCGCGCTGGACCCGGACGACCGGGCTCGCATGCTCGACGAGCTGCCGGCTGCGGTCGCCAAGCGGCTGGTCGAGGCGCTGCCGCCGGACGAACGGGCGGAGGTCAACCTGCTGTTAGGTTATGCCCCCGAGACCGCCGGCCGGATTATGACACCCAAGTACGTGCGTCTGATGCAGGAAATGACCGTCACCGAGGCGTTGGACAAGGTGCGCCGCGTTGGGCGTGAACGGCAAGATGTTCACACCCTCTACGTGACCGATGCCGAACGACGACTGGTGGGGCAAATCTCGTTGAACACGTTGGTCCTGGCCAGACCTGGGGACCGCATCGCGTCGTTGATGGATACCGATCTGGTGTGGGCAACGACCGACACCGATCAGGAGGAGGCCGCGCACCTACTCCAGCATCACGATCTATTGAGCCTGCCTGTGGTTGACCAGGAACATCACCTGGTGGGGGTGATCACCATTGACGACGCGATGGAGATCATGGAGGAAGAGGTCACGGAGGACTTTTTTGACAAGGCCGCCTTGGCCTCGCTCACCAAACGGGACAGCCATCGCAGTTATCGGCTGGCGAATGGATCTCTGCGCGAGATTTGGCCGGTGCGCTTTCCCTTTTTACTCGTCACTATGGTCGGAGGGCTGCTTGCTGGCGCTGTGATCGGCGTCTTTGAAGAGGCGGTTGCCAGCATCCCCATGCTGGCGATCTTTATTCCTGTCGTGATGGACATGGGGGGCAACGCCGGCACCCAATCATCTACCATCTTTGCTCGCGCGCTGGCGTTGGGGCACATCAACCTGCGGCACTTTGGCGCCCACATAGTGCGTGAACTACTCGTTGGCCTGTCAATCGGCGTGGCGTCGGGTTTGATCACCGGAGGAATCGCGGCGATCTGGCAGGGCGCCCCCGTCATTGGGCTGGTCGTCGGTCTTTCACTGACGTTGACCATCTGTCTGGCGACCACGCTGGGTTTTCTGATCCCCTACGGGCTGTTGCGCTTGGGAATTGATCCGGCCGTTGGCGCCGATCCGATCATCACCACTGTCAAGGATATCACCGGCCTGTTGATCTATTTTTTCCTGGCCTACTTTTTTTTCGGGCCTATGCTTCTATGATGGACGCAACTCGCCTTGCGTCTACCATACAAATGGGAGGGGCAAAATATGAAGGCAAGATATCGGATTTTGGTTTTGTTGTTCGTGTTGTTGTCAGGCGTCTTTCCCCTATCTGTTAGGGCGGCGGATGGGCCAGTGGTGTTGCTCGAACTGGATGGTGTGATCAATCCCTTCTCGGCTCGTTACCTTGAACGCGGGCTGAGGCTGGCTGAACAGCGTGGCGCACAGGTCGTCATCATCACGCTTGACACGCCCGGCGGGCTGGAATCGGCCATGCGCGAGATCGTCCAACTGCTGCTCCAAGCCCCGCTGCCCACTGTCGTCTACGTCGCGCCGGATGGGGCGCGTGCGACCTCGGCCGGGATGTTTGTGCTGCTGGCGGCCGATGTGGCGGCGATGGCCCCCGCCACGCACGTCGGCGCGGCCCACCCCGTGCCGCTTGGCGCCGAGATCAGTGACGTGATGAACGAGAAAATGACCAGCGACGCCGCCGCCCTGGTGCGCAGCGTGGCCGCGACGCGGGGACGGAACGCTGACTGGGCCGAGCGAGCGGTGCGCGAGAACCTCTCCGTCACCGCCGACGAAGCGCTGGATTTGAACGTGATTGACCTGCTGGCTGATAACCTGGATGATCTGCTGCGCCGCCTGGACGGGCGTCAGGTCGCCAGCGCGTCGCTGCAGACGGCCGGAGCCATTGTGCTGGCCCAGCCGATGAACCTGAGCGAGCGGTTCTTTCACGTCATCACCGAGCCGAACATTGCCTATCTGCTGCTCTCGCTGGGGACGCTGCTGCTGCTGGCCGAGCTGTCGGATCCGGGCCTGAGCGTGGCCGGGGCGGGGGCCGTCGTCTCCTACATCGTGGCCTTTATGGCGCTGGGCAGCCTGCCCGTCAACTGGGCCGCCATTGGGCTGCTAGCGCTGTCGGTCGTCTTTTTCGTCGTCGGCCTGCTCACCGATACCGAGGCGGTCGTCACGGTTGTGGGATTAGTGCCGTTCATCCTGGGCTCACTGCTGCTCTTTTCCCCCTTCACTCCGACCTCGCCAGCCACGCCGGTGGTGCGGGTCAGCCCATGGCTGATCGGTGTGATGGCGGCTAGCATGATCGCTTTCAGTTTCCTGGTGCTGCGGGCCATCATTGCCGCTGCACGGCGACCGCCCCAGGCCGGCGCCCAGCGGCTGATCGGAAGAAAGGGCATCGCCCAGACCGACCTGGCGCCGGGTGGTCAGGTGCGGGTAGATTTCGAGGATTGGAGCGCGGTGACGACGGTGGGGGAAATCCGCGCCGGCGACCCCGTGCGCGTGACCGGCATCGCGGGCGTGCGCTTGCAGGTCACACCGTGGGAGGAGGACGTCGCGGACGTCCCATCATATACCGAGGAGGGTTAGAAAATGGATCTGTTGATTTTTGGGTTTTTGCTTTTGCTGGCGCTGGTCGTGGTGGCGATGTCCATCCGCATCGTGCCCGAGTACCGTCGGATGGTCGTCTTTCGCCTGGGGCGCTGCGTGGGAGAGAAGGGGCCGGGGTTGGTCTTTCTCATCCCGTTCGTCGATCGCGGCGTGGTGGTTGATCTGCGCGAGGTTTATTTCGACGTGCCGCCGCAGACCTGCATCACCGCCGACAACGCCTCGGTCTCGATAGACTTTTTGGTTTACGACAAGGTGATTGATCCGGAGCGGAGTGTGCTGGAAGTCGCAAACTTTACCGGCGCGGCGCGCGGCCTGGCGATCACCACCCTGCGCGCGGTGGTCGGCGCGATGGACCTGGACGATGTGCTCTCCAAGCGGGACGAGATCAACCGCATCCTGCACGAAAAGCTCGACGATGTCACTGACCGCTGGGGCATCCGGGTGATGGCGGTCGAAATCCGCGAGGTCGTCCCGCCGCGCCAGATCGAAGAGGCCATGACGCGCCAGATGGCGGCCGAGCGGAACCGGCGCGCCATGGTAGCGGAGGCGAACGGTCAGCGCGAGGCGGCTGTGGCTGTGGCCGAGGGCCAGAAGCAGGCTGCGATCCTCAAGGCCGAGGGTGACCGGCAGGCGACGATCCTCCAATCAGAGGGCGACCGGCAGGCCGCCATCCTGCGGGCTGAAGGTTTCGCGCTGGCGCTGAACGAGATCTACAAGATCGCCCAGGGCGTCGACAGCAAGACTATGACGCTCCAATACCTGGAGGCGCTCAAGGCGCTGGGTGAGGGCGCGGCGACCAAGTTTGTCATCCCGACCGAATTTGTGAACCTGGCACAGCCATTGATGGCGAGCGCCCGGCAAGCGCACGTAGAGAATTCGTAGGCACTGCCGTGGATGTGTGAGGCGGGCTGGAAAGCCTGCCTCACGTTCACCCTTCTTTATCGCCCGGCCATTCTGTCCAGTCCAAGGGATCAGCACCGTTTTTCCCTAGCTCAGTTTGCTATACAACGCCTTCGCCCAGGCGCGGATCGCCTCCCAGTCACGCGCGTCGCTGGACGGCGCGCCATGCAGCGGGCTGGCCGGCAGAGCGGCTAACAGACTATCGGGGAAACGCAATGTAGCCGGGTCGTACCTGCCGCCGAACATTTCTGCAGCCACCGGCTTGAGCCAGGGGTACTTGCTCAGTTGTTGATCGAGTTGCGCGCGCACATCGGGTCCTTCCATCTCCTCCGCGCGCGTGGGACCGAGGGCGAACACGGCGACGGGAAGCTGCGCCAGGCTTTCCTGGTATCGCGCCAGGAAACGGTGTGCATCCTTGAGCCAACGCCCGATGTAGAGGGGCGCGCCCAGCACCACGGCGCGGTAGCCCTCCAACGTGCGCACCTGCCGCGCCGGCTTTACGTCCACCTGCAGGCCGTTTTCACGCATTACTTCCGCGACGCGCTCGGCAACCTCCTGGGTGGACCCATAACGCGTAACATAGACAACGAGAACTGCATCTGACATGGCCCTCTCCTTTCCGAGAATCACATCATCTATTGGGGTTATCACGGGCAAATCCGAGCACAAACACCAACGGGTATATCCCGCGGGCGTTGTCCTACAATACTTGTCAACCCAATAACCGCTGTCGCATCAGGCGCGGCGGAAGGCTCCCGCACTGCAGAATCGCATCGTGAACCTCACGCAGCGACGCGTCGGGGTGTGCGCGCCGGTACTCGTTGACCAGTTCCAGGATCGCCAGCTTGCCCATCAAATACGACTGGGGCTGGGTCGGCGAGCTTGTGTAGCGACGCACCTCGGCGATGGCGTTCGTACGCTCAAGCTGGCATTCGTCCACCAAGAAATCGACCGCCTGGTCCACGTCCATACCGCGTGTGTGGAGCGAAACGTCCAGGATGATACGTGCAGCGCGCCAAAGCTGATCCGAGAGCCGTCCCAACCGCTGCAGCGGCTCCCCGATGTAACCGAGCTGCTCCATCAGCTCTTCACAGTAAAAGGCCCAGCCTTCGACGAACAGTGTCGAGAGAAAAGCGCCCATCCGGCGCGGGATGCGCTCGTGCCGGTTGCCCCACACCAGTTGCAGGTGGTGGCCCGGGTACGCCTCGTGCAGCGCGGTGATCGGCAACTTGATCGAATAGTGGCCCTTGAGCTTTTGTTCCTGCTCCTCGGCTGGCGCGGCAGGATCGACCGGGGTAACGAGAAAAAGGCCCTCCTGCCTTTCCTCCAGGATTCCCGGCGGCATGTAGGCAGCGTAGGGGATGATCGGTCGCAAATACGGGGGCGTCTCGATGATGCGCAGCGTCTCGCCCTCCGGTATGGTGGCGATCTCGTGATCTATGACGTACTGGCGGGCGGATTCCATCGCGTGCTGGTAGGCCGCCATCAGCCCCTCGGCAGTGGGATGGTCGGCCTTGGCCTCTTCCAACATCTCTTTGACCGTCTTGTTTGGATCGATCTGGCGCGCGGTCTCTTCCATCAGTTCCCGCGTCAACCGGAGCTGCTCCCAGCCGATCTCGATCAGCTCGTCCGCATCGTAGTCGACCATATGCTCCTCGCGCAGCATCTCGTCGAACAAATCCTTGCCGGTCGCAAAATCGCCCTCGGCGTTGGGGAGAACGTCATTCTCGATAAACGCCACGTATTCCTGGATCGCCTCAGTAGCCACCTGCCCGGCCTTGCCGAGTTGCTGCTGAAGCTCGGGCATGTCAGCCGCCATCGCCGGCAGCAAAAAGCCGAACAGGCCGGGCGCCTGGCGCGCTTGCTCCAGCGCCACCTCGGCCCACACGCGCGGTACGCGCTCGAGGACAAGATTCTGCCGGCCCTCTTGCAGCACCCGCGGAATCTCGTCGGTCCGTCCCAAAGCCGAACGGAGCCGTTCGGGCAGCGGCGCAAAGTCCTTGATGATCAGCATAAACACACCGCCCATCGCCTCGCCCAGATAGGAACCGGGGTCGCGCAGGTACCCTTCGCCCTTCTCGTGTTGCCGGACAAACGATTTGAATATCTGTTCGACCAGAATATAGTCGATGCGGGAGTCGGGGCTAAAACCGGTGGGGTCCATTGCCGCAAACTCGTCAACGGCAGTCAGGATCTCGCGATGTTGGCTCTCGATCCCCTCGAGAGACGAGTCGCCTAGCCGATCGTCCCAGCGGTGCTCGCCCAATTGCGTCGCTGCCACCGGGTTCAACTCTAACAGGCGGTACAACCATGCCTCTGCGCGTTCGTAGAATTTGGCTTCACTGTTGTTCATTTCATACTCCTTGCATCATGTGTTTGTGTCATACATGATTTTCACCCCCAATAAGAGGGTGCAGGTGCGTCATTTGAATCGCGCAGACACACTTATTTAACAAATCGGCTGTTTTGTGGCACAATCTCCCCCAGACTGTCCACTTCT
>DSDT01000151.1 GCA_011048615.1 Chloroflexota bacterium | reverse complement strand
TGGCCCGTGGTATCGAGCAAGCCAATGATCGTCCGCTCTGTCACCAGTTCCTCATCTGCGGCGTCCGGCTCGAAGGGGGAATCTGCAAATATTCCATCGAGCTGAGTAGTGAGATCGTCACTCTGCATGTTTCATCAACTCCTTGGCCAGGTCGCGATACTGTTCTGCACCTCGGGTGTTAGGCTCGTAGGCCGTGATCGGTTGGCCGAACGCGGGGCTCTCCCGGAGTTTGGTATCTATTTCGATGATAGTGTCGAACAGGACGCTGTTCAGCCCACGCTGCATCTGATCGAGAATGATCTGGCAAATTTTGTTGCGACGGTCGTACATGGTCACGAGGACACGGTAGGTCAGCCAGGGGTTCATCTTTTCCCGTATCTGATGAATCATTTTGAAAAAATGGCGCAGGGAGTAAGCGGCATAATAGTCGCATTGGACGGGGATGATGAGCAGGTCAGCCGCCACCAGGCCATTGAGCGACAGGGTGTTCAGGGAGGGAGGGCAGTCAATGATGACATAATCGTAGAAATCCTGCCCCATCGCCTCTAGCCCTTTTTTGAGGTAGAATTGATAGCCCGGTCGCTCGTACAACAGTTTATCCAGCACGACCAGCATCCGTTTAGCCGGTACGATATCCAGGCCGGGTATGGCGCTCTCGCGACTGACGCTGACCAGCGAGGTGTAGCCCAGAAGCGCGTCGTCCACTGCGCGGCGCAGTTTTTCCGGCTCTAGTCCCAGCGAGATGGTCAAGTGGGCCTGGGGGTCCAGGTCAACGAGCAGTACGCTTTGCTTCGCCTCGGCCAGGCAAGCGCCCAGTGAAAGACAGGTGGTGGTTTTGGCCACGCCTCCCTTTTGATTGTTTACAGCAATAACTTTCATCGCTCGATCCTTCCATTGGCGGATAGAAAACCGCTCCTGGTGACTCACTGAGCTGTATCTGTCACCTCGACCGTCGGCATGGATTTTTGGTCGTCCTGAGGTAACGTGTTCGCTTCCAAACGCACAAAGGCGCGGGACGTGCCCAATATGTCGAACAACTCGTCCACGGCCGTCTGTACGATATCCTGTACACTGGTAGCCCGGCGCATCTTGTCGGTGATCTCGCGGGTAACGCCTTCCCGAGCGGCGCGCCGCTGCACGTCCTGGTACAGTCGAGCGCCCTCCAGCGCGATGCCCAACTGCTCGGTCAACGTTTCCAGCAAGCCGATTTCTTCCGGCGTCCACGGACCGGCCCCGGCCGGCTTGTAGGTATCCAGCACGCCGATCACCACGTCGCGCACTTTGATCGGCACCGACAGGGCGAGGGTCTCCTTGGCGCCGCTTCCATTCCCCTGAACAGTCCTGCCCTCTTCGATGGCGCGCTTCATGTTGGGACGCAGTCCATCGGTGACTGCGGTGATACCGGTGGTGCTGCTGTGGAATCCCAGGTCGGGTCGAGTGCGGAGTAGCTCGATCCAGGCTTCACGGCTCAATTCACTGTAGGCGCGGCGCACGGCTTCTAGAGCGGCCTGGCTTTCGGTGTACAGGCGGGCGTTTTCGAGGGCCACGGCGACCTGATCCGCCAGGTTTTGCAGCACCGCGATGCTCTCCTCGTTGAAGGCGTCGGGTTGATCGCTCTGGACCGTCAGCGCGCCGATGACTTGCCCGCGCGATCTCAGGGGCAGCGCGGCTTCCGAGCGAGTGTTCGGCAGCTCTGGATTGGTCGTGCGGACCGCGTCCGCTTCGGCCTGCAGAGCGATGCGGGCCTGGGCCTGGGCCACGCTCCACCCGATCATGCCCTGTCCCACTCTCAGGCGGTGACCCCGGGTCAACATCGCTCGTCCGGCCTCCCCGGTACCGGCTCGCAGGACTGCCCACTCGCCGGTCTCGTCCACCAGGAAAAGGCCGACGTAGTAGAGATCGAACCAGTCCCGGATTAACTCGACGACCTGTTGAATCAGTTGATCGGGGTCTAGGATCGAGGAGGCGGCCCGTCCGACCTCGGCCGAGGCTCTCAGATAAGCGGAGCGCTCCTCCAGCTCCTGGGTGCGGTCGCTGACGCGCTGCTCCAGGCTGCTGATCAGCTCGTACAATCGAGCGTTCATCTGGTTAAAGGCCTCGGCCAGGGCTCCGATCTCGTCCTCCCGCTCTACCTCGACCGAGCGGGTGAAATCGCCGGCAGCGACCTGCGAGGCAGTGTGGGCCAGTTTGCCCAGTGGACCGGCGATGCTGCGGGTGATGAGCAGCGAGGCGCCCACCGCGATCAGGGATGCGACCAGAGCGATGCCCACATTGCTAAGGATCAGCGGGCGGATCGTGCCCAGCACAGTGGCCTGGCGCTGTTCGGCCACGAGAGCCACCTCGAGCTCCGGCAGCCAGCGGTAGACGCCGATGACCGATTCGCCAGAGTCGTCGTCGTACATCTCGGAGCCGCTGCCCCGCGTCCCCAGGGCCGCGTTGACGCCCCGGGTGCGCACAATCACGTTCCGTAAGCCGGGCTGGAGGGAGGCCAGCAGGCGACGATCGGCTCCCACCAGGTAGAGGGCGTCCGTTTTACCTGGATCGGAGGCCCGGGCGACGATGTCATCGAGGGCTGGCAGACCGGTACGGCCGGCGAGTATGCCTACCGCCCGTCCCTGGGCGTCGAGTATGGGCCGGCTGGCGATGATCGTCGTGCGACCGAGCGTGGGGTCGTAGATGGGCGGTTGGATGGCAGGTCCCTCCTGACTGCGCTGTGGAAAGGTCCGGTCGAGGTATATGAGCCCCTCTTGTCTGGAATTCGTCGAGAGGATGACCCGTCCCTCCAGGTTTACGATGAACAGTTCCTCCAGGATCGGGACCTCTTGCGCCGTGCTCTCGAACAGGCGGTGGATTTTGTGGTATGCATCCTGGTCCGGGGCAGGCGTGGGAGGGACTGTCTGGAGGAGTTGGACCATACCGGCGCGGGTCTCTTCTTCGATCAACATGATGGAAAGAGTGCTGTGCAGGGTATCCGCCCAGGCCTTTATCTCGGTCTCTGTCTGCGTGGCTACCGCCTCCAAACGCTCGATCGCTTGTTGGCGTCCTGATTGCCAACTCAGGAGGACGGCGCTGCCGGTGATGGCAATGATTGATAGCAGGGTCATCAGAACGAACGAGATCAGCAGTCGAGTGCGGATGGTGCCAATGCGTAACGCCTGGATGATGAACGCGAGCGCGGCAGTTATCAATAGGATGGTCAATCCGAGGTCGAAAAAGTATACGATTTTCGACATGGTGATGGCCGGGTAGCGGGGCAGGGGTTCAAAGTAATTGATCAGCCCAAAGGCGGCGATGAGGGCGACGACCGCGATCAGCCAGGTCTGCCATTTTTGGGGCAGTACCAGGTTGCCTATCAGGATGATCAGCAGGGTGCCGCCGATGACGTTGTACCAGGTCTCATCCGACCAGGCCAGTTCGCTGGCCCCATAATTCACCAGCAGGGTTACGATCACCCAATATCCGGCGGCATCGAGCCGTCCGCGGCGGGCCAACCGATAGGCAAATCCCAGGCACGCAATCCCGATCACCAGGCCTGCAGCGTCAATCAGTATCTGCCAGACTCCGAGTTGCCTGTGTTGTATGTAGACGAACAGATAGACCAAGAGGGTGATGATGGATTGCATCGTCCCGACCAGAATGATACGCTGGATGAGCAGAGCGCGACGCTCTTGGTCGGCGCGTGTGGCCGTATTTGCCCCGTCACCTTCGAAAGAGGGGAGGGACGTGTTGGTATCCCTTTCCTCAAACATCGTCACCTCCATCCAAGGACCAATCTCGGTGTGGGAACTGGGTATCTCGTTGGTCGTGCCCCTGGTTGGTCCCATTTCCGCTTTCCAGGACTGCCTGGGGCGCTAACCGGATTGTGACTTCTGGTAGATCCAACGCCTGTCGTACTTCTTGCACGGCTGTCTTGAGCATAGTCTCGATGTCCAGCGTCTCGCGCACCCGGGTCGTGACCTGGCTCACCAATCGGTCGCGGGCTGCGCAATGTTGGGTCTGGTCAATCAGCCGCAGGTTGTCGGCGGCCAGGGCCAGCCGCTCGGCGACGGCCTCGATCAGACCGATGTCCTCGGCGGACCATTGCCGGGATTCGTCGCCATGAATGCCCAAGGCGCCGATGATTTCACCGCGCAGCGTGACAGGGGTCACCAGGGTCGAGTGGTCCGAGTTCTGCGCAGCCGCCGCGGTCGTTTCGTGGGCCAGCGTGATGGTGCGCCGCTGTTCCAGGGCGGGCCTGATTTCGGGCAGCAGACCTTCGCCCAGGGGGGGGAGGTCAGGTGTGGGGGTTTCGTAATCGGTCGTTGGGGCGGTGCGTATGTACTCGGTCCAGACCTGTCTCAAGTAGCGCCGCTGGGTCGTTTCCATCTCCTCCAGGGCGGATTGAGCGTCGGCGAACAGGCGGGCGTTGTCGAGGGCAACAGCCACCTGGTCGGCCATAGTCTGCATCACGGCGATGCTGGTCTCGTCAAAGGCCGCCTCCACGTCGCTCTGCACGGTCATCGCGCCGACGACCCGGCCTCGGGAGCGGAGCGGCAGCGCCATCTCTGAGCGGGTCTGGGGCAGCAGCGGGTTGTCGAAGCGGACGGCCTCCTCTCCAACGTCCAGAGCGATGCGGGCCTCGTCGCGGGCCACGCACTGCCCGATCATGGACTCGCTGCCCACGGCCAGGCGGTGACCGCGCTCCAACATCCGTTGACCGGCCTCGCCGGTGCCGGCGCGCAGGATGGCGTAACGGCGTTCCTCGTCCAGGAGGAACAGTCCCACATAATAGAGGTCGAACCATTGGTGGACCAAATCCACGACCTGGTTCAGCAGTTCGTTGGGGTCGAGTAAACCGGTGGTGGCTTGGGACACTTGGGCCGCGGCCTGGAGCAGGGTGCTGCGCCTTTGAATCTCGGCCACGTAGCGCTCTGTGTCCAGGTTCGCCTGGCGCAGTGACGCTTCACTCTCCTGCAGCGCCCGGTCCAGGGTTCGGATTCTGCGCAGTCCGTAGAGCATGATCGAGCCTGCGAGCAGTCCGACCAACAGGGCGGCCACAGCCGCGGCGATGAGGTAACCGCCCGTGATACTGCCCCGGAACACCAGACCCAACCCCGAGACCATGATGAGCATCACTATCTCGGTGGCGGCGATGGAGATGGCCAGGATGAGCCACACGTTCGCTGTCAAAAGTTTAGCCCCGATCAAGTCCAGCCAGTTGGATCGGGCCTGCTCACTGGAATTGGTAGAGGTCGAATTCGAGTTTTCCATCATCACTGTACCTCGTTCACCGTTTCCCTGCTTCTTCATTCCGCTCCGTTACCCCGCTGAGAGGTGAGGCACGTCCCGTCCAATTCGGTCCTCAGTCGGACAAAGGCCCGCGAGCCGCCCAGGGCTTTGTTCAGGCCGGTCGCTGCGATACGCAGCAGGGACTCGATGTCGGCGGCCCGCTGCATGTGATCCGAGATTTCGCCGATCAACTGTTCGTGCTCAGCGCGGCGTTGGGCCTCTTCCCACAATTGAGCGCGCTCCAGGGCCACGGCGGCCTGATCGCTCAGGGCTTCGTAGAGTCGCATCGCCACTTCCGAGAAGGGGCCGGACGTGTTGCGCAGCACCACGACCTGGCCGATGATCTGGTTTCTGACGTGCAGGGGGATGTTGGCCAGAGCTTGCACGCCTGTTTTCATGAACACCTCGCGGGCGCTGGCGGGCAGCAGCTCGTCCCGCTCCACGTCGGCGGCCGTCCAGAGGGTGCTGATCATTTCGAGGGGGAAGGGACTCTCCTCGATGGGGAGCCGCATACCCGGTTGGAACTGGACCTCGCGGTTCCTGCGCCACACACCTCGATACAGCAAGGCGACCGGATCGCCGGAGCGGGAAAGCTCGAACTCGACCACGGTACACCCGTCGGCGCCGGTTTCGGCCACCGAGTTGATGATGGCGTCGGCGACGGCTTCGACGGTCGTCACCTGAGCCAGGTCGCGGCTCAGGCGGTAGATCGGGCTAGCAGCCTCTAGCAGCCGCGTTTCGTCCGAGACCTGGCGGGCGTTTTCGATGGCGACGGCGACCTGGTTGGCCATGCTCTGAAGCGCGCGCACGTCGTCCTCGTCGAAGGCCGCCTCCTCGGTGGATTGGACGTTCAGCACGCCCAGCAACCGCTCCCCGATCATCATAGGCAGGGTCATCTCGGAGCGGGTGTGGGGGAGGAGCGGGTTGGCAAAGCGAACCGCGTCTTCCTCGGCGTACAGGGTGATGCGCGGTTCACGGTTGAAAGCGGTCCAGCCGACCATGCTGGTCTCGCTCACGGCCAGGCGGTGTTCTTGGGCCTTCATCTGGGCGCCGGCCTCACCCGTCGCCTCCCGCAGAACGGCCCACTCGCCGGTCTCGTCCAATAAAAAGATGCCGGCGTGGTAGAAACCAAAGCGGTCGCGAATCAAGTTCACCGCCTTGCGGAACAAGATGTCCACATCAAAAATGGAGGTGATGGCGCGAGCTACCTCGGCGCTGGTCTCCAGGTGGATAGCTCGGCGCTGGAGCGCATAGTTGACCTCCTGGAGCATGCGAGTGCGGTCCTCCAGCTCTTGGACGAGGAGGGCGCTTTGCAGCGCACTGCTGAGATGGCTGCGCAGGGCTTCATAGATTTCGCCCTGGTGCGTCCCGACCTCGAATACGGCAAAGCCGAGGGGCGTGTCCTTGAAATAGAGGGGTTCGACGATCATTGTAAAGGATCGGTCCTCAGGCAGTAGGCCGGCCGGCGTCAATTGCTGAGCGAGGAACTCTTGATCGTCGGGCGGCAGCTCGATCCGTCCTCGGTCATCGTATCCTGCGATCAGTCTGGCGGTTCTGACGGAGGATTGGCGCTGCCGCTCCTGGTATACAGAGACGTAACAGCTCGGGATGCCCAGATGAGGCAGTTCCTGGATGACGACTTGGTTCAGGTGGTCCATATCCGGTACCGTGATCAGGGCCTGGCCGACCTGGCGTAGGGTCTGAGTCTGTTGTATGGTTTGCAGTCGGCGGTGCATCTCGAGACGTTGAGCCCGCTCTCCGATCAGCACGCGGCTCTGTTGCCACAGATCTTCGACGGGGACCCATGCATCGTCAGTGGAAAGGTATGGCAGCACGCAGCGACGCAGGGCGGATATGGCGCCTTGCCATGCCCACAAGTCGTTGTTTTCTGACGCGGTCAGACGGAGGATATGATCCAGTGCGGATAAAAAGGTGTGGGGAGATTGCTCGCTCTCTTTTTTCTCCTGCCATTGCTGCCATTGAGCGGAAAACGCATCCAGAAGCTGCTCGGCCCAGGTGGTGATGTTTGTGGTAGAGGTCCTCGCCCCGTGCACCATCTCGAACAGGATGTCCTCTCGTTGGGCCGCCAGGGCGGTCTCCAGCGGGCCGCTGGCGGGAGTGATGGCGCCGATGGTCGCCTGGGTGGTGGTCGGGGACAGACAGCCGCACGATTCACGTACTATCAGGCGAGTGGGAACGGTTACTTGCTGGGGCACTCCGGCACCGGCCAGCAGGGTGAGCAGCGTCTCAGTGGCTCGCTTACCTGCTTCGGTCATCGGTTGGCGCACGGTGGTCAGCGAGGGGGTGATGGTAGTGCCTCGCTCGATGTCGTCGAATCCGGCCACGACGACGTCGTGGGGCACGCGGATGCCCCGCTGGTGCAGCGTCTCTATGGCTCCAATCGCCATGTTATCGTTGGCCGCTACAACAGCCTCGAACTCGACATGACGCTCATCGAGCCAGAGTCGAATCGCTTCGGCTCCTGACGCGGTCGTAAAATCGCCACACGTGACCAGGTCAGGCTCGATGGCCAGGCCGTATTCGGTCAGTACGTCGGTGTAGGCCCGGTACCGGTCTTTTGCCTCGGCGTTGTTCTCTGGGCCTCGGATGAAAGCGATGCGGCGATGGCCGTGCACTTGAGTCAGGTGGGTGATGAGGTTGCGCATCCCGCCATAGTTATCTATCAACACACCGGGAATATCTGGCATGGTCAGCGAGATGCTGACTATGGGGATGGCCTGGTATCGTCCGTAGAAGCGGGCGAATTCCTCTGCCGGCACGGTGCTGCCCAGAGAGCCTCTGATGATCAAGCCAGAGATGTGATCGGGCGCTGCCAGATCATAGGCTATGTTGCGTTGCCTCTCAGCGTCTTTGCGGGAGGAGCGGCCCAGGGAGCCGCCGGCAAAGCAGATGAGATTGACGTCGCGCTGCTGGCAGGTTTCGACGATCCCTTGCCACATAGCCGAGAGGTAGCCCTGTGGGTCCGCGACGCTTTCGATGAAGAGGCCAATGGTGGGACGGTGTGCCGCGCGCGGCTTGGCGTTGGCGGGTGATTGGTGATTGATTGTTTCGTTCATAATTCCGAGTTCCTGACATTGTTCGTGCTGCTGGCCGGCTGGGAGGTGATGGGACTCGTTGATGATGTCTCCTGGCTGATGGGGAGTGAGAGGAAGAAAGTCGAGCCTTGCCCTAACTTGCTCTCTACCCACATATGGCCGCCGTGCATTTCCACGAATTCCTTGCTCAAGGCCAGCCCCAAACCGGCCCCATTGGGACGTCGTCCATTCTCCAGGCTGCCTTGTTCGAATTGTTGAAAGATGCGTGCTTGATCCTCTGGCGAGATGCCTACGCCGGTATCGCTGACGCTAATCATGACGTGACCGTCGGTGGACCAGGTACGCACGGTGATGGTCCCCTGCTCAGTGAACTTGGCGGCGTTGGTCAGCAGCCGCAGCAATACCTGCCGGATTCGCGCCGCGTCCGCCTGTACAGGGGGTAGGGCGGGGGGAATGCTCTGTTGCAATTCGACGTTCTTGTCGCGTACCAGGGCATGGGCGGTGGCCATCACGCTGGTGATCAGGTCGGTCAGGTTCACCTCCCGGAACTCGAGTTCCATCAGCCCGGCCTCGATCTGGGAGACGTCCAGCACGTCGTTGATCAAGCCCAACAGGTGCTGTCCGTTATGGTAGATGATTTGGACATCCTCTTGCTGCTTCTCGGAGAGAGAACCCTCGATTCCCTTTAGCATCAAGCGCGAAAAGCCAATGATGTTGGTCAACGGCGTGCGCAGTTCGTGGGACATGTTGGCCAGGAAACGGCGCTTGGAGCGGTCCAGTTCTCGCAGCCGTTTGGCTGCTTCCCGTTCTGTGACATAGGTCCGGGCATTCTCCAGGGCGATGGTGATCTGGTTGGCAACGTTTTGCAGGACGGATACGTCATCGGCGTTAAAGTCGTCCTCTTCAGTGCTCAGGATATTCAGCACGCCGATGGTCTGATTGCCCATTCTGAGGGGCAGGGCCGCCTCGGCGCGCAGGTACGGGGATAGGAACAGCTGTTGGACGTTATGGGGGTCCCACTTGGCGATGCATGGCTCGCCCGTCAGAGCGGCCTGTCCGATGAGATTGCCCGCACTGACCGGCACCGATTCGGCCCGCGTGCCTGTCAGCTCTTTGCGGTTGCCTATCGCTTCCTTGAGCGAAGCCCACTCGCCGGTTTCGTCCAATAGGTAGATGCCAACGTAGACGTACGAGAAAAAGCTCTCGTGTACCAGGCGTACCACTTCGTGCAGCAGTTGATCCGGTTCCAGGATCGAGGTGGCCGCCTGGCTGACTTCTACGGTGGTGGCCAGTTGGATGGCGCGCCGTTGGATCTGGTAGTTTGCTTTTTGCAGCAGGGCGGTGCGTTGGGCGACTTTTTCCTCCAGGTCGTCGTACAACGCCTTGAGATCAGCCGCCATCTGGTTGAACACATAGGCCAGGATGCCGATTTCGTCCCGGGATCCGACCGGCACGTATTGCTCCATGTCGCCCTCGGCGATTCGCAAGGCCGACTCGGTGAGGCATACGATGGGCCGGGTGATCTGGCGTGTGACGATGGCGGCGATGACGGCTGTGACCAGTGCCACTCCCAGCGTCGCGCCGACGACGGCGGCGGTGACATTGTCGTTGGGGGCGAAGGCTTCTTCTTGTGATTGCTCTGCTACCAGGACCAGTTTCAATTCAGGCATCCAGCGGTAGACGCCGATGACCGGGACACCGGCATAGTTGGTGTAGAGTCCCTCGACGTTATCACCCGACAGTGCTATTTCGATCCCTGGGCTGGTGACCAATTCTCCCTGGGAAATGGCAATGCCATGGGCATTCACCAAATAGATCGCGCCCGTGGCTCCCAGGCCACTGACGGCCTGCATCGTCTTGACCAGGGCGCACGGATCGAGCCAGCCGATCAGGGTGCCGAGGGATTCGGTCTCGTTTTCCGGGGCAGCGATGCGGTGCTGGACGGTCAACATAGAGTGATCGGCGTCAGCGGGGGAAATGAGGCAGAGGGCCTGTTCTGAATTGAGGGATGGGGTGTGAGGGGAATGCCGCTCTGTTCCACTGACGGTCACGAGAATCTGGCCCGCGTCGTCCAGGATTTCCAAGCGGTGGAAGGCCGGGTCCTGGGCCAGCAAGGCGCTGCATTGGGTTTGCAGTCTGTCGTGCGCCATGTCGGCCTGCTCGGTGTCGTTTACCAGGGCATTGACGCTCTCGCGAGTATCTGGTAGCGTCGCTATGAGCGCCAGGTTACTCGCCCGATATTCGACCCATTGTTCTACTTGCATCTCCATCATAGTAGACACCGATGACAGTTTGGCGGTGACCTCACGTTGAATGTCGCCCCGCTCGCTTCGAGTGGCGTACCAGGTGATGGTGCTGAGCGGCACGATAGCCAGCACCAGGAAGGCGGTCAGAAGGGTTCTCCCAAGACCTCCTCGCATCCCGGTAGTCGGAACCCGTGATCGTTCTGGCACGCTTGCTTCTGTGGGAACGGACATGGTAGTTCATCTATTCCTGGAACGTATCCCTGGTCAACGAATTATTCGAGCTCCCAGATATCCTCTCCCTGGAGGATGTCGCGAATCTGGTAGGGAAAGCGATCTGGGTCGATGGGTTTGCCGATGAAGCCATCGAATCCAGCTTGACGGGCGCGCTCCATGTTCTCTACAGAGACGTCGGCTGTCACGGCCACGATGAGGGTGTCCTTGAAACGAGGATGCGCTCGCAGTCTTTCGTGTACCTGGTAGCCATCCTCTTCCGGCAAAAAGATGTCCATCAGAATCAGGTCAATTTGCGGGAGGGACTCGGCAAACTCGAGCACCTGCCAGCCTGAGGCTTTCCACTCGCATTTCTTTACGCCCAGGAAAGCCAGCAGGCGGGTGATCAGCACAAAGTTCTGGACATTGTCCTCTACCACCAGAATTGTGGCCTCTTTGGGTTGTGCGTTCATTGTGGCCTCTGGGTATGTTTCATCTTGAGCGCCGCTTTGACTTGTTCTGGCAGCAGATCAACGTCAATCGGCTTTTGAATGTAGCCATCGCAGCCAGCTTCCAACGTCAGTTCTCGATCCCCTTGCATCACGTTGGCCGTGACAGCTAGAATTGGCACTTCCTGCAGGGTAGGTGTGTTTCGGAACCGCTTGGCCAAATCGTAGCCGTCAATCTCTGGCAGGTTGATGTCCAACAGGATGAGGTCCAGGTCTGGGTACATCTCTGTGGCTATTTCTAGCCCAGAGGGGCCATCCGTCGCTTCGGTGATGGAAAACCCTTCGGCTTCCAGGATGCGCCTCACCAGCATACGATTGCCAGGATCATCTTCAATGTACAGGATTCTAATGGTATCGTTCATCAGAGAGTCCTTCCTATCGAGTCCGTGCCGAGGCATAGACGGTTGCAACACAAAAATAGCGCCCTATGTTGTCATTATTATAGCAAATTCAAGGTGTAGTGGCAATCCTCCTACGTTACAGATTAGTTACAGTTTATCGTCGGATGTATATGTGAGGAGTGCGGTAACTGCTCGGGTGCGATGCACTTTGCCCACTAAAACCTTCTGTTTCGGTATGAAAATTACGCTATGAAGCCGCTCGAACTGCGTGAACAAGTGCGTTGTACCTTATGGGTAGTGAAGGCTGATGTTGAATCTGGTGGAGAAGTGACAGCCAAGGGGGAAATTCGGGAGGCTGTGGAGCTGGAATGTGATAACAGATGCCGGAACTAGCTGTGGCTCGATTCTACGACGGTCCGGCACCTGTTGGAAGAGGCCCTGCTGGGGGCGTCGAACTAACCGGTTGGGGGGGCTGGGTACCGGCTGCGCAATATCTCTCCTTTGATCCGCTAACGTTGCGACACGTCGACCCCCCCGGCAGCGCCCCCTGTATCCGAGATGCTTCCCTGATATAATGATACGGGTGTGTTTCAAACGAGTTAGGCGCGACGCACTTGGTTCAAGATTCGTCCGGTTATACGCGCGAAAATCGTCGTTTTTGATGCAAAAGTGCGTCGCACCTGGACGTTCCCAACTAAAATGAAACACACCCTAATGATACTTGTCAAGGGAGAAAAGTCAAACGATTGGAGGAATGGGTGCTTTCCAACTCGTGTGACCTGTTGTATAATTTGTGCGAATCCCAAATGATGACGACGAAGGAGTGATAGAGCCTGATGAGTGAACGATTCCGTATTTTGATTGCCAAACCTGGGCTGGATGGGCACGATCGAGGGGCCAAGGTCATCGCTCGGGCCCTGCGAGATGCCGGAATGGAAGTGATCTATGCCGGTCTGCGACAGACCCCGGAGATGATCGTGGAAGCGGCGCTGCAGGAGGACGTAGATGGGGTGGGATTGAGCATCCTTTCCGGTGCGCACATGACACTGATCCCCCGAGTGGTCCATGGTCTGCGGGAAGCCGGACTGGAGCACGTCAAGCTCTTTGTCGGCGGTATCATCCCCGACGAGGATGTGCCGGCGTTGGAGGCGCTGGGGGTATCGGGTATCTTTGGACCGGGTGCCAGCACCGAGGTCATCACCGAGTTTGTCCGCCAGCGGTTGGCCGGGAGCTGACGTGGAGCTGGCAACGCAGGCCTTGGGTGGCAATCGGTACGCGCTGGCCCGGCTCATATCCCTGGTCGAGGACGACGGCGCGGAGGCGCGTGCGGCGCTGACAGCCTTGTACCCCCGCACCGGTCAGGCCCACATCGTCGGCGTGACAGGCGCGCCCGGCACTGGCAAATCCACACTGGTCAATCAACTGGCCCAATCGCTGCGCGAGCGTGACCAGACGGTGGGCATCGTGGCGGTGGACCCCAGCAGTCCATTCACCGGCGGCGCCATGCTCGGCGACCGGGTGCGTATGCGAGACCTGGCCGGCGATCCCGGCGTGTTCATCCGCAGCATGGCGACCCGGGGCAATCTGGGCGGGCTGGCCCGCGCCACGCGGGACGTGGTCAAGGTGCTGGACGCGGTCGGGTTCGCCGTTGTGCTGGTAGAGACGGTGGGCGCCGGCCAGTCGGAGGTCGAGATCGCCCGCACAGCCCACACGACGGTGGTCGTCGAAGCGCCGGGACTGGGGGACGAGATGCAGGCCCTCAAGGCCGGCCTGATGGAGATCGCCGACGTGTTGGTGGTCAACAAGGCAGACCGGCCCGGGGCGGCCAACACGGCCCGGGCTTTGGAGATGGTGTTGGACCGGAGCGCGCCCCGTCCCAACCTGAGCAGCGGTGATGGAGAAACTCGCCAGCTCTGGGAACCGCCGATCTTGCAGACGGTGGCTCTGGACGGCAGCGGCGTGCCCCAGGTGTTGGATGCGGTCGCCGCCCATCGGGAGCACCTGCGGGCCAGTGGGCTGTGGAGCGAGCTGGAGCGGGAGCGGGTGCGAGAGGAACTGCTCAGCCTGCTCCAGCAAGAACTGCTTCGGCGAACCGTCGCCCGGGTGGGGGAGGAGCAGGTGCAGGCGTGGACGGCCCAAATCGCGGCCCGCCAGGTAGACGTCTACACGGCGGTTCACGAGATATTGGGCGAGTAACTATGGAGAATAGGCCATGTCTCGACTCTTGCTCATCCGCCACGGACGCTCGGCCTGGAACGCCGAGAGGCGCATCCAGGGCTGGGCCGACCCGCCGTTGGACGAGGTAGGTCGCGCTCAAGCGCGGCACATAGCGGAGCGGCTGCGGGCCGAGCAGCCGCTCAAACTGTACACCAGCCCCCTCCAACGGGCCGCCGAGACAGCCGAGATCATTGGGCGGGCCCTGGGCGCGCCGGTGGTGGTGGACGACCGCCTCAAGGAGCACGGCGTTGGCGACCTGGAAGGCCTCACCTGGGAAGAGGTGGTGGACCAGTACCCCGATCTGGCGCAGCGTTGGGATCAAGGAGACGAGGAGATAACAATCCCCGGCGAAGAGGAATTCGATTCGTTCCGGGCGCGGGTGACGGCGACATGCGACGAGATCGCGGCCCACCACACCGAGCAAGCCGTCGGCATCGTCACCCACGGCGGCGTCCTGTCCGCTTACCTCAATCACCTCATCGGGCTGCCGGGCCGTTTCTCGCCCTTTCGTTTTCCCAACTGCTCGTTGAGCGTCGTCCAAGTCAATTCGACCCGGCCGCGCATTCTACTGTTGAGCGATGTATGCCATTTGGGAGGAGAGATATGATTCTGGGCAAACAGGTACGGCTGCGCCCGCCCGAGCGGGACGACCTTCCACGTTTCGTGCAGTGGTTCGGCGATCCCGACGTGCGTCGTCACCTGACGGTCTACCTGCCGTTCTCCCTGGCGCAGGAGGAACACTGGTTCGAGGCCGCCGTGCAAAAAGTCGAACGGCGGGAACAGGTCTTGCTGTGCATCGAGACGGCTGAGGGCGAGTTGATCGGCAACATCGGGCTACACGCTATAGACTGGAAGGAGCGCAGCGCCGAGTTGGGCATCACCATCGGCGAAAAAGCGTACTGGGGCCAGGGATACGGCGGCCAGGCGATCCGCACCCTGCTCGACGTCGCCTTCAGGGAGATGAACCTGCACCGCGTCTTTTTGCGGGTGGATGCCGACAATGCGCGGGGCATTCGGTGTTACGAAAAGGTGGGCTTCCAATGGGAGGGCACCTACCGGGATGCGGTGTTCAGGGAAGGGACCTATCACGATCAGCACGTGATGAGCATTCTAGAGACGGAGTTTGAGACAGATGAACAGTAGCGGCCTAAGCGTCCACGGCAAAATCAAGTTATTCAGCGGCACTGGTTGTTCCGACCTGGCTCAAGAGATCAGCAGTTATCTCGACGTACCCCTATCGGGGCGGGATATCATCCAGTTCCCCAACGAGGACATTTTCGTGCGCCTGCACGAAAGCATCCGCGGACAGGACGTGTTCCTGATTCAGACTACCTCTTCACCGGTCAATTACAACGTCATGGAACTGTTGATCTCGCTCGATGCGCTGAAGCGCGCGTCGCCGGATCGCATCACCGCTGTGATCCCCTATCTGGCCTATGGCCGCTCCGACAAAAAGGACCAACCCCGCGTCCCCATCACCGCTCGCCTGATGGCCGACTTGATCACCGTAGCCGGGGCGGACCGGTACATCACCCTCGACCTGCACGCGGACCAGATCCAGGGCTTTTTCAGCATTCCCGGCGATGCCCTGACGGTCTTTTCCATTCTCTCCGATTATTTTCGTGACAAGCAGCTCCAAGAAGCCGTCGTCGTCGCGGCCGACCTGGGGTTCGCCAAAAAGGCCCGCAACCTGGCGGCCGAACTGGGTACGCCCCTGGCCTTGATCGAAAAGCGGCGCGTGGCGGTGGATACAGAAGCCCTCACGCTGGTAGGAGAAGTGGAGAACCACGACGTCATCCTGGTGGACGACGAAGTGGATACCGGCGGCACCATCGTCAACGCGGTCCACATTCTGCGCGAGCACGGCGCCCGGGATATCTATCTCTGTTTTGCCCATCCCGTCCTCTCGCCGCCGGCGGTCGAGCGACTGAGAGACCTGTCTGTCAAAGAGATCGTGACCACCAACTCGATCCCCATCCCGGAGGAGAAACGCCTGTCGAACCTCACCGTCCTCTCCGTCGCCAACCTGCTGGGCGAGGTGATCTGGCGCGTCCACGAGGGGTGCAGCGTCGGCGAGGTGTTTCGGCGGTACGATCGCTACGAATAGAACCCGGTGACCGACCGTCACGCTTCGGCGCTGTCTCGCTTGGTCATATAGTACATCCCGGCGTCGACTTGAACGTAGCCTGCCCGTTCGAACAGCGCCAGCGAGGCCGGATTGTCGCTCTCGATCAAGGCTGCGATGACCTGTATGCCCTGTTCGCGGAGCACCTGCTCGGCCGCCTGGATCAATTGCGTCCCGTATCCCCGGCGGCGGCGGTCGGGATCCACCACCAGCCGGTTGATCCATCCCTTGCGACTGTCGTGAGTCGCGATGACGGCGCCCACCAATTGATGCTCGATCTCTAGGCCCAGGATCGTTTGCACGCCGCTGGCAAGCTGCCTGGTGATGGCGGCGCGGCTGTCCCGCCCCTGGGGCTTGAGGGAGTGCAGGCCCGCCCGCTGCCACAACGCCATCAGGTCGTCGTACTCGTCTGTCCCCAGGGGACGAATCAAAATCTGCTCACTCTGCCCGTCGCTCATACACTATCCTCCATCTCGATACCTCTGCCCCCGGACGATAGGCCGGGCCAAAGGTTGACGTCACTTGGATATTATAGTACTCCATTCTCTCGTTCACAACCGCTCAGATAGGCATGGTGCGGATTGACAATCCACCGTCTAGCAGCGGAATGTCATTCCGCGCTACATTCATCCCCTTGGTACCAGGAGACTATTGCATCGCCAGGGATGTTTCTGTATAATAGGAGAGTCAGGTGTACAGGCCTGGTACCGCCCCTCGTTCGACGATGTGAGCTTTGGAGGTGTGTCCAATGAACCGCATGTCGCAGGATTCCGTGTTTCATCCGTTCTCTCGTCCCATCCTTGCTTCTTTGGGGATGGTGTTCCTCTTGAGCCTGGGGCTGACCCTGGGCCTGTTTGGGGCCTTACGCTACTCCTCCCCGGTCCACGCCGCCCCGGTGCCCTATCCGGTAGAACCACCCGCCAACACCCGCACTGCCCCCGCGACCACTACTGTCTCCATCACCTATGGCGACGCCATCAGCGCTGCCACTGTGACCAGCCGCACCTTTGCCGTGCACGGCATGCAGACCGGGCTGCTGACTCGCACCCACGGCGTGAGCGGCGCCACGATCATCCTCACGCCCTCCCATTCCTTCCATCCGGGCGAACTGGTGCAGACCAGCGCCACCACGGGCGTCCGCTACGTCAGCGGGACGGCGGCCCTCTCACCTACCGTGTGGCAGTTCTGGACGACCGCGACCGGCGGCACGGGCCTTTACGCCCCAGACCATCGCCGCTGTCGTGCGTTACAGCCGGCGCATCTCTAGAAACATGGCCAACTTTTGGGCTTTGGTATTGGATATCCCCAAGGAGCAGATTCGATGTTTCTCAGCACCCTCCCATCCGATGCCCGGCGAATCCTGATCCAGCCGGGTCAACGGCCCCCGACACGGTCCTTTTACTTGGCCGGCAGGAGTGGTGCAGCGCTGCACCTGGGACATCGGATCTCGGTGGATCTGGATTTTTTCATCCGGCGGCCACTATGACGCCGAATCCCTCGTCCAGCACCTGCAAACGATAGCCCAGCTCCAGGTTCAGCAGCTATGGGACATGTCGGAACACTGAATCACTGATAGCGATGAATGACACTGAACAGTGAGCGATGTTTCAGCTTTCAGCCCGACGAAAGTCGCCGGGTTACGGAGCAGCGCCCGATGAATTGGGCTCGGGAGCCCCGTTCACGGGGCGAAAGCACTTTATGCCCCGGCGGGTCTTGGCCGCGACCACGCCGCCGGGCTGATCGGCCGGCTGCGCGAGAACCTGGGCGACGCCTGGCGCGACGACTGGCTGGCCGACGGCCTGCCCGGCGTCCCGCGCCCCCTGCTGCCCGCCCTGCTGGAAGGGGGCGACCCGGCTGACCAACATCGGCAAGATGGCCCCCGACATCGGGGCCGTCATCATCGCCGCGCTGGCGAACCCGGCGGCGGGCATCGCGCTCACCATCCAAAAGATCGCCCAAAAGGTCCAGGCCGAGCTGAGCGGCCCCAAGCCAGCCGAGGCTGCCTA
The DNA here is from genome assembly GCA_011048615.1 of Chloroflexota bacterium. Lineage (GTDB taxonomy): Bacteria > Chloroflexota > Anaerolineae > B4-G1 > B4-G1 > DSDT01. Next base: position 2,445 of record DSDT01000151.1, on the reverse strand, counting down.
GCAACAAAGAAGCCAGGTTTTCCCAAAAACCTGGCTTCTCGCTGGCTCCTCGGGTAGGACTTGAACCTACAACCAACCGGTTAACAGCCGGCCGCTCTGCCGATTGAGCTACCGAGGAACGGGAACGACGGTATTATACCGCTGAGCGACCAAATGTCAACCCATCGCTTTTTTCCAATCGGCCGCGAAACTCGCCATCCCTGCGTCCGTAAAGGGGCTGCGGATCATCTTTTGCAGCACCCCGAACGGCAGGGTGATAATGTCCGCCCCGGCCAGCAGGGCCTCCACCACGTGAGCCGGGTGCCGAATGCTGGCCGCCAGGACCTGGCAGTCGAACCCATAGATGTCAAAGATCGCCCGCGTCTGCCGCACCACCTCCATCCCGTCCAGCCCGGCGTCGTCCATCCGGCCCACGAACACGGATGCGAAGGCAGCTCCCGCTTTTGCCACCAGCAAGGCCTGGTTGGGCGAGAAAATCAGCGTCGCGTTGACCCGCCCGTTGGGCCAGGACGAGATCTCGCTCATCGCCTGTAGCCCCTCAGCGGTGGCAGGAATTTTGACAAAGACGTGCTCCGACCAGGAGAGGATCTCGCGTGCCTCTTCCACCATGCCGGCAGCGTCGGTGCTGATCACCTCGGCGCTCACCGGCCCGGACACCAATTTCACGATCTCGAGCGTGTTCGTTTTGAGGTCGGCGGTGCCGGCCTGCATCATCAGCGTCGGGTTGGTCGTCACGCCGTCGAGGATGCCCCAACTGGCCGCTTCGCGGATCTCTTCCAGCTTGGCTGTATCCAAAAAGATGTCTGCCATTGCGCTGCTCCTTGAAAAATGTTGGTGGGGCGGATCGCCAATCCGCCCTGTGATTTCGTCGGCGGCGACTTGTCGCCAGCCCGTGGGCAAGTGTACCACAAATCAATCCGCAGGCCAAGCCGCGCCTGTTGGATATCGGATAGTTGGCACAGACGGAGTCCGATGTTATAATCCGCCTTCGAGGTGAGGATGAGCACAGACGGACGACAGATCGCCCGGGCGGCCATGCTGGTCATGGCCCTGTTCGTCGCCAGCCGCGCGTTGGGCCTGGTGCGCGAGATGGTGACCGGCGCGCTCTTTGGCACCAGCGGCGAGCTGGACGCCTACGTGGCGGCAGCCCGCGTCCCGGAAATGATCTTTCTGATCGTCGCCGGCGGTGCGCTGGGATCGGCATTCATCCCCACCTTTGCCGAGCACCTGGCCCACGACGATCGGGCCGGGGCCTGGCGGCTGGCCTCGGCCATCGCCAACCTGGTGCTGGTGGTGATGACGGTCGCGGCGGCCCTCGCGGCGTTGGCGGCCCCGGCCCTGCTGCCCATGCTCGCTCCCGGCTTTGACGACCCCGCCCAGCAGGCTCTCACCGTCAGCCTGCTGCGCACCATGCTCATCTCGACGGTCATTTTTGGCGTCAGCGGCGTCGTCATGGCGGCCTTGAACGCCTACCAGCACTTTTTGCTGCCGGCCCTGGCCGCCTCCATCTACAACCTCTCCATCATCGGCGGGGCGCTGCTGCTGGGGCCGCGCATAGGAGTGCGGGGGATGGCTGCCGGCGTCGTCGTGGGGGCCGCGCTGCACTTGCTGGTCCAGGTTCCAGCGCTGTTTCGCTACAGCGCGCGCTACGTCCCGACCCTGGGGCTGCGTCTCGCCGGGGTGCGGGAAGTGGGCCGGTTGATGGCGCCCCGCATGCTGGGGACGGCCATCGCGCAGATCAATTTCGTCATCAACAACAGCCTGGCCTCCCGCTTGGGGGAGGGAGCGGTCTCGGCCATCAATTACGCCTGGTTGTTGATGCTGCTGCCGCAGGGGGTGTTTGCCCAGGCGGTAGGGACGGCGGCCTTTCCCACGTTCGCTGTCCAGGTTGCGCAGGGCCGGTGGGCCGAGATGCGCAGCACCCTGGCCGCGACCTGGCGGGCGGTTTTTTTCCTCTGTCTGCCGGCTACCGTCGGCCTGATCCTGCTGGGCCGTCCCCTGGTGGCGCTGCTCTTTGAGCGCGGGGCGTTCGAAGCCTCCTCGACCGACGCCGTGGCCTGGGCATTGGCGTTCTATGCGCTGGGCTTGATCGGGCACGCCGGGCTAGAGATCGTCGCCCGCGCCTTTTACGCCCTGCACGATACCTGTACCCCGGTCTGGGTGGGGGGCGTGGCGATGGGGCTGAACGTGGCGTTGAGCTTGACGCTGCCGGGCTTGTTCGGGCATGTCGGCTGGCCGGCCCACGCGGGACTGGCGCTGGCGAACAGCGCAGCAACGCTGGTCGAACTGGCGCTGCTGCTGGGATTGATCCGGCGACGGATAGGGGGCCTGGAGGGCCGCCGCACCCTGATGGCCCTGGTCAAGAGCGGGGTGGCCGCGGCGGTGATGGGCGCGGCGCTGCTGGGTTGGCAGGCGGTGTGGGCGGGCGCGGGGACGCTGGTGGTC
>DSDT01000153.1 GCA_011048615.1 Chloroflexota bacterium | reverse complement strand
TTCGAGCACAGATTTATCACGTCCAATGGAGGCATCTATGGAAAAGACGACCGTTTCACACCAGGGGAACAAACTGCAGCAAGCGCGCGATCTGTATGACCAGTTGGTGGCCTGGCGGCGAGATTTTCATATGCACCCGGAACTGGGATTCCAGGAAACGCGTACCGCCGGCCGCGTCGCCGACGTGTTGGGCCCCCTGGGCTACCGCGTCCGCACGGGAGTGGGGCGCACCGGCGTGGTGGCAGATCGCGGGGACGGCGCTCCCATCATCGCCATCCGGGCCGATATGGACGCGCTGCCCATCCAAGAGACAAACGACGTGCCGTACGCATCCCAGAATCCCGGCGTGATGCACGCTTGTGGTCACGACGCCCACACGGCCATCGCGCTGGGCGTGGCGACGCTGTTGGCCGGCGAGCAGTTTCCCGGCACGGTGCGCTTCCTCTTCCAGCCAGCCGAGGAGGTAGGGGACGAGGAGGGTATCAGCGGCGCGCCCCGTATGGTGGAGGACGGCGCGATGGATGGGGTGAACGCTGTGCTGGCCCTCCACGTGCACCCCAAAACACCGGCCGGAAGCATTTCAGTCCGCTCTGGCCCTATCTCGGCCGGGGTAGACAGCTTTTTTGTCACCATCACCGGACGGGGCGGACACGGCGCATATCCCCACGACGTGGTGGACCCGATCTACATCGCCGGGCACGTCATCCTGGCTCTCCACGGCATCGTCTCCCGGCGGCTGCATCCCGTGGACCCGGCCGTGATCAGCATCGGTTCGATCCACGGTGGAAAGGCGGAAAACGTGATCCCGGAACGGGTCAAAATGACCGGCACCATCCGCTTTATGAGAGCGGAGGTGCGGGAACTGCTTCACCAGGAAATCGAGAGAGCGTTGGGGATCGCCCGCACGCTGGGGGGGGATTTTACGTTGCGGATCGAACACGGCGGGTTTCCAGTGATCAACGATGAACAAGTGGTCAAGTATATTCAAGAGGTCGCTACTGACCTGCTGGGTGCCGAAGGGGTGCAATCCCACGGGCAAGAGATGGGCGCAGAAGATCTGGGGGCTTTTCTCGCCCACGCGCCGGGGGCGATGTTTTCTCTGGGAAGTTGCATTGAGGGGGACGAACGCCAGGGCCATCACCCGCGCTTTGACATTGACGAGCGATGCTTGCCGGTCGGAGTGGCCGTTCTGACCGAGACGGCACTGCGTCTGCTCCGAGGATCACGGCGCTAGAGCGCGCGACAGGCGTTCAGGGATTGCTCAGGGCGATGGCAAAGACCGTGGCAATCAGGGCGATCATCACACTCACCACGATGAAAGCGACGGCCGTCCGCTCAGACTGGTGACGGAAACGGCCTGTGACCCATAGGAAGAGACCCACCGCCAGTGCCACACCGCCAAACACCCCTGCTGTATACGTAAAGGCGGTGGCCATCAGAAGGGGCAGATCAACCCGCACGATCAAACGGTCAAAGAGGGCCAGGGCATAGCGGCTCCCCAAGAACGCGTACCCGACGCCGACGACCATACCTACCGCCGTGAGCGCAATTCCGCCAAGCTTTCTCGGCCCCCGCTCCAACCACATCGTAATCGCTCCCAACACGATCAGGGCTAGCGCGAAGGTGAGCACGATGATAGAGATAAATTCGACCACTGGCTATCTATCCGCCTGGACGACCTAAAACAAGCTCAACTGCTCGGCTTCTACGAGCAGCGCAGTCTCGGACATCCTGGCTGCCTGCTCGAGCAGTTCTGGGATGCGCTGCATATCCTCTTCTACGATGCGGCGCAGGCTGGGCTGGTGCAGCGCCGCCGCCGGATGATACATCGGATAGTAGACGATACCGCCGATCTTGCGGGGCTGCCCGTGGATGTGGGAAATGCGCGCCTTGGGAAAGGCCCGGGCCATCGAAAACCGCCCCAAGGTCACGATCAGCCGGGGTTGAATCAACTCGATCTGCCGATCGAGGAACAGCTTGCAGGCTTCGATCTCGTCGGGCAGGGGGTCCCGATTGCCGGGCGGGCGGCACTTGATGACGTTGGCGATAAAGACTTGCGAGCGTTCCAGATTGATACTCCCCAGCAACTCGTCGAGAAACCTGCCGGCCGCTCCCACGAATGGGCGGCCTTGTTGGTCCTCGTGAAAGCCTGGAGCTTCGCCAATGAACATGATGTCCGCGTTCTCCGCCCCCTCCCCAGGCACCGCCCTGGTCCGCCCCTGGTGCAACAGGCAACGCGTACACCGCACAATCTCTGCCGCCAGCGCCTCTAATTCCGACACGCTCAACCTCCTCGTTATCTGCTACGGTTGTAACCGGGCTTGATTATAGCGTATCCCCATCGTTTTGTCCAACGTCGCTATGAAAGGGCAAGCGCGCCCTCACTTCCCGGCGCAGTTCAACCAACCGCGCTCGATAGGCCTCGTGCCCGATGGTGGCTCGCATCAACCAGGCATCCTCGCCATCCCGGTAATAATTGGGATGGACCCCGGTAAATCGAAAGCCGTACTTGCGATACAGGCGTTGGGCCACGCGATTGGAGGGCCGCACTTCCAACGTGATGGAATAAAACCCCAACTGGAGAGCCTTTTCCAGGGCAGTCAGCAGCAACAGTTCCCCCAATCCCTTCCCGCGCCAATCCGGCTGCACGGCGATGGTGCTGATGTGCGCCTCGTCAAAATCGAAGCGAAAGCCCACGTACCCTATCACCCGACTCGGTTCCGACCGACCCAAAGCGCGCTGCGCCCAGCGCAGCCACCGTCCTCTCAGGCCCGACGATGGCTCGGCGTCGGGCTTGGGTTTCAACAGAACATAGTATCGAGATTGGGCAGGATGACGTAGCTCGTAAAGGTAAGACGACGCCAACCAAGGGGTGGGGAAAGAAAGCTGGTCAATGACAACTACCGTCGGGACATCACCCGGCTCCATAGGCCGGATAGTATAGAACAGGGGCGGATCCGACTCCGTCATACGGGATACTGAAGGTAGATCGGCACCAATGTAGCGGGATTGTCCATCTCTCCCCGGCTCAAGCGCCGCAACGCCACCTCGGCCAGGAACCCGGCCCGTCGCAGCCGGGCCGCAGCCGGCAGGCTCACGGCCAACTCTCCGAGAGCGGACAGGGTGTCCAGGCCAGTCGTGTCGATCTCGCCGCCGAACAATGTAGGCGTCTCGATCTCTTTCGCCAAAGCCGACCACGTGGTCAGACGAGGAGAGGTATCCAGACACCACTCCCCCTCTTGCCAAAGATAGGTAGCGACGCAGATGCGCCCTCGCCCGGCCTGCAACACGGCGCACAAAGGACGGGAATCCCATCCCTGGGCGGCTGCCATCACATCGAGCGTCGGCACACCAATCAAAGGCAAGCCGCGCGCCAGGGCCAGCCCCTTCGCCACCGACATACCCACCCGCAGGCCAGTAAAAGACCCCGGTCCCCGCGTGACGGCCACCCCGCTCAGATGCTCGACCGTCAGGTCCAGTTGATCCAACGCCCTCTTCAATCGCGGCAGCAATTCGACGGTGTGCCGGCGGGGAGATTCCCACGTGTGCTCCACCCGAATCTGAACACCATCGTGCAGCGCCAGACTGGCATAACTGGTAGCTGTATCAATCGCGACTAGCATACCCCTTCAAGCTCCGAAAGCCGAGCGCCGAAACATCTGCAGCAGGGCGGTGTGACGGTCGCCCTGGGCTGTGAAATACAGCATGCGCCGCATCTGGTCGGCGTGTGTGGCAAAGTCCAACCTGATCCACAAGTGATCGGACGGTATCAGAGAACGGGCCCGTTCTGCCCATTCGATGATAAAGATGGCGTGTGGGTCTCCCATAAATTCATCCACTCCCAGGCTGAAAACCATCTCCGCATCAGAGATGCGATACCAATCCACGTGGTAAAGCGTTTGGCTAGCTCCAGGACGGCTGTACTGCCGGGCAAATACAAACGTCGGACTGATGAGCGTTTCGACGATACCACATCCCCGGCCCATTCCTTGGGCCAGGCAGGTCTTACCCGCCCCCAGCGGGCCCTCCAGGCAGATCACATCCCCGCCCTGCAACAGCGCCCCCAACCGCGCTCCCAATCGCTGCGTCTGCTCCGGGCTGAGACTGACAAATTCCAGCATGTGTTCATCAAGGATTGGCGCCATACAGAAATCACATTGCTCCCCCGCAATCAGCGGTGCACTGGTCTCCCATCATCCTAGCGAGATTATACAACCTTTATCCCCCCTCGACAAGATGGCGATCCCTCGGATTCGAGCGGGCAGGAAAACTATTTCGCTTCCCATAATTGGGCAAAAGACAGAAAACGGGTTATAATAGCCCAATCTCTATAGAGGGTGATGACATTGCGCATTCTGATTATTTCTGACGTTCACGCCAACCTGGTTGCTCTAGAGACCGTTCTGGCTGATGCACCGGATTTTGACGAGTTGTGGTGTCTGGGAGACCTGGTAGGATATGGACCCAATCCCAACGAATGCATCGAGAGAATCCAAGAGTTCCCTCACGTCAGCTTGGCCGGCAATCACGACTGGGCTGCTCTGAACAAGTTGGATTTGAGAAGTTTCAACACCGATGCCCGGGACGCTAACCTGTGGACCCAAACAACTCTCACCCCAGCATCGCGCGAATTTCTCAATCAACTGCCCACTCAACTCGAAAAAGGCCAGTTCTACCTCGCCCATGCCAGTCCCCGCGAACCGGTGTGGGAGTACATTCTCGACGCGAACGTTGCCTATGCCAACTTTAATTATTTCGAGACACCTATATGCCTGGTCGGCCACACCCACGTCCCCATCATCTTTGAGTTGGACGAACAGCAGCGCCGCTGTGAGACGCTGATCCCTCCTTTCACGGGTCCGGTGACGCTGGGCCCACGCCGGATGATCATCAATCCAGGCAGCGTCGGGCAACCTCGCGATGGGGACGCCCGGGCCAGTTACGCGATCCTAGATCCCGAGCACCAAATCTGGGAATTCCGCCGCGTCACATATCCCATCGAGATCACCCAAGAACGTATGCGCGCCCGAGGTCTGCCCCGCCGCCTCATTGACCGCCTGGAGATGGGCCGCTAGCAAGGATTAGTCCACTCTTGGAACAAACTCGAATCCGAAGAGGAAAATCCGGCATAGTGCACCAAGCCACTACCCCCGCAGGGGATCCTCTGAAAGAATCTTTTAACATCGCCCCAATTCTCGCTTGCGATTTATCGTCAAACCGCATATAATTACGTATCATCTAGTTCGGGAGCATATAACAAATGGTCGCTGAATGGGAAACGTCCGCCCCACAAGAAGAAACATCAGCCTCCTTCGATGACGAAGGGGCCAACCTCATGGCCGAAATGCTGGAGGAGTATCTCTCCTACCAGCACTTGGAACGGGACAAGATCGTGTCAGGCACTGTAGTCCACATTACCCCCAACGACATCATCGTAGACGTTGGCGCTAAATGTGAGGGTATCGTGCCAACCCGGGATTTGGAGAGACTAAGCCCAGAGGATCGCGCCGCCATCTGCGAGGGCGACGAAATCCTGGTCTATGTCGTCAAGACAGAAGACGATAACGACAACATTCTCCTTTCCATCTCCCGCGCTCAAAGGATGCAGGATTGGCGTGAGGCGAAACAACTTTTCGAAACCCAAGGAATCGTCGAAAGCCGAGTCGTCAGTTACAACAAGGGCGGCGTGATCGTACACATCGGGAATCTACGTGGCTTTGTGCCAGGATCACAACTGGACAGTTCCCATGTCGCCACTCAAAATACAGACAAATCGAGAGACGACGAGCGTTGGGCCGACATGCTCGGCACCTCACTGCAACTCAAGGTCATCGAAGTTGATCAATCACGGAATCGGTTGATCCTCTCCGAACGGGCCGCTATGCGGGATTGGCGCAAGAGCCAGCGAGAAAACCTGTTGCAGGAACTCGAAGAAGGCGAGGTGCGCCCAGGACGGGTGACCAATCTGGCCGACTTTGGCGCTTTTATAGACATCGGCGGTGTAGATGGATTGGTCCACTTGTCCGAACTCTCCTGGAAACGGGTATCTCATCCCCGCGAAGTTGTCAAAGTAGGACAAAAGGTCCAGGTTTATGTATTAGGGGTAGATAGGGAACGTCAACGGGTGGCCCTCAGTCTCAAAAAACTGCAGCCCGATCCCTGGGACAACATCGAAGAACGTTACCAAGAGGGTCAATTGGTCGAAGCTGTCATCACTCGCCTCACCAAGTGGGGAGCCTTTGCCAGCATTGTCGGAGACGAGGCCATCGAGGGACTGATCCACATCTCGGAATTGGATGAGGGCCAGATCGTTCATCCTCGCGACGTCATCCAGCCTGAACAGATCATCACGTTGCGCGTGATCAGCGTAGATGGAGACCGCCACCGATTGGCCCTGAGTCTCAAACAGGTTGCACAGGGAGAATACCTGGATCAGGATTGGCAGGCGATGATGGAGACGCAACAATCCCAACCGGAGAGTCCTCTCTCAGCCGCGTTGGCGGATGCCTCCCCGGCCCGGAATGGACTCGGAGGAGATGGCGTCTGAAGACACAGGCCTGTAAGAGGATCTCTTCCCAATTCGATGCCCCTGAGACGTATCAGGGGCCACAAGCACAGGAGATCGAACATCAACTAGCGACCATCAGGGATGGTGGCATATGAATAATCTAAAATATTTCACAGAGGGATCATTACGGGTGCTCAAGCTCGCTCAGCAAGAGGCCGAGAAGATGCACCACGCCCAGATTGGCACCGAACATCTTTTGCTGGGCCTGCTGCGCGAGGAACAGGGCATCGCCAGCCGCGTGCTGCGCGAACTGGGCCTGCAATCTGGAGACGTGCAACGGTGGGTTGAACGGCTCAGCACTGTCCGCCGCCGCTCTCTGCTGCTCAACGCTGAAATTGATCTCACCCCCCGCACCAAGCGTGTGTTGGAACTGGCCGGGGATGAAGCCAAGCGTCTGGGACACTCGCAAATAGACACGCACCACATTTTGTTAGGTCTCATGCGCCAGGGAGATGGTACGGCCGTAGAGGTGCTGGACCACCTGGGCGTCACCGGCAACCAGATCTATCGCGCCACCCAACATATACTGCAGCGCCAACCCGTTACAGCCGGTGGAAAAACCGGACCCAAGCGCAGACGCCAGGAAGGCAAAACACCAGTGGTGGATCAATTGGCTACCGATCTCACCAGTCTGGCCGAACAGAATAAGCTGGACCCGGTCATTGGGCGGGAGCGAGAAATCGAGCGCGTGATCCAGATTCTGGCGCGCCGCACAAAGAACAACCCAGCCTTGATCGGTGAACCCGGCGTGGGGAAAACGGCCATCGTCGAAGGTCTCGCCCAGCGTATCGTCGCCGGCGCAACCCCCGAACCCTTGCTGGATAAAAGAGTGCTCCAACTAGACGTCGGTTCCCTGGTGGCCGGGACGATGTACCGCGGACAGTTCGAGGAACGGCTCAAAAAAGTCATTGACGAACTCAAAAACAGCAGCAGTATCCTGTTCATAGACGAAGTGCACATGCTCGTCGGCGCTGGCTCAGCCGGCTCCTCGGTAGATGCGGCCAATATCCTCAAGCCAGCCCTCGCCCGGGGTGAACTCCAATGCATCGGCGCGACCACCCTCAACGAGTACCGCAAAAACATCGAGTCGGATGCCGCCCTGGAGCGCAGGTTCCAGCCAGTGACGGTCGAGGAAACCACCGTCGAGGAGACATTGGACATCCTGCGGGGTCTCCGCCCCGCCTACGAACAGCACCACCAACTGAAAATCAGCGACGAGGCGCTGGAAGTAGCAGTCAAACTCTCGGCTCGCTACATCTCGGACCGCTACCTGCCGGACAAGGCGATTGACGTGGTGGACGAGAGCGCTTCCCGGGTGCGAATTTACAAAACCCCTCAGTCCAAGAGCTTGCACGAGTTGTTCCACCAACTGAAGGCGATCCAACGGACCAAAGAGGCCGCCATCGCCGAGCACCGATACGAAGACGCCGCTATGCTGCGGGATCAGGAACTCGAATTGAAAGAGGACATGGAGAGGCTGCGGACCGTCCAGGACCAGACTCAAAGGATCGTCGTGACGGCCGAGGACGTTGCTGAAGTCGTCTCTATGTGGACCGGCATCCCTCTGACTCAGTTGCACAGCCAAGAGACCCAGCGCCTGCTCAATATGGAGGATGAGCTCCATCGTCGTATCATCGGCCAGGAGGAGGCGATCCAATCCATTGCCAAGGCGGTGCGCCGGGCACGGGCTGGCCTCAAGGACCCCCGCCGCCCCATCGGCTCCTTCATCTTTCTCGGCCCCACAGGCGTCGGAAAGACGGAACTGTCCAAGGCCCTGGCCGAGTTCATGTTCGGCAGCGAAGATGCTCTGCTCCAATTGGACATGTCCGAGTTTATGGAGCGTCACACCGTCGCCCGCCTGGTCGGCGCTCCCCCCGGCTACGTCGGCTACGACGACGCCGGACAGCTCACCGAAGCCATCCGCCGCCGCCCGTTCTCGATCGTCGTCTTTGACGAAATCGAAAAGGCCCATCCCGAGGCCTTTAACATGCTGCTACAAATTATGGAAGAAGGAGCGCTGTCGGATGCCCGAGGACGCCGGGTTGATTTTCGCAACACCATCATCATCATGACGTCCAACATCGGGGCGGATCTGATCAAACGAGAGACGGGCATCGGTTTCGCCCTGCCTCGAGGATCAGATGACGGGGCAGACAGGCAGCGCGATTACGAAGAGATGCGCAAAAAGCTGCTGGAAGAGTTGAAACGCGCCTTCCAACCCGAATTTCTCAACCGGGTAGACAGCATCATCGTCTTCCACGCCCTGAGCAAGGACGAGATCACCCAAATTGTCGACCTGGAACTGGACAAAGTGCGCCAGCGATTGGCAGAGCACGATCTACAACTACAGATCACACAACCAGCCACCGATCTGCTGGTAGAGGAAGGGTACAGCGAGGAATACGGCGCACGACCGCTGCGGCGGGTGATTCAAAATCTCATCGAGGACGCTCTTTCCGACGCCATACTGACCGGTACGTTCGAGGCCGGGGATACCGTGGTGGTAGGCGCCGAGGATGACCAGGTGACGCTCAATCCAGCGCCGGAAGAGGACGTCGAGAGGGAAGACGAGACCGAGAAACCCGCGGTCTAGTCATTCCCACCAGAGCACCTACAAGCCGCTGGTTGTGCCAGCGGCTTTTTTATGAGAGGCTGGCATAGACCTCCTCCAACCTCGGTACAATCGCGCGCCAATCATAGTGCTGTTCGACGAATGCGCGCCCCCTCAGCCCCAACGCGGTCCGACGCTCCGGGCAGCGCAGCAAATCCACCACAGCGGCGGCGAAATCGGCCGGCGTGTCGGCCAGCATCAACTCCCGCCCGTGAACCACCGGGTACCCCTCTGCCCCCAATGGCGTGGCGACCACTGGTTTAGCCATCGCCAGGGCCTCCAGCAGCTTGAGCCGGGTTCCCCCCCCGATGCGCAGCGGCGCGACGTAGACTGCCGCCGCCCCAATGTAAGGCCGGGTATCCTCCACCCACCCGGTCAACGTGAGAGCCGGGTCGTCGCGCAGCCCCGCCAACCGCCGGTGAGGCCGCTGCCCGACGATGAACAGGTGTACATCCGGCACTTGGGCCTGAATCAACGGCCACACGTGGCGCACAAACCACAGCATCGCGTCCACGTTGGGTCTAAAATCCATCGTCCCGGTGAACACGAGGCTGCTCTCCGGCAGCAAACGAGGGGCACTCTGAGACTGAGGGCGATAGACCTGGGTATCAACCCCATTGGGGACGACGGACACGGCGATTCCCGGCTCCAGATCGCGCAGGATCGCCGCATCGGCATCAGAGACGGCGACCACTCGATCCGCCCGGCGGCACACTTGCGCCTCATACCGTCGCAGGCGGCGGTACTGGACCCACGAATAGGCCGCTCCCATCCAGCGAGAGGGGGAGCGCAGATCGGTGCTAAAGGCCCGTCTCTGGAGCAGGTATTCACAGTTCAGGTCATCGAACAGGATGCCGGGCCGGGGATGGGTCGCTTCCAACACGTCGAGGTAAGGGGACATCTCGATGCCCCCCACGTGCACGACGTCGAAGGATTCCTGCGCCAGCCAGTCCGCCAGCCGGCGGGCATACCGCTCCGACGCCAGGCGCAGCGCCATATCCGGCTGGCGCGTGACGAACAGGTCCCGCAGCCGCTCCCCCAACGACCGGGTCGGCAGTGACACCGTCTCGATGCGGACAGCGACCGGCATTCCGTCCTCCCCGCTCTCTACCTGACCAGAGACCAGAAACGACAGCACCGCCACCTCGTGCCGCCCGGCCAACTGGGATATAAACCCCCAATTGCGCAGCGCCGCCCCCTGGCGGGGAGGATAGGGCAGCTGGGGCGTCAAGAACAATATCTTCATCCCACTCCCAATACCCGGCGGTAGACCGCCAGCGTCTCTCGGGCGGTGCGCTCCCAGGAGAACTGGGCCGCTCGCTCCAGGCCCAAAGCCCGCATCCGCTCCCGCAGCGATCCGTCCGTCAGCACCTGCGCCAGAGCCTGGGCCAGGTCGTGGGGATCGTCTGGGTTCACCAGCCGGCCAGCCTGGCCCACGATCTCGGGCAGGGAAGAGCGATCAGAGACGACGACCGGGGTGCCGCAGGCCATGGCCTCCAAGGCCGGCAATCCAAATCCCTCGTAAAAGGACGGCGTCGTCAACAGGCCGGCGGCATTGTACAGTCCCGGCAGGTCGGCGTCGGGCACGTCGTGCAGGAACCTGACCCGCTCGCCCAAGCGCAGCGCCTCGACGCGCTCGAAAATCTCGTCGTACAACCAGCCCCGCCCTCCGACCAGCACCAGCGGCGCGAAGTCGTCCAGCACGCCGAGCAGCAGCCGGTACGCCTCCAACAGCCCCGGCAAGTTTTTGCGCGGCTCTAGCGTCCCCACGCAGAGCAAGAACCCCGGCTGCAGCCCGTACCGGGCGACCACCGGCATCACCTGATCCTCGTCCATGGGGCGAAAGGCCGGATCCGCCGCCAGATGCACCACCGTCACCTTTTCCCCCGGGACGTTCAGCATAGAGATCAGATCGGACTGGGTGGCGTGGGAATCGGCCAGGATGTGGTCGGCGCGGCGCACCGCCCCTGCGATCTGGCGATTGTAGTAGGCCCGGCTCTCGGCGGTGATGAATTGGGGATAATGCAAAAACGTCAGGTCGTGAACGGTAATCACCGACCGCCGATAGCCCCAAGCCGGGGGGATGAAATCGGTGGTGTGAAGCAGATCGAGGCCCAGGCGGACCACCTCCGCCCCCAACGCCCACCGTTCCAGCCGATGGTGGGGGGGGGTCCAACAGGCGACCGGGCAAAAGTTCACCCCCGGCACCGGGGGACGCCGGTCCTTGCGACTGTGCAGAACATGGTACTCGGACTCGGCGTCGCTCCGAGCCAGCGCTCGGAGCAGCCGCAGACCGTAATTACGAATGCCCCCTCGCGTATAGTGGGCGATTCGGACGTCAATACCGATGCGCATACTCACTTCCCCGTCATTATAGCGCCTCGCCCTTCCCTGTCAACCGGGCCAAGGGAGCGGTGATCGACACTCCACCCGCACTGGATTCCCGTGCCTGTCCCTGCGAAGGCGGGGATTCACGGGAATGACGTCATTCACCACTGGATTCTCCGTCATTCCTGCTGTGATTCCCACCGTCATTCCCGCGAAAGCGGGAATCCACGGGAATGACGGACCGGTAAGAGCACAAACCGAGTGAATACGATACGTTGCCTGCCCGATGGAATGATGTTATAATCTTCCCACCGCGCTGTCACTAGATATTTTTAGGAGTGTGACTATGGCGATGAATGTCACTCAATCTATGGATTTGAATCAAGCTATGCAGACGCTCAAATGGATGGACGAAGAGCGTCGCAAGGACAGGGCCACGATCACTGCCCTGCAAGAGCGGTTGCAGCTCCAGGAACAACAGCTGGCCCAACAAGCGAGCCAGATCCAGGAACTCCGCACCACCCTATCGGGTGTCCAGGGTGTGATGTCCAAAGTGACCGAGTTCGGGCAAATGATCTCGAACTATCGGGACGAGTTGGTCATCCAGATGGACAACCGGGACGAGACGCGGCGCAAGGAGATGGCCGAGGCCGAACGGCTGCGGCGCATCGAGTACGAAGCCCTGACCACTAACCTCAACCGTCTGGAAAAAGAACTGCGCGTCCTCCCTCATTACAACGAGGAGCTGACGACGCTGCGCGCCGAAGACCAGCGGCTGGGCGAAGTCGTCCAGCAGATGGCAGTGGACGTCACCGACATCAGCAAGCGGATCGAGGATCCCATCCGGGCCGTCTCCTACCTGGAGGAACAGCGCCGCACCGACAACCGCCGCATCGTCGAGCTGGAACAGAATGCCCTGGACCTGCGCCGGAGAATTGATACCCTGGACAAGAAATTCCCCCTGCTGGAAGAGTCTATCCAGAAACAGAGAACCCGCATAGACGCGGCGATCGAGGAGACGAAAAAGTACGAGCAGCAGATCGAAGAACTGCGCGTCTCCGATTTTCAGCGGGAACAGAAAATGAAACAATACCTGGATCAGGGAGAGCAGGTGGCCCAGGAATTGAATCGGCTTCGCGCCCAGACGCAAGGGTTCGTCGAGCAGCAGCAAGGGGTCAAACGCGCGCTGAATGGCCTGGAAAAGTTCAAGGTGCGCATCGAAAGACGGCAGGACGAGATGGCGGAGAAGCAGCGTCTCACAGAAGATCAGATGGCGCGGCGCTGGGAAGAATGGCAGTCGGAACGCTCCAAGGAGCGGAAGAAACGGGATGTCATCACGGAAGAAAAATGGCGGCAGCAGGAACTGGTCAATGCCGAACACAAAAACCGCCTGGACAAGCTGTACCCCATAGTCGAGATGCATCGCGACCAGTTGGACACTCTCTGGGAGACCCAACGCGCCGACGCGACCAGCCTGCTCAAATCAGCCCAGGACCTGTACGAAGCCATAATCGCGCCGATTGACGAGCAGTTGGCTGTTCTGCGCCACGAGCCGCACAAGTAGACGGGGACATTCCTATGCGAGTTATCGGCACCGCAGGCCACGTAGATCACGGCAAATCAACCCTCGTGCTCGCTCTTACAGGCATCAATCCCGACCGCCTGCGAGAGGAACAGGAGCGGGAGATGACCATTGACCTGGGCTTTGCCTGGCTCACCCTGCCCAACGGCGAGCCGGTCGGAATCGTGGACGTGCCCGGACACCGGGATTTCATCGAAAATATGCTGGCCGGCGTGGGAGGGATCGACGCGGCTCTGTTCGTCGTCGCTGCCGACGAGGGCGTGATGCCCCAGACGCGGGAGCACCTGGCCATTCTCGACCTGCTGGGCGTCGGTGATGGGGTCGTCGCGCTGACCAAGGTGGACATCGCCGAGAGCGAGGAGTGGGTCGAGCTGGTCACCGCCGACCTCTCCGAAACGCTGGAGGACACCGTGTTGGAAAATGCGCCCATCATCCCCGTCTCTGCCCGCACGGGCGAGGGACTGGAGGAACTGCTGGTCGAGTTGGAGCGCATCCTCGATCAGGTCGAACCGCGCCAGGACCGGGGACGCCCTCGCCTGCCAGTGGATCGGGTGTTCACCATCAGCGGCTTTGGGACCGTCGTCACGGGCACCCTCACCGATGGGAGCTTTTATGTGGGGCAAGAGGTGGAAATTCTGCCCACAGGGTTAAAGGCCCGCGTCCGAGGGCTGCAAACTCACAAGGAAAAGACGGACCAGGCGCTGCCGGGCAGCCGCGTGGCGATGAACCTCACCGGCGTGAACAAGGACGACGTCAAACGGGGGGATGTGATCACGATCCCTGGCTGGCTGCGCGCCACGGTTCTCGTGGACGTGCAGATGCGCCATCTGCCCGACACGCAACGTCCGCTGCGTCACAACACCCAGCTCAAGTTTTTCTCCGGCGCGGCCGAGACCCTAGCCCGGGCGCGGGTGCTGGGGCAGGAGAGTCTGCCACCGGGAGAGAGTGGATGGGTCCAACTGCAGCTGCTGGACCCGCTGCCGCTGGTCAAGGGAGACCACTTTATCGTTCGCATCCCCTCACCCCCGGCGACCATCGGGGGGGGCGTTGTGGTGGACCCGCATCCCGGAAAGCGACACCGCCGCTTCCAGCCGGAGGTGCTGACCCGCCTGGAGACGTTGGCCCGGGGCACGCCGGCCGAGATACTGTTACAGACCCTCGAACGGCGCGGCCCGACCCCCATTCGCTCCCTGCTTTCTGCCAGTGGATTGGGAGAGGCCGCCGCTGAGGGTCTCGCTCACCTGCTGGACGAGGGCGAGGCGATCCTGTTGGGCGATCTGGTGGATCCGCCGCCCATCCAGCATATGCCGTCCAGCAAGCAGGTGGTGGCCACCCATTCTTGGTGGTTGGACCTGGCGAACCGATTCACCCGTGATCTGGAGGCATACCACCAAAAATTCCCGCTTCGCCCCGGCATGGGGCGCGAGGCCCTGCGCAGCAATCTCAAGCTGGAGGCCAAAGTCTTTAACGGGATGATGAGCCGCGCCGTCGCGGAAGGCCGGATCGCGGACGATGGGCCGACCGTTCGACTTCCCACCCACACCGTCCAGCTCAACCCCGAGCAGCAGCGCCAGGTGGATGCGTTGTTGACCCGCTTCCATCAGCAACCCTACACGCCACCCTCTTACAAGGAAAGCACAGCCGCCGTGGGGGAAGCGGTGCTCAATGTACTGTTCAGCCGGGGAGACCTGGTGCAGGTAGCGACCGATGTGTTGTTCCTGCCGGAAACCTACCGCGAGATCGTGGCCCAGGTCCGCGCGCACATCGAGCGAGAGGGGAGCATCACCCTGGCCCAGGCGCGGGATATGCTCGAGACCAGCCGCAAGTACGCCCAGGCCATCCTGGAGCACCTGGACGATATCGAGGTGACGAAACGAGTCGGCGATGAGCGAGTGCTGAAATGAAGGGCAGCTACGGAGTGCGCTTCTGCTCCCTCCACCAGCGCTCCAACCGCTCGATGATTTCCCGCTCGTAGCCGTGCCCTTGGGGGCGGAACCATCCGCCTGCCACCCCTTCCGGTAGGTAGCGTTGCTCCACCCAGCCCTCCGGATAGGCGTGGGGGTACTTGTACTCCTCGTGTTCCCCCAAGGTGCGGCGGTAATGATCGCGCAGCACGCCGTGAAAAGTGTCGCTTTTATCCCGCAGGTGGACGGGCACCGGCCCGGCTCCATGCTCCTCGATCTCGGCCAGGGCCTTCCAATACGCGCCCGTCGAATTCGACTTGGGAGCGGTCGCCAGGTAGAGGGTCGCCAGGGCGAGGTGATACTGACCTTCCGGCATTCCCACCCACTCGAACGCCTGAGCGCAACTGTGGACGACGACGATTCCATGAGGATCGGCCAGCCCAATATCCTCGGCCGCCAGAATGTAGAGGCGGCGGAGAATGAAGCGCGGGTCCTCCCCGGCCGAGACCATCTTGGTCAGCCAGTAGAGGGCGGCATCCGGGTCGCTGCCTCGCACCGACTTGATGAAAGCAGAGATGGTGTCATAGTGCTCGTCGCCGGACTTGTCGTAGCGGACGGCGCGCTGTTGGATGGATTCCTCGGCCACGGCTAGGGTGACGCGGACCATGTCAGCCGTGTCGGGCGGGGTGCTCTCCACCGCCAGTTCGAGCGCATTGAGAGCAGAGCGGGCATCTCCCCCGGCTACACGCACCAGGTGGGCCAGCGCATCATCAGCGAGATGGACGTTCCGCTTCCCATACCCCCGTTCCACATCGCTCAGGGCACGCCGCAAGAGATCTGCCAGATCACTCTCACTCAAAGGGTGGAACTGGAAAACGCGAGAGCGAGAGACCAGCGGAGCGATCACTGCAAAATAGGGGTTCTCGGTCGTGGCGCCGATGAGCACGACGGTGCCATCCTCGACGTGGGGGAGCAGCCCATCCTGCTGCGAGCGGTTCCAGCGGTGAATCTCGTCCACCAGCAGGATGGTGCGCTGGCCGTACATCCCGCGCCGCTCTCGAGCCTGCCCGATGATCTCCCGCAGGTCGGCTATCCCCGCCAGCACCGCGCTGATGGTCTCAAAGTGACTGGCTGTCGTATTGGCTACGATCATCGCTAGCGTCGTCTTGCCGGTGCCGGGAGGTCCCCAGAAAATCAGGGAGGAAAACAGCCGATCAGACTGGATAGCACGCCGCAGCAGCCGTCCTTCGCCCACAATGTGATCCTGTCCGACGAATTCGTCCAGCACGCGCGGCCGCAGCCGCGCCGCCAGGGGGGCCTCACGGGAGACTTGTTCCTGCCGACGGTGCTCAAACAGGTCCATGCCAGAGGGTCCCGTCCCAATCAAGGGACAAAGAAGGTGTACCCATCGGTCAAACGACTGGCCCAAGGGGCAACGAGTTGGGGAAAGAGTCCCAACCCGATGCAAATGAGCACCACCACGAGGATGACTCCCCCCTTCACCCAGCCTTCGGTGGTGACTAGAGGAATCACGCTCCGGTTCTTCTGGCTATGCGGGCGCTCCAGCAGCACAAACAACCCATGCCAGACTCCGCCCAACACAGCTATGCTGGCCAATAATAAACATACAGCCGTGCCAGGGTGGGAGGACACCAGGGTGCGATAGAGAGACCAACGCCACACGAAACCCGCGCTAACCGGGAATCCCGCCACCGATAATCCCCCGAAAAGCAGGGCGGTTGTGCTCCACGGCATTTGCCAGCCCACGCCCCGCATTCCATCCCACCGGTCGTCATCGCCGCAGCAGGTCCGCAAGCCACTCAACCCCACCGCCATGAGCGCCACGCCCACGGGGCGAACCAGCAGAGCCAAAAAGAGCAAGGTCAATCCCACCTTGCTGTTCAATCCCAGGGCGATTAGCATTGCGCCGGTATCAACCAACGCGGCGTATCCCACCAACGAACCCACGCGGCGTTGAGCCGGCGCCAGCAAGCCCCCCACGATTACCAGGCCGGTACCTGCCATGAGAATCAGGGAGTCAAATTCGGGATGGGCGCTGAGCCAGGAATACATCTCCAAGAAATCTAGCAACAGGAACCAGACCGCGCCATTGCCTACGGTAAGCACGAACGCCCCGGCCAGCGGCACGCCGTCACTAAAGATGGCTGGCACCCAGGTGTGAAAAGGCACGACCCCCAGCAATGACGCGAACGAGATCGTCAGCAGCACGGCCGATATACCCAGCAGGGAGGTGTCGTCAGGGGTCAAGGCGTACCGATCCATCAACCAGTGGGTCACCAGCAGACCGGGAAGCGCCAGAGTTGCAAACGTCAAATAGCGCATGCCCCCACGGGTCGGTCTGCCTTCTGCGGGTTGAAGCGCAAACACGGAGAGAGCTGCTGCGATCACGAGCAAAAGAGCGGCGTAGATGAGCGGGCGAATGAGCAAAGCGCCGCTCAACAAGCTGAGCAGGCCAAGTCCCACCGGCAAGAATAACGAGCGTGGGGCGATGCGCCATGCCAGGGCAAAAAGTATGGCAGAGGTAAAGAAAAAGAGAGCCATCGCCACACGGTCGGAGGGATCCAGGATCAACTCGCGTCCGAAAAAGCTGACCGTCTCCCCCAGAGCGATCTGTTGTCCGCCCCACACATGCACTGGCTGATCCAGGGGGAGCAGGATGATGGCAAACCCCAACGCCATAGCTGTCCCGATCGCTAACAGCGCCGCCAACGTCTCCCAGCGGAGCACGAGATAGACGATGCCGGCCATCGCCAACGGAATCACCAGCAGCAAGATCGGACCTGCGATCACGCCGAACTCTCTCCATCCCCAACGGCGACCTGAGACGCCCGCAGATAGGCCACCGCCAATGCGATCAGAAAACTGACCGCCCCCAACAGTCCGGCCACAGCCAGGCTGGGTTCCAGAGCGACGTAGAACAGATCAAAGGCCGACAGAAACGTCAACAGCCCAAACCCAACCTGCATCGGAGCCTCGCTCAAACCTATCAACAACAATCCCAATCCCGCCATCACATAACACGCCAATGTGATATCGGAGGACACCTCGGGCAAGGGGAAGCGCAAAGCGGCTGTGTTGGCCGCCACAGCGACCAACAACATGGATAGCAGACAAAAGGCGGCTCGGGCCGACATAACCCAGCGCCGCCAGCGTGATATGCTCTCAGCCCCTCCATCTGCATAGGAGGCGAGTTCACTAGCTCGGCGTTCGGTCATATAAAAGACCATACAAATCATCCATCCTATCAAGCCCTTGACTGCCGCAACTTCCAGGCGGATCAGGCGCGTCATGAGCAGCACGACGAAAAAGTATTGTACGGCCAGTGCAAACACATTTAGCCGCCACTCTCGACTCACCACCAACAGACTGGTTGTGATAAAGATAGCCGCCACAGCCGGCATCGCAGCCAGGAATGATAAGCGAGTTACAATATCTCCCAGCGTCGGCATTACTCGATCCCCCGTATCAACAGGATCAGCAGAAACAACAACCACGTCCACAGAAGCGCGCCGGCTCCTCCTACGACTTCGTCCGCCCATCGGAGCAGGTTCAATCCCCGTCCCAATGCCCCGAGGAGCGCCTCGTAGAGCCATTCCAGGCACAAAAAGTCGTGCAACGCATCGAATAACAAGCTCGCTTTGGGCCTCAAATTACCGTCCTGCCAGGCGAGCAGCCCCCCTAATCCAAGGGATATGGCCCACATCCCCCATCCCAGCAGCCCCGGTAGCGCCGCCAAGGAGAAAAAGGAGGGAAACTGGCTATCCCAGACCGTGGAAAAAGTTCTGCCGCCCTCAAGAACTGGGGGAAACAGCCCGGTGACCACTAACAGCAGCGCTGGCAGTCCCAACCCGACTGCCAAGCTGATCTCACCCCACCACCGTTGCATCACCGCCCACCACCGTTGAACGGTTTGAAACACGTCCGTCCATCTCTGTTGAATGACGTGCAGCACAGTCCAGGCGGATCCCTCCGCCTGGACATCCTCCTCGGCGGGAGGATCCAGCTCGGATGGAGTCACAAGCTCCTGTGGGGGCGGCGACTCGGCCAAGAGATCGCTAGCCGATTCATCCGCCGGTTCACTCAGATGCTTCATCAAGGGAGATACATAGCGCACCAGAGATGGAACGAAAAGCAGGTTGCCCAGAAAAGCCTCCCCCAATCTTGTGCTCCGCCACACGTCCAAGTTGCCAGTAAACCGACCGATCAAGTTGGCTGCGGCCACAAAACTGGGCGTCGCTGGGAGGCCAAGCAGGGCCGCTCCTCCCAACAACGCGGGGATGATTCCCAGCCACTTTTTTCCTGACCATTCTCGATGAGAGGTGATGCTGAGATTGAGCACAGACATCCCCAAAATCCAGGCGACACCACCCGCCACCAAGATGCCAATAGCCCGCTCACTGGACATGGCCGCAGCGAGTAACGTTGCACCAGCAGTCCCCATCCCCATCCAAGGCAGTGCTCGGCGCGCCGGTTTACACGTCCAGGCTAACACGCCTCCTAACGCCCAGGTGATGGCCGCCAGCGTGGACAGCAGCTCTCCGCCAGGGACCGAGCCGCCGTTCACGACAGTGAGTCGCACCCACAGTCCCCACCCGATGACCGGGTTGAGCAGCAGCACAGTCGCAAGCGGAGCCGCGGAGCGCAAGTGGAACGGAGCCGCCAAGTGAAAGGGATAGATCCACAACCGCAAAATTCCCGCCATCGTCCAGAATATCATCGCCGTATCACCGACCGTCATCAGCGGCCACCAACTGACGTCCACTCCCCCACCAGACAGTAAGGCGCCCGTCCAGAGGCACAGTGTCGCCAGACTGCTCAGGACCAATCTCCGCACAACTCCCTGCGCCGAGCCTTCACCGGTCGTATATCCCAACACGTACACCAGATCATAGATCATCCAACTGACGATCAGGGTCAGGATATTGGCCGACCACAATGCCATCAAGCCCGCCGCCAGCAGAACCAGGGACGTGGCGTACAGCCGCGGGGGAGACTCCTCTGATCGCGCTGTCTGTACCCCGATGGCGCTGCACGTCGCCACAACTAGCGCTCCCACCAACGGCTGTAGCAAGGGAAACGTCTGCAACGCCAGCATGGTCCCAAATAGGAAGGAGGGCTGCCATAGCGAGATGACAACATCCACCGGCTTCCCCACCCATTGAAAACTCAGGAACAGTACCAAGACAAGGCCAGCGGTCGTCAAAGAGACGGACCGGGCACAGGCCCGAGTGCGGGGCAGCAAAGACACTCCGACCGTTCCAAGAGCACCGGCTAACAACAGGCCGATTGTAGCAGTAGGGAAAAATGACATAAGACATCCATCCGCCGGAGGAACCCCGGCGCAGGCAGCTATTTTAACACACAAGGGATGAGGCTGCAACCATCGCCACGAAAGGCCAGGTTACCTCTCCAGACAGCAGAAAGCCCCGAGCGTCTACCC
>DSDT01000154.1 GCA_011048615.1 Chloroflexota bacterium | reverse complement strand
GTAAGAAACCCGCCCTACAGGTGTATTTTCTGCGAAATTTTCCCCCACGAATCCGTGTAGACCCCCGTTTCCTTGCAAGTGTAGTACACAAAACGCGGCGCTCTAGAGCGCACATCCCGCCCATAGATGCCGCGTAGGCCTGGTGGTCATCTCGACTGGTGAAATGCCGGAGGTGGGAATCGAACCCACATGGGCCAAGCCCACACGATTTTGAGTCGCGCGCGTCTGCCTGTTCCGCCACTCCGGCTCGCCAAGAGTATACCAGAAAACGATTGCTTGGTCAAATAGAAATTGGCTTCTCCGTCATCGGGCGCTGGCGCGTCATTCCAACTGGCGACACATCCGGATGCCTTCCAGGGCGTTAGTCTCTTCGGGGTTGATTTGGAGCGCGGCTTCGAAGAGAGGGTACGCCTTGTCGCACTCGTTCTTAAAATAATAGGCGAGTCCCAGGGTGTAGAAATAGTCTATGGCGGGCCCCCGGACCCACCCGGTTTCGAGGGTCGTCGCTACGGAGCCATCGGCGGTGCGGGGGAGGGGCCCGGTGTTGACGGGATAGCCAGAGAGGGTATTGACCCCCCCGAACCAGCCGGCATAGACCCGACCGGCTTCCAATCTGGGGAGGCCGGAGAGGGTGACGGTGTACGCGCCGGTGCGCGGTTCGAGGATCACCTGTCCGCTGGCATTCGTCCAGGCGTCGTCTAGCAGGGCTTGGGGCGTCAGCGAGGCCTGTAGGGTGGCGGGATTCCCCCCCGTGAGAGGGGCAAAGTCCCCCCGCAGCACCACCTGGGTGGATGGCTCGAGACCGTCACGGCTCGCATCCTCGACGGTGACGTAAAAGGTACGGGCCCGTTTCCGGGCGTCGGCCGAGTCCCAATGGATGGCGCGCTCGAAATTGATGATGGCGTCCTCGTAATTCCGGCGCTGCCAATAGCCGATCGCCAGGCCGCCGAACGCGCGCCCGAATTGGGGGTTCGCCTCGACGGCGCGGGTCAGAGCCGCATCGGCCTGATTATAGTCCCCCAGATAGGTCAGGTAGGTCCACCCCAGCTCAAAGTGACCCTGGGCGTTGTCGGGATTGATCTCTATCGCCCGTTTGAAGCTGGCGATGGTCGCGTTCAGATCTCCGAGCCGACGATAGTTTCTCCCCACAGAGAGGTGGATGTGGGCCAGGTGGGGGTTGATCTCCAGGGCGCGCTCGTAGGCTGCGAGCGCCTGCCAATAGTTGCCCTGGATTTCTAGCACGTAGCCGTGATTGCGGTGCACGTCGGCGCTGCGATCATCCAGTTGGAGGGCGGTCTGAATGGTCTGGTTCGCTTTCGCCCACTGGCCGGCGTCGACGTACGCCTCCGCTAGATAGGCGTATCCCTCGGCATAGGTCGGATCTAGTTCGATGGCGTGTTGGCAGGTCTCGATCGCCTGGCTGATGTCACCGTTCCAATCGTAGGCCATGCCCAGGATCGCCCAGGCGGCCGCGTGCTGTGGCGCGATCTCGGTGGCCTGTTGGGCGTGCTGGATGGCCGCGTCTATCTGCCCATCCAGGATGAGCAGCCGCGCCAGGGGGATGTATGGCAGCGCGTTGTCGGGTTCGAGGGAGATGGCTTGCTGGTAGGCGGCGATGGTCTCGGTGAGGCGGCCTTGCAGGTACAGATCGTTGGCGGCGGTGATGTAGGAAAAGGCCGTGCGGGTGGGCGTCGGGGTGGGGACGAAGGGGCTTTCGACGTGTTCTTGATTGACCAGGATGTAGACATAGATGCCGATGCCGATCAGGATCAACAGAAACAACACGCGCACCGGAGAAGAGCGCCGTTTTTTATTTCTCTGTATCGTGGGTTCCAGATACATGGGTTTTTGTGGACCGATGTGGTTCGTACCAATGTCGTAGGGCAATCATAACAGTTTCGTGGGACAAGTCAAGCCTGCTCTGGTTGCTCCGCGTGTTGGTTGTGGTAGAATAGCGAAACCCATTGATGTGTAAATAACGTATGAGGAGGTTGTGGTGCGCAATCTGATGATCACCGGAGGGGCTGGCTTTATCGGTTCCAATTTTACCCGTTACGTGCTCGATAGGTACCCCGAGTACCACGTCGTGGTGTATGACAAGCTGACGTATGCCGGTAACCTGGATAATCTCGAGGATACAGCCGAGCGGTTTGCCGACCGGTATGCGTTCGTGCGGGGGGATATCTGCGATGCCGCCGGGGTGCGGGAGACGATTCGGAGCTACGGTGTGGATACGATCGTCAATTTCGCGGCCGAAACGCACGTTGACCGCTCCATCATGGACCCCGATGCCTTCATCCAGACGGACGTGTACGGCACGTTCGTGCTCCTGGAAGCGACCCGGGAGCTGGGGCTGGAGCGCATGCATCAGGTCTCGACCGACGAGGTGTACGGTCACGTGCCGGTGGGAGCGTTGCAGGAGACGGACCCCGTCGCTCCGCGCAGTCCCTACGCCGCCAGCAAGACGAGCGGCGATCTGATGGTGCTGGCTTATCACATCACCTATGGGCTGCCAGTGACCATCACGCGGGGGGCGAACAACATCGGGCCGTACCAGTACCCGGAAAAGGTGGTGCCCTTGTTCGTCACCAACGCGCTGGACGACCTGCCGCTGCCCCTCTATGGGGATGGCCTGCAGGTGCGCGATTATCAATACGTGCTGGATCACTGTGAGGCGATTGACCTGGTGCTGCACGAGGGAGGCGTGGGTGAGATCTATAACATCGGCACCGGGACCGAGATGCGCAACCTCGATATGACCCGCCTGATTCTCGAGCTGCTGAACAAGCCCCAGAGTTTGATCCAGCCGGTGCAGGACCGGCCCGGTCACGACCGGCGCTATGCCCTGGACGTGACCAAGATCCGGGCGCTGGGATGGGAGCCGGCCCACACCTGTGAGGAGGCCATCGCCAAGACGGTGCGCTGGTACGTCGAAAACGAGTGGTGGTGGCGACCCATCAAGAGCGGGGAGCACTATCAGGCCTATTACCGGCAGCAGTACGAGGGGCGCGAGATCGAGAGCTAGTGACACTCTGAATGAGCGACACGGAACGCATCACGTTTTTCCTGCTCAAGTCCGTGGCGCGGGCCTGCAAAGAGTTCGACCTGCTGGTCGAGGGGGATCGGGTGGCGGTGGCGGTCTCGGGCGGAAAGGACAGCCGCGCCCTGCTGGAACTGCTGCTGCGGTATCGGGAGCGGACGCCCTTCGCCTACCGGCTGGTCGCCTTGCACGTAGACGGGACGGCGGCGGGCTTTCCAGATCTGCGGCCCGAGTTGGTGCCGTGGTTCCAGTCCTTGGGCGTTGACTACCGGGTGATCCCGCTGGACCTGCCGGCGGACGAGCCGCTGCCGCTGGACTGTTTCCGCTGCTCGTGGAATCGGCGCAGGGCGCTCTTTACCGCCGCCGTCGGATTGGATTGTAACAAGCTGGCCTTTGGTCACCACGCCGACGACGCGGCCGCCACCGTGCTCCTGAACCTGATGTTCGGTGGACGCCTGGAGACGATAACCCCGCGCGTCCAGTTCTTTGACGGCATGGTGACGGTGATTCGCCCGTTGATTTACCTGCCAGAAAAAGAGCTGGCTCGCTACGCCCGGGCCAGAGGGCTGGACACCCCGGCTTTGTCCTGCCCGCAGGGATCGGTCTCCAAGCGGGCGCAGGTCAAGGGATTGCTGCGCCAGTTCGGGCGCGAGCAGGGGCAGATTCGGGCCAATCTTTGGCGGGTCGCTCGCCGGGCGATGGAATTTTGACGCGTCGCACCCGTATAGTGCCTGGTGCGCTTTTATTCCTTCGGCGCTTGTGGTATACTATTCCCAAGCTGTGGACGTCATACGATTCAATACTAGGAGGCGACGATGGATCACTTTTTGAGTCTGGCCGATCTGACTTTGGACGAACTGCGGGGACTGCTCAAGCTGGCCGTCGAGTTGAAAGAGGAATGGAAAGCTGGGGGGAATCATCCCGTCCTCAAGGGCAAGACGTTGGGACTGCTCTTCCAAAAGCCCTCGCTGCGCACCCGCGTCTCTTTCGAGATGGGAATGATCCACCTGGGTGGGCATGCCCTCTACCTCTCCCCGTTCGAGATTCAACTGGGCCAGCGGGAAAGCGTGGCCGATGTGGCACGTGTCCTGTCCCGCTACGTGGATGGCATTATGGCACGGGTGTTCAGTCACGCCGACATCCTCGAGCTGGCGCAGTACGCCGACGTGCCCATCATCAACGGCCTGTCTGATTACAACCACCCGTGCCAGGGATTGGCCGACCTGCTGACGATTGTCGAACAGAAGGGGTGGGACCTGGCGGGACGCAAGCTCACGTTCATCGGGGATGGGAATAACGTAGCGACGTCACTGCTCTTTGGCGCGGCGCTGTTGGGGATGGATTTCACCATCGCAGGGCCTCGGGGCTACGAGATGCCCCCGGGGGTATGGGCTTTGGCCCAGCGGTTCGCTGCCGTGAGCGGCAGTCACCTGGCGGCGACGTACGACCCCCACGAGGCCGTCTCTAGCGCTGACGTGATCTATACCGACGTGTGGGCCTCGATGGGACAGGAGGAGGAGGCGGAGGAGCGGCAGCGCATCTTTGCGCCCTATCAGGTCAACGAGACCCTGGCGGCGGAGGCAAAGCCGGACGTGATCGTGATGCACTGTCTGCCAGCGCACCGGGGTCAAGAGATCACGGATGGGATCTGCGATGGTCCGCACTCGGTGCTGTGGGATCAGGCCGAGAACCGCACGCATGCTCAAAAGGCCATTCTGGTTCAATTGCTGGCGGGGTAGCTCTGCATTTAACCGTGGTCACAGGCGGCGACCTCTGTATGAAGGGCAGTTCTCCATATCTGTTGCCCAATAGCGGGTGAGGGACCCGTCCTGCACCATAGTCGAGGGGAGTCTGCCGTTGGCGGCGGGGGCATAGATAAGCGATCGAGGGATGGGGTTATGACAGGAAATCGCAGGGTTTTCGAAGAGGCAATGCGGGCCGGGGCCGATGCTGCTTGGGACAGGAACTGGAATCAGGCCATTGCGTCATATCAACAGGCCCTATCCGAGTTCCCGAACGATGTAGGGGCGCTGACCAGCCTGGGGTTGGCTTATTCCAATGCCGGGCGGTGGGACGCCGCGCTGGGAGCTTATCAACGGGCCAGCGAGCGGACGCCGGATGATCCTGTGCTTTACGAGCGGATTGGCAAGGCCCTGGAACACTTGGGACAGAAGGAGAAAGCCGCCGACGCCCATCTCGCGGCTGCCGAGCGTTACCTGAGCCAGCAACAGGCCTCTCATCTCGCCTTGGAGCGGTGGCACGATGCGGTTCGTATCTGGCCTGGCTGTGTTCAGGCTCACGTCAAACTGCTTCAATACTACCAGGGTCAGGGCCAGGTGCGCGAGGCGGTCGGGGAGTGTCTGATCCTGGCCCGTATCTACAACAGCCAGGGGCGGATGGATTACAGCATCCAGGTGTGCGAACACGCCCTGAAACTGGCCCCCCGCGATCCCGAGGTGCTGGCGACCCTCGACAAGCTGCGCTATGGTGAGGCGCTCCCCTTCGAGCTGGACGCCGGAACGCCCCCCGCGCCGTCCGACGAGGCGTTCGATCTATTGGCGGCGATGGATGGAGACGTCAGTGCGGGCATATTGGATTTCGACATCGAGGCGGAGCCAGGGCCGATGGAGGAGCGCGGCAGTCCCATCGACATCACGCGCCAGAAAGCGCTCACCGATTTGGCCGAGAGCTTTTTCGAGGAGGAGGTAGAAGCGCCGCTCGACGTGGCCCGGCGCCTGAGCAAGGCCGAGATTGACAGCTTGATCGGAAAGGCGATTGACTTTCAGACCAGAGGGAAAATCGAAGATGCGATCCAGGCCTATGAGCAGGTGGTTGAGGCCGGGGCGGAGAGGCAGGCGGTGAATTTCAACCTCGGCCTGCTCTATCAAGAAAAGCTCCGTTTCGATGAGGCGATTGCCCAGTTCGAGCGGGCGATCTCTCACCCTGAATACATCCTGGGTAGTCACTTTGCCATGGGTGAATGTTACCGCGCCCGAGGACGGATCGACGAGGCCTTGGAACACTTTGTCGAGGTGCTCAAGATCGTTGACCTGGCGACCGTGCAGCGAGATCAAGCGGACGATCTGATTCAGCTCTACGAAAGTCTGGCCGATAGTTACATCGCCAAGGGGGAACGGGAGCAAGCGATCGAGTTCACCAATTCGCTGGTCGAGTTGCTGAGTGACAAGGGGTGGGAGGATAAAGTCGTTCAGGCTCGCAGTCGGCTGGATGCTTTGGCCCAAGAAGGGCCGACCCTGAGCCTGGCCGAGGTATTGGCGATCCCCGGATCGGAGCATGTCTTGGAATCGGTCGCCATGGCGCAGGAATACGCCAAGCGCGGTATGTACTATGCCGCGTTGGAGGAATGTTACTATGCGCTGGACCACGCTCCCGTCTACCTGCCCATCCACCGGCAGATCGCCCAGTTGTTGGGGGCGATGGGCAAGGTAGAAGAGTCGGTCGCCAAGTTGGTGGTCGTGGCCGATACGTATTACATCCGGGGCAGTGTGCGCCCGGCGATGGGAGTATACCAGCACGCCCTGCGTCTGGCGCCGATGGATACGGCGGTGCGCACCAAGCTGATAAATCTGCTCATCAGTCACGGCGAGATTGACCGGGCGCTGGAACATCGCTTGGTCCTGGCCGATAGCTACTACCACCTGGCCCAGATAGACAAGGCGCGCGAAATCTACCAGGAGGCGCTGCGCCTGGCCCCCCGGGGTACGCCTGGCAACCGGTGGGAGGTCCGCATCCTTCACAAGATCGGCGACATTGATATGCAGCGGGTAGATTGGAAACGGGCTATTGAATCGTACGAGCGCATCCGTGAACTGGCGCCTGACGACGAACGGGCCCGCCTGACGCTGATGAATCTGTATTATCGCTTCAACCGGCCCGACATGGCGATCGCCGAGCTCGACGACCTCTTGAAAATCTATCGCGAGGGTGGTAAAAAGCAGCGTATTTTCACGGTCCTCGAAGACGTGGTCCAAGAACGACCCGACAATATCCCGCTGCGCACTCGTCTGGCACAGGCCTACCTCGACGCTGGCGACGTAGAACAGGCCCTCGTTCACCTGGACAAGCTGGGGGATCTGCAGATCGAGGCAGGCCGGTCCGAGGATGCCAAAGCGACGATACGGGCTATCATTGCCCTCAAACCGTCCAATGTCGAGGCGTATCAGCAATTGCTTGCTCAACTCGGTTAGGCGGCCAAGATAGGTCTAGTCATCTGGTATGTCTCAAATTCTGTGGTATTTGCAGCGGCTTGACTGGGTTGATGCCCTCGATATCCTGATTGTAGCCTTTATATTCTTTTGGGTCCTCTACCTGGTACGAGGAACCCGGGCTTTGCCCCTGTTGAGGGGCATTGTCTTCCTCATCATTGTCATCACCCCGTTGAGCGGCTTGATACGGCTGCGTGCTTTTGGCTGGTTGACGCAGCAGGCCCTGCCGGCGCTGCTGGTCGCTGTGCCGGTCATCTTTCAGCAAGAGCTGCGTCACGCCCTGGAGCGGTTGGGACGCGCTGGCACAGTGTTGAGCCGCACAACGGGCAGTCGCGCCACGCTGGAACATGCCCTGGCAGCGGTGGTCCAGGCCTGTACGATCCTCGCCGAGCGGCGTCACGGGGCACTTGTCGTTCTGGAACGGGAGACAGGGTTGCAAGAGCTGGCAGAAAGCGGCATTCTTCTCGACGCCGAGATCACCTCCGAACTGCTGGTGACGGTGTTCGACCCCCACACGGTGCTGCACGATGGAGGGGTGATCGTGCGGCGGGGGCGGATCCTGGCAGCCGCTTGTGTGCTGCCCCTTTCCACGGCCTTTCTGGCCGACCGGCAGTTGGGACTGCGCCACCGGGCGGCCATCGGGGTCACTGAGGAGAGCGACGCTGTCGCCATCGTCGTCTCGGAGGAGCGCGGCTCCATCTCTGTTGCCCACAATGGCCGTATCATTCGCAATCTGGACGTCAAACGGCTAGAGATCGTCTTGCAGGCATTCTTCCAACCGGCGTTGGAACGGGCCTGGCCCCAGTGGGTTGCCCGGTTCCGCCGGTTGTTCGAGCGAGGTGAGTCGTGAAAGCGGCCCTGCAATGGCTGGTCAGTAACGTGCCATCCATGCTGCTCTCTCTCATTCTGGCTGCATTAGCCTGGGTCGTTGCGGTGGAGGAAGCGGACCCCACGGTGGAGGACCCCTTTCCACAGACTGTGCCGGTGACCCTTTCCAATCTTGCTGAAGGTATGGTCGTCGTGGGCGAGTTCGAGGAACAGGTCGAGTTCACCGTCCGAGCCCCTGAGTCGGTCTGGAACTCGCTCCAGGCTGAGGATTTTTCCGCTGCGTTAAATCTAGAGGGGTTGGACGCGGGGGTGTATCAGGTCCCGGTCTCCTGGGCGTTGGATAGGCAGCCGGCCCGAGTGGTGCTGGTGGAACCCGACACCATTCTCCTGGAGCTGGTGCCCGAGACCGAGCAGACCGTTCCGGTGCGCGTGCAGATAGAGGGAGAACCCGCGCTGGGGTACATCCTACAAACGGCGGTCGTCACGCCGAACCAGGTGACGGTGCGGGGGCCCAGCCCCTACGTCGCGCTGGCGACGGAGGTCGTCGCCTCCATCTCGGTCGAGGATGCCGAAGCCGACTTGGAGCGGGACGTGCGGGTGCAGCCCTATGATAGTGAGGGGCAGTCGGTGCCCTATGTCACCCTGCTACCCGATGCAGTCAACGTGCGAGTGCCCATCCAACTGTCGGTCTACTACCGTTCGCTGGGCGTCAAGGCTGTCCTCACGGGCACGTTCGCCTCCGGTTATCGCATCACCAACATCTTGGTCGATCCTCCCCGCGTGACCGTGTTCGGCAATCCTAGCGTGATCGCTGCGCTGCCGGGCTTTATCGAGACCAAGCCGATAGACGTGGAAGGGGCGCAGTATGACGTGGTTGTCCGGCCCGCTCTGAACATACCCCAGGGAATCTCGATGGTGATGGATGAGCGGCCGTTGGTCAGCGTGATCATCGAGCCGATCCAGAGCAGTTTGACGAGAGTGGTCACGCCGACGGTGCAGGGATTGTCCCCGGGCTTGACGGCGACCATCTCCCCAGGGACCGTCGAGGTGATTCTGAGCGGTCCGCTGCCCCTGCTGGAATCGCTGACGGATGATAATGTGCGGGTGGTGCTAAACCTGCTCGATCTGGAGCCCAGCACCCATCAGCTAGAGCCGCAAGTGATCGTGCCTGATGATGTCGTGGCTCAGAGCATTAATCCGGCTACCGTGCAGGTAGAGATCTATGTGACGCCAACCAGTAAAGAGGTCGAATCCACAAAGGATCCCACACGATTCGAGTATGAGTGATGAGTGATCTCATTGTCGCCCTCGTTGGGCGTCCCAACGTGGGGAAATCCACGCTTTTCAACCGTATCACCGGGCAGCGGATCGCGGTGGTGGACGACCGGCCAGGCACGACCCGTGATCGGCTGCACGCTCAGGCTGAATGGAACGGCGTTTCCTTCGTCGTGGTGGACACCGGTGGTATCGAGGTGCTGCCCGAGACTGTCGTCGCGGGCCGGCGACAGGGACCCGAGCGGGTGTTGACCCAGGATTCGGCCCCTTTCATCCCCCTCATCCGCGCTCAGGCTGAGCAGGCCATTCGAGAAGCGGATGCGGTCATCTTTCTCACCGATGCCGCCGGCGGGTTGACGCCGGGCGACGAGGAAGTGGCCGACATTATGCGCCGGGCCAAGTGCCCGATTTTCCTGGCAGCCAACAAAGCTGACAACGAACGTCTGCGTCAGGACGCCGTCGAGTTCTACGGACTGGGTCTGGGCGCCGTGTATCCTATCTCCGCTTTGCATGGCGTTGGCGTGGCCGATCTGCTGGACGATCTGGTGGATCGGTTAGTCCCCCCGCTGGAGGTGAGGGAGGAGGCCGGATGGGAGGATGATGAGGGCGAGGAGGGCGGTCTCAAGCTTGCCATCGTGGGCCGGCCGAACGTCGGTAAATCGTCGCTGCTGAATCGGCTGCTCGGTGAGGAGCGGGTCATCGTCAGCCCGGTGCCGGGCACCACCCGGGATGCCATAGACACGCACCTGGAGTGGAAGACGGAGGAGGGGGTGGTGCCGGTCACGCTGATAGATACGGCCGGTATTCGTCGGCGGGGCAAGATCGAGCGGGGGGTGGAGCGGTACAGCGTGCTGCGGGCGCTGCGAGCCATCCAGCGGGCCGACGTGGCGCTGTTGGTGATTGATGGGCTGGATGGGGTCACGGCGCAGGACGCCCACGTCGCCAGCTTTGTCCTGGACGAGTGGGCCAGCGTGATCGTGCTGGTCAACAAGTGGGACGCGGTGGAGAAGGACGCCTACACGATGATCGAGTATACCCAGTGGGTTCGCAATACACTGCGTTTTTTGGCTTACGTCCCAGTGCTTTACATCTCGGCCCGCACCGGGCAGCGGGTGCACCAGGTGATCCCGACGGCCCTCAGTGTGCAGGAGGCCCGTTTTCGACGGCTGCCCACCGGTGAGCTAAACCGCCTGGTGCAGAATGCTATGGCCCGGCACGCCCCCCCCAGCAAGCGGGGCAAACGGCTCAAGATCTATTACGCCAGCCAGCCGGGGGTGGATCCGCCCACCTTTGTGTTCCACGTCAACGATCCCGAGCTGGTCCATTTCAGCTATGAGCGTTATCTGGAGAACCGGCTCCGGGAGGCTTATCATTTCACGGGCACACCGCTGCGCTTGATCTTTCGGCGGCGAGAACGAAAAGGTGAGTAGCGCCGCGCTAGGGCTCCGTCTCGGTCACGGGGAGTTGGAGCTGGTCGTCCGTCGTCGAATCGGCCTCCTCGGTTACCGGATGCGGGCCGGTGACAACCCGAAAGCCGATGCGGCTGGATTGGTACCGGGGATGAGCCTGGTCGCGGATAAAACAGCGGGCGTCGCTGGCGGAAAAATTCCACGATCCGCCGCGAATGGTGATTTGATCCTCAGCCGCCTGGGAAGTGGTCCACTCCCACACGTTGCCGGCGCTGTCGAGCAGGCCGTAGGGGCTGGCGCCGGCCGGGTAGACGCCCACGGGAGTCGTGCTTCCCACGCCGCTTTCCCGGACGTTCGTCCGCTCCGGGTCGAACTCGTTCCCCCACGGATACGCGCGTCCGTCCTCCCCGCGGGCCGCTTTTTCCCACTCCACTTCGGTGGGCAGACGCACGCCGGCCCATTCGCAGTACGCCCGGGCGTCCTCCCAACTGACCAGGACCACGGGATGATTCGCCTTGTCCGGTGGGTAGGTCCGCCGCTGGCGGTGCCAATTGTATGGCCTGGCCCATTCTTCATCGAGGTAGGGGGCCGGGTGGGTGGGATTTTCGGCCAGGAAGCGGGCGTATTGGAGATTGGTGACGGGATAGCGACTGATGCGATAGGCCATCACATAAGTCGGCTCACTCTGCGGGCCGTGCTTGAACTCGCCGCCGGGAATGTCCATCATCTGGTCGAAATCGCGCGGATCCCCCAGGTAGGCCAGGGCTGTGCCGGCCGAGATGCGTTCCGATGCGCCGGCGTGGGTGTCCGGTTCGAGCAGGCGCACCAGGGCCTCGATATACTCCTCAGACAGGTTCTCGGCTTGAACGGCGGTCACGCCGGCCCGCAGCCGGGTCGGATCGTTGCTCAACAGGTCCTGCCAGATGCGGGCGGTTTCCATCTCGGGCGTGAGCCCGGTATCCTCGCTGGTCGTGCGGGTCAGGTAGATGTAGGCGTTGATCTGGGGGCGGGTCAGGTCCGCGAAGGTAGGTTCGGTACGCAGCATGCGCAGCAGTGGCTTGTGGTGGAGATAATGCTGCAACAGCGTCGAGGTCTCTGGCGTTTCTCGAGATACCGGTGTGACCGGCTGTCTCTCCAGTCCCTCTCGAGCGGCTCGTTCCAGGTCTTGGATGAGGTTGGGGTATTCGAGCAGGTCGTGATAGAGTTCTCGATAGCGGGCCTGGATCACTACCATCTTGGCCAAGAGCTCGGGGATGATCGGCTCCATCCTACCAGCGGCGATGCGGCGCTCGGCCAATTTGAGCAGCAGGCGAAAGATGTTGAGAGTGCGCTTGACGACCCGGGGGTTGGGGACCAGGCCGGATGCCAGGATGTCGCGGCATCCGGGGGGGAATGCGGGATCGTGTTGGTCAATGAAATGGGCGATTTGATCGTCCTCCAGCGGTGGGAGGTGGAAGGGGAGTTGGACGATCTTTTCCAGGTAACTCTGCCCGGTGAGTTGGGCGTTGTCGGCTGGATGGTCGTCGCCGGACATGTATCCGACGTATTGTGTTCGCACCACCCGCTCGATGATGTCCCGGTCAACGGCGATGAAAAAGACGCATCCGGACACGTCCAGAAACAGCTTGATCGCTTCCAGCACCTCGACGGCCCGGTTGGGCAGACAGCGGTCCAGGTCGTCTATAAAGACGACCAGCAGGCCGTTGCGGCTCCACACGTACTCGCGCGTCAGGTGGGCGAACCCGCCCTGGAACTCTTCCAGCAGCATCAGCTGGCGACGATACACCTCGGTCTGCTCCCGCTCGAAGGCGGCTGCGATGTTCTCCAGCGTTCCCATCTCGCCTTGCAGCAGTCTGCCCAATTCGAGCAGGGTGGAGGGGGTGGGTATCAGGGAAAGCCCCAGTTGCAGCGCCCCTTTGCCGAGCTTGGGCCAGTCGATCTGGATCGAGCCGGTCTCGGTACGCTGTACGTCGGTATAGAGCCGTGTGCGCCAATCTGCGATTTGCTGAGCGTCCTCTGTGCTCATCTGTTCCGTCTCGAGGCCTTCCAACACGCGCAGCAGCAGCGCGCGCCACAAGGTGCCCTGGTCTCGTTCGTACTGCCAGGCGTTGAACCAGACGACGCGTGCCCACCGGTGTTCCGGGGTGCGCCGGTGGAGCAGTTGCTCGGCGACCAGGCGCATCAGGCTGGTCTTGCCGCTGCCCCACGGACCAAAGATGCCGATGGTGATCGGTGTGTCGGCGGTGAGTGCCACGTCGGTCAGGACGTCGGCATAGTGGGCAAAGTCGAGCTGGTCGTGAGTGGCGTTGGGGATTGGTTGATCGGTCCACAGGCCCTGCCATTCGTTTGATGCTGTCATGGGTGATTCCCTCCCTTCTGTCCGCGTCAGTGGAAACTGGTACAAACTGCCGATTATGGTATCATTAAGTTCAATATTAAGCAAGGAGAGTATATCGCTATGAAGAACATTACGGTTGTTGGCGTCGGCTACGTGGGATTGGTCACCGGCGTCTGTTTTGCCGATTTGGGCAATCAGGTCGTCTGCGTGGACATCAGCGAGGAAAAGATCGAGGGGTTGAAGCGCGGGGTGATGCCCATCTACGAGCCGGGCCTGGAGGAGTTGGTGGAACGGAACGTGCAGGCCGGACGACTGACATTCACCACATCGTACGATGTGGGATTGAGGGAGGCCGAGTTCGTGTTCATCGCCGTTGGGACGCCGGAGGGGGTGGATGGGGAAGCGGACCTGCGCTATGTGCGCATGGCGGCCCGCTCCATCGCCGAGTTGATGGATCACCCCATAGTCATCGTCAACAAATCAACGGTGCCAGTGGGGACTGGAGACTGGGTCTCGGACATCATCCGCAATCACCGCAACGGTGGGGTCGAGTTCTGGGTCGTGTCTAACCCCGAGTTCCTGCGCGAGGGGGCGGCCATCAGCGACTTTATGTATCCCGACCGCGTGGTGCTCGGCTCGCTGGACCCAGACGCGGCGGAAAAGGTGGCCCAGTTGTACCTGCCGCTGCGGACGACGATCATGATCACGGATTTGCGTACCGCCGAGATGATCAAGTACGCCTCGAATGCCTTCCTGGCCACCCGCATCTCGTTCATCAACGAGATCTCGAATATCTGCGAGGCGCTGGGGGCCGACGTCAAGGAGGTCGCCACCGGGATGGGGTACGATAAACGGATCGGCCACGCCTTTCTCGACGCCGGGGTGGGATACGGGGGCAGTTGTTTCCCCAAGGACGTCAAAGCGCTGGCCTACATGGCCGAGGTCAAAGGACGGCATCCCCAACTGCTGCGGGCGGTGATGGAGATCAACGATTATCAGCGCCAGGCGGTGGTGAACAAGTTGGAGCAAGCGCTGGGCAGCCTGGAGGGCAAAAAGATCGGGTTGTTGGGGCTGGCGTTCAAGCCGAACACCGACGATATGCGGGAGGCGCCCTCGGTACAGGTAGCGCATATTTTGCGGACCGCCGGGGCCGAGGTACGGGCCTACGATCCGGTGGCGATGAAGGGCGCAGCTCGGATGGCGCCAGAGATCGAGTTGGCGGAGGACCCTTACGCGCTGGCCGAGGGATGTGACGCCCTCGTCGTCGTCACCGAGTGGAACGAGTTCAAGCATCTGGATCTGGTGCGGGTGCGAGGGTTGATGAATCAGCCAGTGCTCATTGACGGGCGTAACATCTACGATCCCTCAACGATGGCCGAATTGGGCTTTTACTATCGTGGCATGGGACGTGGTTACGAGACTGTCGAGGTGTAATGAACGAGACACACGACGGGTTGATCAAGACCCAGTTGTCCAACGGCCTGACGGTGCTGGTGAAAGAGGCTCACTTTGCACCGGTGGCCAGTCTTTGGATCTGGTACCGGGTGGGAAGCCGTAACGAGTACACGGGCATTACCGGCATCTCCCACTGGGTAGAGCACATGCTCTTCAAGGGGACGGCAGCGTTTCCCAGAGGTGCGGTGGACAAGGCGGTTGCGCGAGAGGGAGGGGTGTTCAACGGGATGACGTGGTACGACTTT
Organism: Chloroflexota bacterium; assembly: GCA_011048615.1. Taxonomy (GTDB): domain Bacteria; phylum Chloroflexota; class Anaerolineae; order B4-G1; family B4-G1; genus DSDT01. Next base: position 5,640 of record DSDT01000154.1, on the reverse strand, counting down.
ACCACCTACTATGCCACGCTGCCCGCCGACCGCATCGAGTTGGAGGCGCAGATCGAGGCGGATCGCATGGTCAATGCGTGCTTCGATCCCCAAGACGTGGCCTCGGAACGGACGGTGATCATCAGCGAGCGGCAGGGAGCCGAAAACGATCCCCAGTTCCTGCTCAGCGAGGAGGTGCTGGCGGCCGCGTTCCGCGTGCACCCGTATGGGACCGGCACGATTGGGCACATGTGCGACCTGGAGACGATGACGCGGGAGCAGCTCTATGCGCATTACCGCACCTACTATACGCCCCAAAACGCGCTGGTCGTCGCGGTGGGGGACCTGACAGCCCAAGAGATGCTGCGCATAGTGGATCGGCATTTTGAGGCGCTTCCCAATGGGCCGGATGTCCCGGCGGTGAACGCGGTCGAGCCTCCCCAAAAGGGGGAGCGGCGGGTGGTTCTGGAGGGGGACGGCACGGTGGCCTATTTCCAGACCGTCTTTCGCGCTCCGGGGGTTCACGACGACGACTTTTTCGCCATGATCGCGCTCGACGCCATTCTGGCCGGGGCCGGGGGGATGACGATGATGGGCGGCGGTTTGACCAACAAGAGCAGCCGGTTGTACCGCGCCCTGGTGACGACGGACCTGGCGGTGGCCGTGTATGGCTCGCTGGTGCCCACGATTGATCCCTACGTCTACAGCCTCTCGGCCGTCGTGCGTCCTGGCCACACCCTGGAGGAGGTGGAGCAGGCTCTGGACGTTGAACTGGCGCGGATAGTGGCTGAACCGGTCACGGGGGACGAGTTGACCAAGGCGCTCAAGCAGGCCAAGGCCCAGTTTGCCTATTCCAGCGAGTCGGTAACCGGGCAGGCGTTTTGGATGGGGTTCAGTGAATTGTTCGCCGATTACACCTGGTTCGACACCTTCATCGCTCGTCTCAGCGCCGTGACCGCCGAGGATGTGCAGCGCGCCGCCCAGCGGTACCTCCAGCGGTCGAATCAGACCGTGGGATGGTACGTACCCACTGATGACTCGAAGTGAGGAGACCCATGTCTATCCCTGGACCGCACGACATCACCCGTTGTGAACTGCCCAATGGCATCGTCGTTCTGGTGCGCGAGAACCACAGCAGCCCGGCCGTGATCGTGAACGGTTACCTGCCGGTGGGAGGCTACGATGAGCGGCCAGAACAGGCCGGGCTGGCCGCTTTCACCGCCGACGCGTTGATGCGCGGCACGGCGAAGCGGACGTTCGAACAGATTTACGAGGCGTTGGAATCGGTCGGCGCCAGCGTGGATGTCAGCAGTGGCACCTATTCGACCGGTTTCGGCGCCAAGAGCCTGGCCGAGGATGTGCCTCTGGTGCTGGATGTTCTCTCCGACGCCTTGCGCTCACCCACCTTTCCGCCCGACGAGATCGAAAAGCTGCGCGGCGAGATTCTGACGGACCTGGAGGAACGGGCCCACGATACTCGGCGTATGGCCAACCTGGCGTTTCACGAGTTGGCCTACCCGGAGTGGCATCCCTATGCCCACAGTTTATTGGGTTACAGCGAGACGGTCGGCGCGTTACAGCGGGACGACCTGGCCGAGTTCTATGCGAGCGGCTATGGCGCGCAGGGTATGGTCATCGTCGTGGTGGGGGGGGTGAAAACCGCCAACGTGTTGGCCCAAATCGAGGAGGCGTTTGGCGATTGGGAGGGCTGCCGGCGCGCCCGCGCGCCGCTGCCCGACGTTCCTCCCATCACCGAGGTCTGTAAAGGGGTCATCACCATTCCCGGCAAGACGCAGGCGGACCTGGTGCTGGGATATCCTGGCCCTCCGCGCACCGATCCGGAATTCCTGGATGCCATGGTGTGCAATACCATTCTCGGCGTGTTTGGGTTGATGGGCCGCCTGGGGGAAAACGTGCGCGACGCGCAGGGGCTGGCCTATTACTCCTACAGCCGGGTGGATGGGGGGCCCGGTCCCGGTCCGTGGCGCATCGTGGCGGGGGTCGATCCGGCCAATGTGGAGCAAGCGGTCGCCAGTATGCGGGACGAGATTCGGCGCATCTGTGAAGAGCTGGTGGAAGTGGAAGAGTTGGCAGATAACAAGGCGTTCATCACCGGCAGTCTGCCTCTGCGCCTGGAGACGAACGAGGGCGTGGCCCATTCTATCATCAGTATGGAGCGTTACAATCTGGGTCTGGATTATCTCGAGCGGTACGCCGATTTGATCGGCGAGATTACCGCCGAGCGGGTGCAGGCCGTAGCGGCCCGGTGGCTCGATCCAGATGCCTACGCGCTGGCGGTCGCCGGTCCGTCGGCCGAGTAGGGTGGAGGGCTGCCGTGGTCGTCGGTGTGGATTTGGTCGAAATCGAACGGGTTGAGCGCGTGTTGGCGCGTCACGGTCAGCGGTTCGTCGAGCGGGTCTTTACCCCGGCCGAGTTGCTCTACTGCCGCGCCCGCCCGTTCGAGTTGGCGGCCCGTTTTGCCGCCAAGGAGGCGGTGGCCAAGGCGTTGGGGGTTGGGGTGCGCATGCTGGCCCGCGACGGCATCCATTGGCAGGAGGCCGAGATCGTCGGCGACGGGCGCGGCCGGCCGCTGGTCCATCTCTATGGCCGGGCGGCCGAGCGGGCGGCCGAGTTGGGCCTGACCGAGTGGGCGGTCAGCCTCTCCCACACCCGGGAGCACGCCATCGCCATGGTCGTGGCGCAATAGTCATCAGGTGCGATGCACGCTAGTTACGGAGTGAGGCAAAATGCGAGATCGAATGCGTGGGTGTGCAGTGGGGGCGGCGGTGGGGGATGCGTTGGGCATGCCTCTGGAATTCGGACCACGCCAGCCCCTCGCCAGTCTGGTGCGCGAGATGCGGCCCGGTCGCATCCCGGCCGGGGCCTTTACCGACGATACCGAGATGGCGTTGGCCCTGGCTGAGAGTTTGCTCGCCCACCGGCCGCTGGATGCGGCGGACCTGGCCGGCCGTTTCGTCGTCTGGCTTCAGGCCGGTCCGCCTGATGTGGGGATTCACACCCGGCAGGTGCTGTCTGCCGTTGCTGCGGGGGAGGGATGGGAGCAGGCCGTGGACCGGGTGCAGGGGCGGAATCCCGAATCGGCGGGGAACGGCTCGGTGATGCGCTGTTGGCCGGCGGCGTTGGCCCACTGGGACGACCTGGACGCGCTGCTGGCCGACATCCGCTTGCAGAGTCGGGTCACCCATCCCCATCCCGACTGTGTGGCCGGGAGCGCCTTCGTTGGGACGGCGATTTACTATCTGCTGCGGGGGATCCCGCCCGAGGTGGCCGTCTCGCGGGCGGTGGAGGAGGCGGATGTCCCGGCGGCGCTGCGCGCGGTCATCCAGTCCGCGCCCGAACGACGGCGGGAAGAGTTGTCGAGCAGCGGCTGGGTGCGCCACACGCTGGAAAGCGCGGTCTGGGGGCTGCTGACCACCGATTCGTTCGAGGAGGCGGTCGTCCAGGTGGTCAATCTAGGGAACGACGCCGACACGACGGGGACGGTGGCTGGCGCGCTGGCGGGCGCCGCCTATGGCCTGGGGGAGATTCCGCATCGGTGGCGGCAGGCGCTGCACGGAACGTGGCCGCTGGGGAGCGGGAAGCAGTGGCGCGAGGCCGAGTTGGTCGCGCTGGTCGACGAGTTGGCGGCTAGAGGCGGGCGGGGCAGCCAACGGTGAGCCTGTCTGTCCACCTGCTCCATCCCCCGGATGCGGACGATCTGGCCCGTCTGCGCGCCGCCCTGCACCCGGATGTCCGCCTGGCGCTGGGTCCGGAACTGCCAGCCTCTCCTGACTATCACGTTCTCGTCGCTGGCCGTCCCCGGCGCGAGCATCTCACCGCCAGCGCCAACCTGCACACCCTCATCATCCCCTGGTCTGGCCTGTCCGATCAGACCCGCGAGTTGATGCTCGACTTTCCCCACATTGCCGTCCATAACCTGCACCATAACGCCGCTCCCGTGGCCGAGATGGCCGTCACACTGCTGCTGGCGGCGGCCAAGTTTGTCGTGCCCATTGATCGGACATTTCGCTCCCACGATTGGACGCCGCGCTACCGGCCCAATCCGGCGGTCCTGTTGGAGGGCAAGACGGCGCTGGTGTTGGGATATGGCGCGATTGGGCGGCGGGCGGCCCGGATCTGTCGCGGCCTGGGGATGAGGGTGACGGCGGTGCGACGGCGACCGTCCGCGTCGGAAGAGACCCCTGACGAGGTGTATCCCCCGGAGGCGCTCCACGACTTGCTGCCCCAGGCGGGCGTGCTGTTGATCTGCCTGCCCCACACGCCGGAGACGGACGGCCTCGTCGGCGCGCGTGAACTGACGCTCCTGCCCCCTGACGCGGTGTTGGTCAACGTGGGCCGTGGGCCCATCGTGGACGAGGAGGCGCTGTACCGGGCGCTGCGCGACGGGACGTTGTACGCCGCCGGGTTGGATGTGTGGTACACCTATCCGGCGCCGGGGGACGAGGCGGCCCGTTCCCACACCCCTCCCTCCCAGTACCCCTTCCACGAATTGGAAAACGTCGTGATGAGCCCGCACCGGGCGGGCGGCGCCAGGGCGACCGAGTTTCGACGCGTGATCGACCTGGCGCGGCTCCTCGACGCGGCGGCGCGGGGAGAGCCGCTGCCGAACCGGGTCGACGTCCGGGCTGGCTATTGACGCGAGTTTTTTCCAATGGCTTGACAACGGCCCCGTTTTTTAGTATAATGTAATTACATTATACCAATTCACTCGAACGGGTTGTGACCATTCCTCTCTAGCAAATCCAATGGCGAGCATAGATCGTAAATCACCTATTCCAATCTATCACCAACTCAAGACGTTGGTTCGTGAGCAGATCGAAAAGGGGCTTTGGAGTCCGGGCGATCGCATTCCCACGGAGCACGAGTTGTGCGATTTGTACGACATCAGCCGCTCTCCAGTCCGGCAGGCGCTCAAAGAACTGGCCTACGAAGGGGTTCTGGTTCGTCGTCCCGGCCTGGGCACGTTTGTGGATGGAAACGCCGCCGAGGGATCCGTATCCCATACCCCGATTCGGGTGATGAGTTCGGACCCGCATTGGTTTAGCGTGCTTGATCGCGCTGCTGACGTCTGGAACGCCGAACATCCTCACTTGCCCATCACATTCCAGGTCGACCTAGTTGACCACAGCCTGTTTTACAATCTGTTGAGCGCTGCGGTAGGGAGCGGGGTGGCTCCCGACCTGGCTATGGTGGATGGGGTGTGGGTCGCTGGGCTGGCGCAAGCAGGATTCTTGTATGCCCTGAGCGATTTCGTTTCCGATCTCGAGGAGGAGGGCCGCGACCTGGTTCAAGACCTGTATCCCGCGTTTGTGGAGGCGAATTCACTGGACGGCAAGTTGTACGGGTTCCCGCTCAAGGCGGATGTATCGTTGCTGTGGTATCGTCGAGATTGGTTTGCCCAGGAAGGGCTGCAGCCTCCCCGAACCTGGGATGATTTGATCGCGGTAGGCCGTCATTTCCTCCAGGATTCCGTGCGAGAACGGTATGGCTTGGAGTATCCCCTCGCCTTTCCCGGCGGTGTGGCCGGCGGTGAGGCGACGGTGTACAACCTGATGCCGTTCATCTGGTCGGCAGGCGGAGGGATATTTGACGGGCAGATGGACCGCGTGATTTTCGATTCCCCCGCTACCCGGCGGGCTG
>DSDT01000034.1 GCA_011048615.1 Chloroflexota bacterium | reverse complement strand
GGTTTCTTACCCGCCGGGCGGGTTTCTTACCCGCCGGGCGGGTTTCTTACCCGCCGGGCAGGTTTCTTACCCGCCGGGCGGGTTTCTTACCCGCCGGGCGGGTTTCTTACCCGCCGGGCAGGTATGGAAACCTGCCCTACCCCACAAATCTGCGTAGAGCCATATAATGCAGTCATCTCTGCAGAAAGGAATCTACCCATGCCAAAAATCACCCTGATCGGAGCCGGCAGCACGGTGTTCGCCAAAAACTTGCTGGGGGACATCCTCAGCTTTCCCGAATTGGCCGCAGCGACCATCAGCCTGCACGATATTGACAAGGATCGGCTGCGGACTTCTGAGATCGTCGCGCACAAAACCGCCCAGACCCTCGACATCCATCCCACCGTGCAGACGACCACCGACCGCCGGGCCGCCCTGGACGGGGCCGACTATGCCATCTGCATGATCCAGGTGGGGGGGTACGAACCCTGCACCGTCACCGACTTTGAGATCCCCAAACGGTACGGCCTGCGCCAGACCATCGGCGACACGGTGGGCATCGGGGGCATCATGCGGGGCCTGCGCACCATCCCCGTGCTGCTCGACATGTGCCGCGATATGGAGGAACTGTGCCCCGACGTGACCTTCCTCAACTATGTCAACCCGCTCGCGATCAACTGCTGGGCCATCAGCCGGGCCAGCTCCATCAAGACGGTGGGGTTATGTCACAGCGTTCAGGGCACCGCCGAACAGTTGGCCTACGATATCGGCCTGCCCATCGAAGAGATCAACTACCTCTGCGCCGGCATCAATCACCTGGCCTTTTATCTCCGCTTCGAGCGCAAGATGCAGGAGGGCGTCGAGGACCTGTACCCCCGCATCCGCCGGGTGCTGGAGGAGGGCCGGGTGCCCAGCACCAACCGGGTGCGGTACGAGATGCTGACTCGCCTGGGCTATTTCGTCACCGAGTCGAGCGAGCATTTTGCCGAATACGTCCCCTGGTTCATCAAGCGGGATCGGCCCGATTTGATCGAGCGGTTCGGCATTCCCCTGGACGAGTACCCCCAGCGCTGCCGGGATCAGATCGCCGGCTGGGAATTCCTGCGCCAGTACCTCGAGGACCCGGACGCCCCTCTGGCCGTCGAACGGACCCACGAGTACGGGGCCTATATCATCCACAGCCTGGAGACCGGCACGCCGCGCGTCATCTATGGCAATCTGCCCAACCGGGGACTGATTGACAACCTGCCGGCCGAGTGCATCGTCGAGCTGCCCTGCCTGGTGGACCGGAACGGCGTGCAGCCAGTCCACGTCGGCCCGCTGCCGCTCCACTTGGCCGCGCTGATCCAGACCAACGTCAACGTGCAGGCCCTGACGGTGGAGGCAGCGCTGACCGGCAAGCGGGAGCACATCTATCACGCCGCCATGCTCGATCCTCACACCGGGGCCGAACTGGACGTGGAGCAGATCTGGCAATTGGTGGACGACCTGATCGAGGCTCACGGCCCGTGGCTGCCGACATACCATTGAGCGGAGGACCTATGTCTCTGCAAGAGCGAGTCATTCACGAGTTCGAAAGCCGGTTCGACGATTCTCCCGCCCTCCTCGTGCGAGCGCCCGGGCGGGTCAACCTGATCGGCGAGCACACCGACTATAACGACGGGTTCGTGCTGCCGATGGCGATTGACCGGGCGGTCTGGATTGCTGCGCGACCGCGCCGCGACCGCTGGGTCACGTGCCACTCGCTGGATTTCGACCGGCCGGCCGATTTCTCCCTGGAGCAGATCGAGCATGGGGCAGGGTGGGGCGAGTACGTGCGAGGCGTGGCCTGGGGATTGCAGGAGGCGGGGTACCGCTTACTGGGCTGGGAAGGAGTCGTCGGTGGGAACGTGCCGGTCGGAGCTGGCTTGTCGTCTTCGGCGGCGCTGGAGATGGCCACAGCCCGCGTCTTTGCCGCGACGTCCGATCTCCCGTGGCAGCCCCTGGCGATGGCGCGGATCGGGCAGCGGGCAGAGAACGAGTGGGTAGGGGTGAGCTGTGGCATCATGGACCAGACCATCTCGGCAGCGGGAGTGACCGGGCACGCTCTGCTGATTGACTGCCGCTCACTGGAGACGCAGGCCGTGCCCTTGCCATCAGAGACGGTCGTGGTGGTGCTGGATACCTCGACCCGGCGGGGATTGGTGGACTCGGCCTACAATCAGCGCCGCCGCGAGTGCGAGGCCGCAGCCCGGTTTTTCGGCGTGCCGGCCCTGCGAGATGTGAGCATGGCCCGGTTCCAGAGCCAGGCCGACGGGCTGGACGAGACAACTCGCCGCCGCGCCCGCCACGTGGTGACGGAGAACCTCCGCACCCTGGAGGCCGCCCATGCCATGCGCCAGGGTGACGCCGTCCGCCTGGGCCAGTTGATGGATGAGAGTCACACCAGCCTGCGGGACGATTTCGAGGTCTCGAGCGACGCGCTGGACAGCATCGTGCTGTGTGCCCGCCAGCAGCCGGCCTGTTACGGCGCCCGGATGACCGGAGCCGGGTTTGGAGGATGCGCCGTCGCTCTCGTCCACACCGCCGCCGCCCCAGCCTTTGCCAAGGCCGTCACCGACTGCTACGGGAAGCAGACCGGCCTCACCCCCCGCGTCTACATCTGCACCGCCACGGACGGCGCCGAGATCGTGCCGCCCTCTCTCCCCAGTCACTAGGAGGTGCCGGACGGCCGCTGTCCTACCACGTTCATCCTGCGATGATAATCCGGCCCATAGAGCCTCGGGGGCAGCAGGATATCGCCGTACACGTCCGTGAGCTCGAGCCCGGCCTGCTCGAACATGCGGCGCAGTTCGGGCAGGGGGTAGACTCGCACCCGTTCGTGGTCGTCCCACAGGTGCGTCACCCCATCGTTGTCGGTGAAGCGAAAGACGCCGTGCCGAATCCACGAGACCGGGTCGAACCACGTCTCTGTCCAATAGATGCCCTCGGGCCGCTCCTGCCAGTACTGACGCCGCTCCTGATCACAGGCCAGGGTCGTAAAATCCGCCAACTCCAGCAACACCCGTCCGCCGGGTCTGAGGGCTCGGGCGATGCCGTCGAGCACGCGCTGATTCGTCACGTCGTCAAAGAATCCGAAACTGGTGCTCAGGATGACCAGGACATCGAATTCCTCTTTGTAGGTCAGGGCCCGCATATCCCCCTCGACGAAGGTGACGGTTTCCAACCCCTCTTCGGCCGCCCGCTCCCGGCAGTACTGGATCAAGCGCGGCGAAATGTCCAATCCGACCACATCAAGCCCCTGCCGGGCGAACAGGAGCGCGTGGACGCCGGACCCGCATGCCAGGTCGAGCAGCCGCTGACCAGGTTGCAGATCGAGCACTTGGGTGATGAACTGGATCAACTGCTCGTCCCAGTAGGCGATCCCCTCGATCCCCTGCCGCTGGTGAACGCGAAACTGGTAGGCCCACCAGTCCCACTCGTGGGTCACGGTATGCTTCAAATTCACGGACACGCCTCCTCACGATGGTCTCACCGACCGCGCGGTGGTAAAAGCTACCGCTCTGGGATTTTGCCCTCGGCTCGCCGCTGCTTGATGATCTCCTCGGCGATGCCATCGGGCACGATCTCGTAATGATCGAACTCGAGGGTGAACGTCCCGCGTCCCTGGGTGAGGCTGCGCAGATCGGTGGCGTAACCCCGTGCCTCGGCCAACGGGACCTGGGCGTCCACGTTGCGCATAGTTCCCCGCACGCGCATACTCCCCATGCTTCCGCGTCGCCGCCCAATATCCCCCACCACGACCCTCACGTGATCCTCCGGCACGTTGATATCGGCGCTCATTACCGGTTCCAGCAGCGCCGGACTGGCCTGCCGCACCGCTTGCCGCACCGCCATCGAGCCAGCGATCTCGAAATCCATGGCGGCCGAGTCCACCTCGTGGAACTTGCCGCCCAGGAGCGTCACGCGCACGTCGGTGACCGGATACCCGGCGATGATCCCCTTCTCCAACGCTTGCCGCACGCCCAATTCAGTGGGGCGCACGAAATCGGCGGGAAACTCGGATCGCGGAGCCTGGTCCACAAACTCGACCCCCTCCCCCCGTTCCAATGGTTCGATGGCCACGTCCACCATAGCGAAATGGCCGTGACCACCGGTCTGTTTCCGATAGACGCCAGTGGTCTCGACCGTCCGGCGCACCGTCTCCCGGTAAGCGACCTGCGGTTGGCTGACCTGGGGCGTCAGCCCGAACTCGGTCCGCAGCCGGTCCACGGTGATTTCCAGGTGCAGTTCTCCCATCCCAGACAGCGTCTCCTCCCCGGTCTCTGGATCATAGTAACTCACCAACGTCGGGTCCTCGTCGCACAGCCGGATCACGGCCTGGCGCAGTTTCTCCTGTTCCTCGCTGGAATTCGCCCTGAGCGCCACCGCGATAACCGGGTCCGGGAACCGGAACCGCTCCAACTCGATGGGGTGGTTGGGATCGCACAGCGTGTCTCCGGTGACCGCCGACTTGACGCCCACCAACGCTACCACGTCGCTGGCACCCATGTGCTCCACCTGCTCGCGCCGGTTGCCGTGCATGCGATAGATGCGCCCGATGCGCTCCTTCTCGGCGGTCCTCGGATTGTAGACCGTATCTCCCACCGAGAGGTGACCGGAAAAGACTCGCACCCAGGTCAGGTGGCCCACGTGCGGATCGGTGACGATTTTAAAGGCCGCGGCGCAAAAGGGAGCGGACGGGTCGTCAGGCCGCTCGATGATCTCTCCCTCCTCCCCCGGAACGGTCCCCAGGGTCGGCGGCAGGTCTACCGGGGCCGGCAGGTAGCCGACGATGGCGTCGAGCAGGAGCTGCACGCCCACGCGGATGCGGGACGCGCCGCACAAGACGGGCACCAAGGCCCCCTGGATGGTAGCCCGGCGCAGCGCCCTTTGCAGCGTCGTCACGTCTGGCTCCTGTCCCTCCAGGCGCTGGTTCAGCAGATCGTCGTCCGTCTCGCAGATGCGATCCACCAGAGATGTACGAGCAGCGGCGACTCGCTCCTCCATCCCGGCCGGGATCGGTTCTACGGCCGGATCGTCCACCCCATCCCGCCAGATCAACGCCTGCCGGGCGAGGAGATCCACGACACCGGCAAACTCGCCCTCGCGCCCGATGGGGAGTTGGAGCGGCACCCCGTTCTCTGTGAGATGCTCGTGTACCTCGCCCAACACCCGTTCAAAGTCTGACCCCAGTCGGTCCAGCTTGTTGATAAAGATCACCCGCGCCAGGTTCTCTCGATTGGCGTGCATCCATACCGCCTCGGTCTGGGGCTCGACGCCGCCGACGCCGCACAACACGATCACCGCGCCATCAATGACGCGGATGGACCGCACCACCTCGGCCGTAAAGTCCACGTGTCCTGGCGTATCAATCAGGTTGATGCGGTGACCCTGCCAGTGACAGGCTGTCGCGGCGGCGGTGATGGTGATGCCGCGCTCCCGCTCCTGCTCCATCCAATCCAACTGCGTGCTGCCATCGTCCACGCTGCCGGCGCGGTGAATGCGGCCCGTGTAGTAGAGAACCGCCTCCGACGTAGTCGTCTTGCCGGCATCCACGTGGGCAAATATGCCAATGATGCGCACTTTTTCGATCGGTGCTTCTTTCTTCATACTTCCTCCACCAAGAGAATAACACAAGGCTCCCAGGCTGTCAACAGCCTTACGCCGGCGCCGCGCTGGGAACCTGGAAAAGATCGTAGGTCTGCTCCCGTTCACGGCAGAACTGTTGGGTGTACAGGCGGTAATAGTGCCCGCGCGCCCGCAGCAGTTCGGCGTGGGTGCCCATCTCGGCGATGCGTCCCCCCTCGATCACCAGGATACGGTCGGCCCGTTTGATGGTGCTGAGCCGATGGGCAATCACGATGCTGGTACAATCCCGCATCAACACCTCCATGCCCCGTTGAATCAGCGCTTCGGTCAGAGTATCCACCGAGCTGGTCGCCTCGTCCATGATAAAAATCTCGGGCCGGGCCAGGATCGCCCGCGCCAGGCTGACGAGTTGTTTCTGTCCCACGGAGAGCAGGTTACCCCCCTCGCCCACCTCCTCGTCGTAGCCTCGATCCAACGTCGCGATAAAGTCGTGCGCCCCGGCCAAGCGCGCCGCCTCCTCGATCTCCTCGTCGGTGGCGTCCAGCCGTCCGTACCGCAGATTCTCGTGGATGGTGCCGGAAAAGAGGTGCGGGGTCTGGAGCACCACGCCGATGCGCGACTGGATGGCGTGCAGGCTGAGCTGGGTGTAATCCCGCCCTCCGATGCGGATGACGCCCTCCTGGGGTTCATAGAACCGGCATAGCAGATTGACGATGGTCGACTTGCCGCCTCCCGTTGGCCCAACCAGAGCGATAGTCTCGCCCTTTTTAACGCGCAGCGTGAAATCGGTCAACACCGGCTTGTCCGCCTCGTACCAGAAATCCACGTGCTCGAACTGGATGTCGCCCCGGATCGTGCCGGGATCCATCGCGCCAGGTTGGTCAGCGACCTCTGGCCGGGTATCGAGCAGTGAAAAGACTCGCTCGGCCGAGGCAATGGCGTGCTGCATCTCGGCATAGACCCGGGCCATGTCCTGGACCGGCCACATCATGAATGTGACATAGGAGACAAAGGCCTGGATGCCGCCGATGGTGATACCCCCGATCTCGGCCTGCCAGCCGCTGAACCAGACGATGCTGCCGGTGGCAACGGCGCTGATGAACTGCACTGTCGGCAGAAAGAGGGCCGAGAGCCACGCCGCCCGGTATGAGGCCCGGTACATCTCACGCGACAGCACCCCGAACTCGCGCAGATTCCCCTCCTCCCGGCCCAACGCCTTGACCACCCGCACCCCGGTGATGTTCTCGTTGTACGAGCCGGTGATCTTGGAGTTGAGCTTGCGCACCCGGCGGTACTCGGCAATGATCTTTTTCTGGAACTGGGAGGCCACCAACAACAGGATGGGGATAGCGGCGAAGACGATCAGCGCCAGTTGCCAGTTGATGATCGTCATAAAGTAGACCGCCGTGATAATGTTCATCACCCCCCAGGTAAAATCGAGCAGCCCCCACGTGGTCAGCTCCGCGATACGCTGCGAGTCCGAGGTGACGCGCGACATGATCCAGCCCACCGGGGTACGGTCAAAGTAGGAGAAGGAGAGGTCCTGTAGATGGTTGAACGTCATCTTTTGGATATCGTACTGGATGCGCTTTCCCAGAATGCCGGCCAGGTAGATGAAACCAAAGACGCCCCCCGCCTGCGCCAGGAGCAGCGCGCCGTAGGTCGTGGCGATGCGCATCAGCGCGGCCCTGTCGCCGGCCACGATCCCCTCGTCCACCATCCGTTTGCTGAGAAAGGTAAAGTACGAGTCCTGAGCCGACACCACCGCGATGGTCACCAGAAACCCCACCAACCACGGCCAATGGGGCTTTACCAACCCCAGGATGCGGAGAATGGTCCGGCCGCTAAATTGACTGCTGAATTCTTCCTCTTCCAGTTCAAACTGCCAGTCCGACATATACCGTCTCCCCTTCCATCACATCGGGCAAATCCTCCGCGAGTTGGATGTCGCCCAGTTCCCATTCCAGTTCGTCCTCGACCCGCGCCTGCATCTCATAGATGCGCCGATACATCCCCTCCTGAGCGAGCAGCTCCGGGTGGGTGCCCCGCTGCACGATCTGCCCACGGTCCAACACCAGGATCAGGTCCGCGTTCATCACGCTCTGGATGCGGTGGGCGATAACGAACGATGTGCGCCCCTGCATCAGCCGCTCCAGCGCCCCGCGAATCACCCCCTCCGTCTCCAGGTCCACCGATGATGTGGCGTCATCCAGGATCAGGATGCGCGGATCCTTGAGCAGCGTGCGGGCGATGGCGACGCGCTGCTTCTGTCCGCCGGAGAGAGTGACCCCCTTTTCACCGACCAGGGTCTGGTAGCCATCGGGGAAGGCGAGGACGACGTCGTGGATGGCCGCCGATCGGGCCGCCGCCTCGACCTCCTCGTCGGAGACGTCTCGCCCCACGCCGTAGGTCATGTTCTCGCGGATGGTGCGGGAGAACAGGAACGGCTCTTGCTCGACGATGCCGATCTGCTGGCGGAGAAAGCGGCGCGGATACGCGGTTAGCTCGACGCCATCCAACGTCACACTCCCCCCCGTATAGTCGTAGAAGCGGGGCAGCAGGTTGACCAAGGTCGTCTTGCCAGAGCCGGTCGAGCCGAGCAGCGCGACCACCTGTCCCGGTTCACAGCGAAAACTGACGCTCTTGAGCACCTTGCTCTCCTCGCCGTCGTACTCGAAACAGACCCTGTCAAAGACGATCTCGCCCTGCACGTCACCGGTGGGGATGTGGCTCCCCTCCGTCAACGGCTCCTGCGCCTCCCTGACCAGCTCCAGCACCCGCCCGTAAGAGACCAGGCCGGTGGACATGTGCACGATCAACCGGCCCAAGTTGCGGATGGGCCAGATCAGCCAGATGACCAGGCCGTGGTAGGCCAGATAGGTCCCCACGCTGATGTCGCCGTTGATCGCCATCAGCGCGGCGGCCAAGAACCCCCCCAGCATCTGGGCTCCGCACAAAATGTCCGAGATGGGCCAGTAGAGCGAGTGCATCACCAGCAGCTGCCGCCCCCGCTGGAACTGTTCCCAGTTGTGCTGCTCGAACTTGTCTCGCTCCCACGATTGGCGGGCAAAGGCCTTGACCACTCGCACGCCAGTCAGGTTCTCCTGCAGCGTGGTCGAGACCACCGCCTCCTGCTCCTGATAGGCTTCGTAGGCAGCCGAGACCTTTTTGAAAAAGAAGACCGACATGACCAGCACCAAGGGCATGATCAGGATAGAGAGCAGGGCCAACTGCCGGTTCAGCGACACCACAGCCGCCAGATTGACCACAAAGAGCAGAATGATCTGCCCCACGCCGATCGCCTGATCGGCAAAGAAACGGCGCACCGCGTCCACGTCGGAGGTGGCGCGCTGGATCAACTCGCCGGTCTGCGTCTGGTCGTGATACGTAAAGGGCAGCCGTTGGATGTGATCGAACAGATAATTGCGCAGCCGGCGCGTGATGCCCTCGGCTGTCTGGGCTGCCAGCTTGCCGCTCAGGAAGGTAAACCCGCCCTGCAGCAGCGCCAACCCCACGAAACCGAGCGCGATGAGCGGGACTGTACGTCCCAGGCCGCTCTGGCCCAGCACATCATCCACGAAATAGCGCAGCAGCAGGTAGGTGCCGGTTTTGAGCACCGCTGCCAGCCCCACCCCGACGACCGCTCCCAGGTAGGCCAAGCGGAAGCCAGTGAGCATGCGCCACAGCCCTACCAACCGATGGTCCGATACGGTGTTTCTGAAATCAAATTCGGGTGTCGTCTGCATCATTTCTCTCCACGGTGTGTCCCAACAGCGCCTCCAGTTCCACCAGCGAGGTCTCCGGGGTCACGAACTGGATGGCGTGAAGGCCCAACTCGCGGGCCGCGTCCACGTTGCGCAGCATGTCGTCCAGGAAAATCGCCCGCTGCGGTGCGACGTCCAACTGCTCCAGGGTCAGGTAAAAGATGTCCGGATCGGGTTTGACCAGCCCTACGTCGGCCGAGTTGACATAGACGTCGAACTCGGCGTACAGATCCAGCCCATACTGTTCCAGGACCACCTCGTCCTGGCCAGGGAAGGCGTTGCTCAGCAGGGCGACCTGGTAACCGTGATGGTTGCGCAGGGAACGCACCACCTCCACCACCTCTGGCTGCAGCCGGTCGGCGGCGTAGAACTGTTCGATAAAGCGCTCCGTCGTCTCCAGGTCGGGGAATCCCAACAACCCGGTGACGCGCCGATGGTATTCCTCCCCATCTATCGCGCCGATGGACAGATCGCGCCACGCCTCACCCCACAGCGCAAAGGCGAGCGTGCCCGCTTCCAGCGCCAGGCGTCGCTCCCAGGCCACGACGTGGTCATCGTCGGTCAGCCGCTCCAACACGCCGCCCCAGTCAAAGATGACCGCTTGTACGTCCGGCACCGCCTGGAGCGGCGGGTCCAGCACCGGCAGGCCCAGAGCGCGCAACTCGCGGCGCAGCGGCGCGGGGCCGCTAAAGTGGATAGTCTGCATCCCGACCTCTCGCGCACCAGCTACGTTCTCCCGGAAATCGTCTACAAAGAGAGCCTGCTCCGGTCGAACGTCCAGCCGGTCCAGCGCCCGCTCAAAGATCACCGCGTCGGGCTTGGTCACGCCCTCCTGACCGGACGTCATCACCACATCGAAAGCGTCGGCGATGCCCAACTCTTCGATCCGGCAAGGCAGACTGGTCGGGGCGTTGCTGAGCAGGGCCGTGCGATACCCGGCCTGGCGCAGGTGACGGATGAGGGCCACCAGATCTTGATCCAGTCGGTCGCCGGACTCGAAAGCCTGCCGAAACTCGTCCAGTTCCCGGGCCTCCAGCCCCAACCGATGGCCCACGTCCGCCCAGAACTCGGCGTCGCCGATGCGCCCGCTCTCCACCTCGGCCCGCAGGGGATTGCCAAAGACCGCCTCGTAGACGCCGCCTGGCCGCAATCCCAACCGCTGCTCCAACTCGCGGCGCGGAACCGGGTTGACGGTGCGCATCAGCACCCCGCCGTAATCAAAGATCACTGCCGATACCTGGCTCGTCGTTCCCTGGTCGTGCGTCGTTGATTTGTCCATAACTCTTGTCACTCTCCTGTCCCTGTCTAGTGAATGCAGCAGTCGTTGACCGGATCGAGCGCCGCGCTGGAAGACAGCCAGTCGCCGTCCCGGCCCTGGAGAACGATCAGGCGGTCGCACAGGGCTATGATCTCGTCGTCATCGGCAGTGATCAGCAGAATCGTAGCATTGTACGCGTCCCGCAGTTCCCTCAAGAAGGAGCGGATCGCCCGCGCAGAGCAGGCTGACAGCCCCCTGGTCGGCTCGTCCAGCAGCAGGAACACCGGTTGAGTCAGCGCAGCGCAGGCCGCGACGATCTGCTGCTGCTCGACGGGCGCCAACTCCTCCACCGGGTGGAGAGCCGCCTCCTCAGAGATCCCCATCTGCCCGAGCATCGCCAGCGCATACGAGCGTGCCTCCTGCTCCTCCAGGGTGTAGAGCCGGGCGCCATAGATCAAGACCTGGAGAGGGGTCAGCCGCTGGAAGCGAGCCGTGTTCGCCAGAACCCGATTGATAAAGCATTTGACCGCTGTCTCGTCCTGCAGCAAGCCGGGACCATAAACAGTGATCCGATGATCATCCGTCAGCAGTCGGGCCGCAACGGCGTGAATCAAGCTGTCCTTGGCGCTCCTCTCGTCTCCCAACACTCCTATGATCTCCCCATATTGAACTTGAAGGCTGCCACAATCCAGCGCTACCTCCGACCGACGGTCAGAGGTCCTGAGCCATCCACCATTCTCCATCTGGACCGAGTGGATGAAGGGCTCGAGGGCTGTTATCTCTAGAGCAATATAGTCTATTCCATTCATCTTGACCCCTCCTCGTACCATCAGAACACGCACGAAACAAGGCCGTGGACGTGTCCCACGGCCTTGTCAGACTGGTAAGTGGAGGAATCAAAAAGGCCGTGGGTATCGCAGCGCCCCCACGGCCTCGAATGACCTCACGTCATTTCAGTAGACAGGCGCACTGCGACAAGGCGACAACCGACCCTTGCCGAAACCGGAGGGCCGGAGAGCTTGGAAAAAAACGGGTGCTGTGCGCATATCATACCTCCTTATAGAATGAACGAAGTAACATTGTACCCCACTCTGAAATGTTGTCAAGTCGCCCGCTCTGCAAAATGTTACAGCTCACTCTGACCTGACAGCCATTTAGCACAAGACCAAATCAGCGAGACGTTGATGAGACTCTGCACTCTATTTGACACGCCGTCAAAAACCGGATACTATATTGAGACGTGGACGACCAGTCCCCAGGCCATTTGTATACTTGAGGAGGTAAATGATGGACCAACTATTCGCTGCTGGTAGCTGTATCGGTATGATTATGCTGGCCGTTCTCTTCGTGGTCGGCATGATGCTCTTGCGGGCCTTTCGACTGATCTATCAGTACGAAAGGGGCATTGTGTTTCAACTGGGCAAGTATGCTGGCACCCGCGACCCAGGCCTGACTTTCATCATCCCCGTCTACCAGTCTATGCGCAAGGTGGATATGCGCATCAAGACGGTGGACATTCCTCGCCAGGAAGTGATGACCAGAGACAACATCCCCATGCTGGTCAACGCCGTGGTCTATTTCAAGGTCGTTGACCCCCAGGCCGCCATCATCGAGATCGAGGATTACGTCTTCGCCGTGCGACAGTACACCCAGGCAGCGCTGCGGGACGTGATCGGCAACAGCGAGCTGGATTTCGTGCTCACCGAGCGGGAGCAGATCGCCAACAGTATCAAAGAGATCGTGGACGCCGAGACGGACGGCTGGGGCGTGGACGTGGAATCCATCAAAATCCAAGAGGTCGAACTGCCGGCCGAAATGAAACGCGCCATGGCCAAGCAGGCGGAGGCAGAGCGAGAACGCAGGGCGATGATCATCGCCTCTCAGGGCGAACTGTCCGCCTCGGAAAACCTGCGCCAGGCGGCCGAAACGCTGGCCAAGAGCAAGGGGGCGCTCCATCTGCGCACGCTGCAGACCATCCGCGATATCGCCGCTGACCCCTCGGAAAAGATCGTTCTCTTCGTGCCCTCTGACCTGGGAGGAGCGCTCAATTCCCTCCTGGGAGAAAACAGAGGGTGAGGGAATACAGTGGCTATCCTGGATGACAAAGCACGCTATTTACAGATCGCCTTCAACTATGACATGGGATTGGTCCGGCGGGTGCTGCCATCCATCGTGTACAGTGAGCGCATCCTGATCGAGGCAGGGACTCCTTACATCAAGCGGGAGGGAATCGCCGGCATCCAGATGATCCGCAGACTGTGGCGAGGCCACATCGTCGCCGACCTCAAGACGGTGGATGGGGCGCTGAGCGAGGTGGACATGATCCGGGCAGCCGGCGCAACAGCGGCCACTGCGATGGGCAGCTCTCCTATCGAAACGCTGGACATTTTCATCGCCCGCTGCAAGGCCCTGGGGATGATCTCGATGATTGACATGTTGGGAGTCACGGATCCCCTGCGAGTGGTGATGCGCTTGCAGCGCCCACCAGACGTGGTGGTGCTGCACCGGGGACGGGACGAGGAAAACACGCGCGGGAAAATGATCCAATACCGACACATCAACCGGCTGCGCTCCAAGTACAACGTGTTGATCTCGGCGGCCGGGGGCGTGGACCTGCGGGAGGCGCGTAGCGCGATTTTCAACGGGGCCAACATTGTCGTTGCCAACCTGGTGGAGCCCGGCGACCCGTGGACCGGTATCCGCACCGATACCGATGTGGCGGCAATGGCCCGCGAGTTTCTGGCGACCATCGAATAATGGCAGGGTGGTGGCGCTGAAACGCCCACTACGAACGGCTACCAACGGCCCGCCACGATCGCTTGGCCCAGCGCGATACAGGCGTCGTTGGGCGGCGTCAATCGGTGGACGTAGACGGTAAAGCCGTCCGCTTCCAGCAGCGGCGCGACCTGGCCCAGCAGCGTCACGTTCTGGAACACCCCGCCAGACAGCGCCACCTCGGTCAGCCCGTGCTCATCCCGCAGTCGGTGGCACACATCGCGGACCAGCACCGCCAGGCCGTTGTGAAACCGGGCTGCGACGAGGCCAGTTGGCCGGCCGTCCCACACGTCGGCGACGACGGCGCGGATGCAGGGGGCCGTGGCGATCTCCCAGATGTGCTCCCCATCCAGAGATTCGCGCCGCGTGAGGCCAAAGGGATAGCCCTCCTCCTCTTCATCGTCCCAGCAGAGGTTCTCCAGCTCGATAGCGGCCTGCGCCTCATAGTTGACGACCTGCCGCACCCCCGCCAGCGCGGACACGGCATCGAACAGTCGCCCGGTGCTGGAGGTAGATACGACGTTCACGCCACGGGCCAACTGCTGAGCCAGAACCCGGCGCTCGACGGAGGAGGCGGCCGCCACAGGGGGCAAATCCTCCGCCCACGGGATGCCCGCCGCCCACAGGTGGGCCAGCGCGGCGCGGTAGGGCCGGCGAATGGCAGCGTCGCCGCCGGGCAGAGGGACGTACTCCAAGTGCGCAACCCGGCGGAAGGACCCATAGTCGGCGATCAAGAACTCGCCGCCCCAGATGGCCCCATCGCTGCCATAGCCGGTCCCATCAAGGGCCACACCAATGACCGGCCGCTCGCCAGTCAGCCCGTTCTCGGCCATGCAAGCGGCGATGTGGGCGTGATGGTGCTGCACAGGGATCGGGGACCCCCTCTCCCGCGCGTACCGGGTCGTCAGGTAACCCGGATGCAGGTCACAGGCAACCAGTTCCGGCTCGACGCGAAAAGTACGGGCTAACTGCTCCACCATCTGCTCGAAAAAGCGCAGCGTCTCGTAATTTTCCATATCGCCGATGTGCTGGCTGAGAAAAGCGTACCGCCCACGGGTGAGGCAAAAAGTGTTCTTTAGCTCTGCCCCCACCGCCAACACCTGCCGCACCGGAAGGGGGAGATGGATAGGATAGGGCGCGTAACCCCGTGAGCGGCGGATGGGTAACTCGTCCCCTGCCAGTACCCGGGTGACACTGTCGTCGCAACGGGCGTGAATCTCCCGGTCGTGCAGCAGAAACCCATCCGCCAGACCGCCCAGCCGCTCCAGCGCTTTCTCGTTGGCAGTCGCGATCGGTTCCTCCGCGTAATTGCCCGAGGTCATCACCAGGGCGATGGGAAAATCGGCCGCTGGTTCCAGCAGCAGGTAATGGAGCGGGGTGTAGGGGAGCATCACCCCCAGGTACCGGTTGCCGGGCGCGACCAGGGGAGAGATGGAGCTGTCGGGCCGCTCCCGCAGCAGGAGGATGGGCCGCTGGCGCGAGGTGAGCAGCCCGCGCTCTGCGTCGTTCAGCTCGCAGAACCGCTCCACTGCCGCCAGATCGAAGGACATCAGCGCGAACGGTTTGTCCACCCGCCCCTTGCGCTCCCGCAGCCGGACCACCGCCGCGTCGTCCGTCGCATCGCAGGCCAGGTGAAAGCCGCCCAGCCCCTTGATGGCGACCACCCTTCCCTCGGCCAACAGCCGGCGCACGGCCCGGATCGCCTCCTCGTCCCTCTGCTGCTCCGATCCGTGCAGCCAGACGTGGGGACCGCACACCGGACAGGCGTTCGGCTGGGCGTGAAAGCGGCGGTCCGTCGGGTCGTCGTACTCGGCCTGACAGGCGGAACACATCGGGAACGGCGCCATCGTCGTGTTGGGCCGGTCGTAGGGGATGTCGCGGGTGATGGTAAAGCGGGGGCCGCAGTTGGTGCAGTTGATGAAGGGGTAGCGATAGCGCCGGTCGGTGGGATCGAACAACTCCCGCCGGCAGTCGGCGCAGATCGAGGCGTCCGGGGAGATGGGTTGGAACTCGCCGGGCCGGGCCTCCGAATGGCGGATGACGAACCCATCGGGTCTCGGCGCTTGAACCTCGATCTCTTTGATAGTGACCCCCTCGATGCGGGCGAGGGATGGCGCGCCGGACCGCAGCCGCGCGACGAACTCGTCCAGCACGGGGAGGGCTGCGACTGCCTCGATCTCTACCCCGGCTGAACTGTTCAGCACCCAGCCGGTGACGCCCAGTTGGGCGGCGAGATTGTAGACGAAAGGACGGAATCCCACCCCCTGCACGACGCCGGTGACGTGGATGCAGCGCGCGGCGAGGTCGCTGGCTCCGGAGTGACTGGGATGATTCTCCACAGGTTGACGGCTCTTTTGATCACACCTTCCCGGATTCCGGGCATTGTGACATCCCTTCCCAGGGATGTCCAGCTTTCCTGTACGAGTCAAATGCTAGTTACTCCACTCCGCCCGCGCCGCCGCCCACTCTTTCGGCGTGTTGACGTTGCTGAAGGAGCGCTGATCGGGGTCCAGGGCGATGACTTCCTCCGGGGAGACGTAGCGCACCTGCACACGGGGGAAAAACGAGACGACGCGCCGTTGATTGGCGTGGATGCTGGCCTCGATCGCCGGCAGACAGGTGCGCCGGTAGGCCGCGTGGAGCGGTTCCACGTGGTCTTGGGCCCCGTGGCGCAGCACGGCCACGTCGTACCCCTCGGCCCAGCCGGCAAAAGCGCGCAGCAGGTCAGGGTTCAGAAAGGGCATGTCACAGCCCACGGCCAGAGTCAGTTCGTGGGAGGCGGCCTCCAGTCCGGCGTGCAGTCCTCCCAGCACCCCCACGCCATGGAAGAGATCCGCGATCGTGGGAACGCCCAGGTCGGCGTAGGGCCGCGTGTCACCCGCCACGATCAGCACCTCGGCGCACACCCGCGCCATGCGCTCGACGACGATCTCGACGAGGGGACGGCCGTCCAACTCCAGAAACGCCTTGTCGCGCCCCATCCGGCGGCTGGCTCCACCGGCCAGCACCAGGCCAGTCAAGCTGGTTTCGCTCATCAGTCAAGGCCAGTCGGTCGCGGCGAGGGCTGGCGCAGCCGCGCGGTGAACCTGGGCACCGTCCAGACGAACAGCCCTTCTTGGATGCATGGGCCTGCTCCGGTCCGATGGCGATGAATTCGAGCAGCACCTCGGACCCCGGCAGGCGACAGACGGTACGGAGTGCGTCACATCCCCCTACCTTCTCTGGTACGTGCCCATCAACTCGGCCTGGGCCAGGATGTGACCCTCCATCGCCTGGAGCAACTGCTTTTTGGTCGCGCCAGCTCGCAGGTCCAGCGTCATGTCCAGGGCATACAGTTTGAAAACGTAGCGGTGCGTGCCTCTTGGTGGGCAGGGACCGCCGTAATCGTTGCGGCGCCAACTGTTCCGACCGTGACGGCTGCCGTCGGGCAGTTCCGCGTCCGGGGGCAGCGACTCGTCCAGTCCCCGCGCGTCGGCCGGGATGGCGTATACCACCCAATGCACCCACGTACCCACTGGCGCGTCGGGATCGTCCATGATGAGCGCCAAGCTCTGGGTGCCTGGGGGCGGGTCAGTCCACTGCAAGGGAGGCGAGACATCATCCCCGTCGCAGGTATACTGAGGCGGGATCGGCTCTCCGGGAGCAAAGGCATCACTCATCAGCTCGAAAGGCATAGTTGAACCTCCTATCTCCGTTTCGTTCTGGGGAGGGGGAATCGTCTCGGGCTGCGCTCCGCAGCCGCTCAGCGAGAGGGTGATGCTAATTCAATTTGGACTTTTCCACCGGTAATTCAGAGGTGCAGTAGGCGCAGCGGGTGGCCTGGATGGGAATGGTAGATAGGCAGTAGGGGCACTCTTTCGTCTTTGGCTCGGCCGGCGCCTCTTCATCCTGCTCTTGCATGCGATTGATGACGCGAATGAGCAGGAACATGACGAGCGCGACGATCAGAAAGCTGATAACCGCGTTGATAAAGACGCCATAACTGATCGTCACGGCGCCGGCGGCCTGGGCGTTGGCCAGCGTCCCATACGGCCCCGGCGGCGACCCCGCTTTGAGCAAGATGAACAGGTTCGCAAAGTCCACGCCCCCCAACAGCAGGCCGATGGGCGGCATGATCACGTCCTCCACTAGGGAATTGACGATGGTGCCAAAGGCCGCACCAACGACAATACCGATAGCCATATCCACCACGTTGCCTCGCAGGGCAAATTGCTTGAACTCTTTCAACATCGTGCTCCTCCTTTCACGCCCGTCCGAACTGACCCGGTCAAGAGCGCAAGTTGAGAACGATCGTCACTTTTTGCCTAACAAACCTCCCAGTCCTTCAGCCAGATTTCCCAATCCGCCCAGGGCTTCCCCTCCACCTAACACATCGTCAATTCGGCCAGCGATGGGAGCCGGCAGCTTTTTCTTGAGATACTCCAATACGATCTCTACGGCCCGTTTTGACATCTCCTCGGAAAGGCCCGTCTTTTGCGAGACCAATGCGATCAATTCGTCCATTCTATTTGCTCCTTTCACTAAACGATACCGTTGCTCAACACTTGATTTTCTCACCCCGAATGTCACGAATAGTGCTCCGGGATTCCAGGATGTGGGTCATTCTCGTCTCGCGAGCTGGCCAGCCTGGAATGGGTTCATACCCGCCGACCGCCTTTGAGTTGATCTTGCAGAGCACCCAGTTCCTCCCACTTGGCTGCCGCCGCCAGCGCCGCCTGTTCGGGCCAGGTCGTGGGATCGGCGGCGCGGATGCCCGCTCCTCGCACGATCTGTTTCAGCCGCGCGACATCGGTCTCGGCCAGGTGTGCGAACGTGGCGATACCATTCCCCTGGAGCAGATCGGAAATCTTGGGCCCGATCCCCTCGATCCGCTTCAGGTCGTCGGGAAGCGGCAGCTCGACTTGGGAGGTCGCTGGTGAGGGCTGCTCCAAATCTTCTTCTTCTGTCGCCGTTGTTGCCAAGATGGGGAGGGACGGCGCATCTTGCTCACCGGTACGCTCCTCGATGCTTTCGGCAGCGCTCCGGCCGACCTCTTTCCTGGCGCGACCGTTCCACCACCACAGGATGGGCAGCACCACCGCCAAGATGAACAGCCACCAGAACCACCGGGGGATGAGGACGCTCTGCTCGCTTCCCGCCGGGAGGGTGGCGGCGATGCCCAGATCCGGGCTGAGAACGAGTAGAATGATCGAGCAGTGGGATGCATTGAATTTCATCGAGTCTTTTGCCTCAAAGGCATCATGCCCCCGACACAGGATCAAGTTCAAAAGGGCCGCAACTGGGTAGACCGACCTCGTAGAGCCGCCCACAGGTCTCGAACATGGCGTATTTGGAGGCCAACAGCGGAATGCCCTTGTCTTTGGCCAGCGCAATCGTCTCGGCAGGGGGAATTTTGCCGCGTACAAAGATGATGCTCCGGATACCAGCCATCTCTGCTGCACGCACAACTTGGGGATTGGTAAGCCCAGACATCAAGATGGCGCCCTCGTGGGTCAAGGGCAACACGTCGCTCATCAGGTCAGTTCCACATCCCATCTCGACCTCTTGATCCAGATCCACGTCTTCTGAAACAAGCTCCCCATCAATGACCCTCAATACGTCACCAAGTTTCATCTCCTGCTTCTCCTGACCTTTGGATCTCGTCCAGTATCATATCGTAATGCCACATCAACGCCAATACCGTTTATCTGATTCCGCCATAACGAGGTCCCCTATCTCCTAGACCGCCAGTTGAGCGCCCAGCTCCTCGCTCATGATGCCGCTCTCGACCATCAACTGGATCGTCTCTTGCGCATCTTGCTCATCCAACCGGCTGATGGCAAAACCGGCGTGGACGATGACGTAATCCCCTACCTGGGCATCAGGCACATAGGCCAGGCAGACCCGGCGGGCGATCCCACCAAAGTTCACCTTGCCTATACGCATCAATTCGTTCTCACTCCCTGGGACGATCTCGACGATTCGCCCCGGAATTGCCAAGCACATACCTACCCCTCCCTCACGCGCGCGTGACGTCGTCCAAACCCTTCTCTAAATCCCTGGACCTCGCCTCGCAGCCAGGCCAACCATCCCTCCACCCCAGCACCGGTCTTGCACGAAATAGGAAAGAAGGCCAACCCCGGATTGAGCGCCTCCACACCCCGGCGAAAATAATCCACATCGAAATCAAAAACGTCCAATACATCCATCTTGTTCAACACCAACCCATCCACTCCCCGATACATCACCGGGTACTTGTAGGGCTTGTCGTCCCCTTCCGGCACACTGGCGACGAGAACATCCCGGTGCACGCCCAGCTTGAAACTGGCCGGACAGACCAGGTTGCCCACGTTCTCGACGATGAGCACGTCCAACTCGTCCAATGGAAGCTGCGGGAGCGCGCTCTGGAGCATCGGCGCGTCCAGGTGACAGCTGCCCCCGGTATTGATCTGTACGGCTGGCACCCCCAGCGCCGCGATCCGGTCGGCGTCCAGCGTCGTGGCAATGTCGCCATCCACCGCCCCAATGCGAAACTCGTCCCTCAGCGCCTCCACCGTGCGCACAATCAGACTGGTCTTGCCTGCCCCTGGCGAGGCCATAACATTCACAGCAAAAACGCCTGCCCCCTCCAGCCGCGCACGATTCGACGCGGCCAACTGGTCATTGGCGCTCAGAATTTTCTCCACCACAGGAACCCGCTTGTTCATAATTTTACTCGACCTCGATGCTCTCCAGCCGAAACTCGTCTCCCCCGGCCAGGACGACCCGCGCCTGGCCACAAGCAGGGCAGGTGTAGTCCCGACCGTTCAGGGGAAATGTGTGATCGCAGGTCACGCAGCGCAGCCGGCCCGGCACGCGCTCAAAACACAACTCGGCGCCCTCAGCGATGGTGCCCTGGCTGACAATGTCCCAGTAGAACTGCACGGACTCATCCACGATGCTCGCCAGGTCTCCAATGACCAGATTCAGCCGCAGGATACGCCGGGCATCGGCCCGCTCCGCGTGGCGCAGAGCAAGCTCTAACAGACTTTGAGTGACAGACAGTTCGTGCATTCGCATCCACAGAGACGGGTAGATCGCCATCATTGTACTCGAATCAACCCTAATGCGCAAGCAGTCCACTTGACCTCCC